>CAJPTV010000109.1 GCA_905373665.1 Bacteroidia bacterium
GGTGAATGCTAAGGGAAGAAAGGGAGAAAGCGGTTATGCTATTGCAGATTTCGCTACTTTGACGCTAGATAAATGTTTTATCTTCTCACCCAAAGAGGGAAAATGGGATGCTGGGAAACATGCGGTAATGGATGGCAGCTCGAAGGCAAAAGAGGTTGAGGTGAAAAGATTCGTAGGCTTTAACCTTGAGCCAACTACATTAGAAGAGATACCAGCAGAGGGCGGCATGCCGAGCGTGAATGTAATCTCAGAAAAGGCTTGGACTTTGAGCATGCCGGCTGAGGCTACGTGGGTTACCCCCTCTGCTACAACAGGTACGGGGAGTCAAACGGTGAGATTTACCGTGGAAAAGAACGAAACCTCTTCTATGCGTAGCGTAAAGGTGACCTTCACGCAGTCGGAAACAACCTACACGTTGGAACTTGAGATTAAGCAGGCAGGGAAACTTCATATCCCACTCACTGGCATTGAAATTGTGCCAAATTCCTTGCCTATTAAGGTTGAAGGTTCGTCAAAGTTGACGCTTAAGTTTAAGCCCGATGATGCGACGAACAAGGAGGTAACGTGGGCGGTTACTGAAGGGAATGAATCGCTCACGGTGGATCAAGAGGGGAATATCAGGGCAACGAAAGTAGCGGGAACAGCTACGGTGACCGTAACAAGTAAAGAGAACCCCACGATTACGGCAAAGTGCAATGTACGCGTAACGAGCGATGATGTACCAGTAGAGTCTATTGAGGTCATCCCAGCCACCTTGGAACTTACCGAAGGGAAGAGCGCGACACTTGGGGTGAAGATTACCCCTCAGACCGCAACGAACCAAGAGGTGACGTGGAGTATCAAGTCAGGTAATGAGTATATTACGCTCAGTGGCAATATGGTCAATGGAGTCAAGGAGGGGCAAGCTGAGGTCGAAGCCAAGGTGGGCGATAAGACTAACGTTTGCAAGATTACGGTTAAGAAGAAGATTGCCGTAACGTCTGTGAGGATTGAACCCGGGGTGGTGACGCTTTCTGTAGGAAAGACGCAGCAGCTTAAGGCAATCATAGAGCCATCGACGGCAACGAACCAAAAGGTGACGTGGACGCTTACTTCGGGCGATGGGGTCGTTACACTCTCTGCGACGGGCTTGGTAACAGCGGTGAAGAAAGGTACGGCAAAGGTGACGGCGACAGTCGACGGACAAACGGCTATGTGTACGGTGAACGTAACAGAAAGCAAGGTGCCCAAAGCTGTGGAAGATGCGGTATTATCGACCGTGATTGTGGCGCCGAACCCATTTACCACGCAGCTGCGTATTCTGAACCCAGAGGGCGCGTCGATGACTTACGAGCTACTCAACCTCGCAGGTCAGGTACTCCGTGCGGGGGCATTGAATGGCATCGAAATGGTTGTCGATACAGCAGATCTCCCTGCAGGGGGCTATTTTGCGCGTTTAACGGGCGAAAATGGCGCAAAACGCACAATACGGATAATCTGTATCAGATAGTTGTTTTATCTAAGTGAAAAGAGCCTGTCTCGTTAAAGAGGCAGGCTCTTTTTGTAGATACTGCCTTAAGGAGGTTTCTACCCCATGCTCCATTATCTGTCATTACCTCCCGTTTGCTTAACGGAGTTCGACTCTCGCAAAAAAGTTACCTTTGTAGCGTCGTGTGTCGTGACCTGCGACATACAGACCACAAACTTTTAACGCAACGCACGTACATGAAACGCTGCCTACTCGTCTTGGGTCTCTTCCTACTTACGTTATCGTCTTTCGCTCAGCTACTTGACGGGACGATTGCCAACGTCGGGACACGACAACTCCTCTACTCGGATGTCGAAATGGAGATGGTGCGCGCCCGCATGCAGAATGTTCAACTACAGAAAAATAGCGCTTGCGGCGTCCTCGAAAGCCTCCTTATTCACTATATGCTCCTCGACCAAGCCGACCTTGACAGCATCCCGCAGCCCAATTTGGAGAACTCGCAGGAGATAGAACAGCGCCTCTCGCACTTCGTACAACAGGCGGGGAGTGAGGAGGCTCTGGAAAAGCAGTATGGGCGCTCTATCAAAGAGATTAAGGCTGAGATGGTGCAGCTCTTGGGGGAGCAGCGGCGTTCGGAACAGGTGCGCTCGAAGGTAATAGCTAAGGTGCTGGTCACCCCCTCCGAGGTGCAAGAGTTTTTCCGCGCGCAGCCCCAAGATAGCTTGCAAATGCTCCCTGAGCAGTTCGTTTATCGCCAGCTTGTGCTCTCGCCCGTGGCAGCCACAGAGGCGGAGTTTCAAGTAAAGGAGAAACTTCTCAGTTTGCGCGAACGTATCCTCAAAGGGGAACGCTTCTCGACACTGGCGGTCGCTTATTCGGAAGACCGCGGCTCGGCCATCAAGGGGGGCGAGATGGGCTATATGCCGCGCGAGGGTTTTGTGAAACCCTTTGCGGATGCCGCGTTTGCGTTGTCCGACGGACAGGTGAGCCCGATTGTAAAAACGGAGTATGGTTACCACCTCATTCAGATGATTGGGAAAAAGGGGAAGTTGGCCAATGTACGCCACATTCTGATGCGCCCCACCTATTCTACGGATGTGATAGCGAAGACCTCGGCACGCCTTGATAGTATTAAGCAGCTCGTGGCTCGAGATTCGTTGACCTTTGCGGAGGCGTGCTTACAATATTCTGATGATAAGGATACGCGCCTGAACGGAGGCTTTGCGCTTAATGCACAAAGCGGGGGCACGGCGCTCGATAAGGAGGTTATCCTCCCTGTGGACTACTACGCATTGAAGGAGCTTAAGGAGGGGGAAATGAGTGCCCCCTTTGAGAGTCGCGACCGCGTGGGGAATGTGGTGGTAAAGGTGATTCGCCTCGAGCGGATTATCCCCCCGCACCGCATGAACCTCAAGGAAGATTACGCCCTCGTGCAGAACCTTGCCAAGGCAAAGAAAGAGACGAAGGTCTTTGACCAGTGGGTGGAAAAGAAGCAGAAAAATATGTACATTTGGATCGATGGTCGCTATGCTGACTGTCCGTTTAAGTATCGCTTCTGGAAAGAAAAAATGACCCCAAAGCAATAGTGATACGGCGCGTCGTGCTGCGGTACGGGTGGACGCTCCTCCTGTTCCTACTCGCAGCCCAGAATCTTTGTTGGAGCTCGGTAGACGTCGCTATCAAGCGTGCGCGTGCAATGAAGCCTCTCCTGCTGGGAGAGGCATCTGTGCATCGGCTCTTAGGCGACGTGCTCCTCGAACACGACGGGGCGGTGATGAGCTGTGACAGTGCTTACCTTTTTCAACAAAACAACCGTTTTCGTGCTTACGGGCGTGTGGTGATCTTGAGTAAGGGGCTGCGCATCATGGGCGACTCGCTCTATTACGAGGGCGAGTCGGGCACGGGGCGCATCTTTGGGCAAAATGTAGAGTTGCGAGACACGGTGCAGAACTACACGCTGTGGAGCGACCTGCTCGACTACGATACGCGAGAGAATCTCGTGCGTTTTACCACGTGGGGGCGTATGCGTTCGGAGAATAACGAACTGGAGAGCCTGAGGGGAGAGTATTTGGCGAATCAGAGCCTTTCCGTCCTTTCGGGCGAGGTGCGTTTTCAAGGAGAGGAGCTGCGGAGTTATAGCGATACGCTTGAGTATCACCGCAACGAGGCGATGCTTTACCTCTGGGGCAACATCCGGATGTATCGTCTCGAGCAGGTCGGGATTTGCAACAAGGGATGGTATAACCTCAATACCAAGGAGTTTGAACTTCAGGGCGATGTCGCCTTTCGCGACAAGGGGGAACACTTCTTCTCTGACCGTCTCTTTATTTACGGTGAGCGAAAAGACTTAGAGGCTTTCGGGCACGTGCTTTTGGAAGATTCGGTACGCCGCGACCGTATTTACAGCCAGCATCTCTTTTACTGGTCAGAACCACGTCGGGTATTGGCAGATCAACAGCCGATGCTCTATCAGGTGGACTCGGCGAACCTCCGCCACGATACGCTCTTTATGCGCGCAGAGAAGTTTGAGGTGAAGAGCGAGGCTATCGCTCGTAAGCAGGATTCGCTCACCCAACGCTCCGACACCGTCTACCACGTTTGGGCTATGGAACAGTGCCGAAGCTTTCGCAATGACTTTCAGATAGCCTGCGACACGCTTTATCTGAACGGCCGCGACAGTACGTTTACCCTCATGGGGAAGCCTTACCCTTATTTTTGGAATGGCGATTCGCAGATTTCGGCTGTTCACATTACGGGGTATTTAGGGAAGAGTGCCGTGGATAGTATCTTGTTGGAAGAGAAGGTCTTTCTTGGGTCGCATGACCAAGGGGAGTATTACAATCAGATGACCGGGCTCGTGATGCATGCCTATTTGCGGGACAATGCTCTTGACAGGATTGAGATTGAGGGGGATGGTGATGTCATCTTCTTTATGCGCGAGGCGGAGGAGCTCTTGGGAATAAACCGTGTGAAGAGTCCGCGTTATCGGATTCGGATGGAGGAGGGGCGTGCCGCACAGGCTACGTTCTATTCGGAAACAGAGTCGTTGATTTCGCCCATTCAGGAGACGGAACAAGAAGATCGACTCTTGTATGGTTTTGCATGGCGTGGGGATTTGCGGCCTAAGAGCTCGCGCGAGGTGATCCCGACGTGGTTGCTTGACCTTGATTTTCATTTGCCCCTTCGTGAGCGCATCGATGCTTGTTATAGAAATGAGGGAGGCGCATCGCGCAAAATGCAGTGGAGGCACAATATCTAATGCCGCGAATGAACACTATGATTTTTACGAAGTTGCTCGCATCGTCTCAGCGCGTGGCAGGGGAGGAGCGGAGTCTCCTTTTGGGTTCGTTACGCCATGCTGCTGGGCTTTTTGTGCTTCTTTTGTGGGGAATGCTCGGTGGGGCTTGGGCACAGTCTAGCCCGTCGTTGACTTTTTATGTACAGACGCCTGACTATCAGACGCAGACGCGCTATATGCAGGGCGAGGTGCGCGATTCGATCTATTTTGTCTTTGGTGAGAAGGGGACAACCCCGACCTTTACGCTAAAGGCGAAGCCCTCGACGGCGCTGAATGGTACGTTTAAGCTCTCGCGTTTTCGTACAGATGGGTTTACAAAGGAGTTTCAAGAAAAGCAGACGGTGACGGGCAGCGAGGCTACTTTCGCCGTTCAAGAGCCAGGAGGGTATCTCGTGGAGTTCACCGCAGGGAGTGTATCGCTTAAGCGGACGCTTTGGCTCTTTTATGACGATATCAAGCTTACGGGGCTACGTGCGGTGAGCAAGTGTGATGGGCTGACGCTCGCCCCGCTCTTTAATTACGATTTTGATGCTATTCGTTACGATAAGTTCCTGTATTACGACCTCTCGATAGACGAAGTGAGTGAGTATCAGGAGATCGGGGCTGGGTATTTTAAGACCGTCAATTGGTTTAACCTACAGAATGCGCCTGTTGAGGTCTTTGGGATAGTGCCGCCGCGGATTACGCCCCCGCCTTATAAGCCTTTTGGTTATAAGGTGGTTGTGGAGACGCTCTCAGGGAAGAAGTTTGAGGCGGCGACGGAGGAGCTTGAGCCTATAGCCACCAAGGCAAAGATGAAGATCGAGATAAACCGCAACCTCGATGGGGGAGCAGAGCGGTGGGAGGAAGGTGGAGAGTCCCCGAAGGGAGAAGCGCCTTTCTATATGCGGATGTCCTCGGAGGCGGAGAATGCTACGCAGCTTCACTTCTCGGTGCGCAATGATCTCCGAGCGGTGCGACGCGGTCGGGCGGATACGCTGTTTTACGAAAAGATTGCCGCTTCGTCGGAAGCGGAGGTCCGTCCATCGGCAGAGCTCTTTACAGCTGGGGTCTATCGCGCAGAGCTTCGGACAGTTAATGAGGTCTCGGGGTGTCAGGATACGTTCCGTATTCAGGTTAAGGTGGATTCGGCACTCCTCTCCAAGAATGCGATTCCGAATGTGTTTTCCCCAAATGGCGATGGCATCAATGACCTCTTTCAGATTATAGAGCGCGACAAGAATGCGAAGTCGCTCAAGGAGTTTGATGTCGTGATTATGAACCGGAATGGTATTCAAGTCTATGAGTACCATGGCGACATCCGTAAATGGGATGGCTGGAACGGGCGAAAGGATGGTAAGGGCAATCCGTTGCCTGTAGGGGTTTATTTCTACATCGTCCGCGCCGTGGGGTGGGACGGAGTGGAGTTCTCGGGAAAGGAGTATAAGGGGGTTTTGCACCTTTACCGTTAGGGGAGGTGCGCGTCGTGGTTGTGAAAAATAAAACTTCGTAGGAGTTCTGTATATATGTTTTCCAAGGGTAGGTTCTTGCTTCTGCTGTGCATGGCACTAGCCCTTTCAGTGCTGTTGGGGCGACGAGCCGAGGCATCTGAGAAGCGGGAACATGGTAATTTGTTGATTCGGTGGTTCAAGGCGCAGGAGTATCGGGGGAGTGAGCAGAACTGGGCTATAGTGCAAGACTCGCGCGGATTGCTTTATGTGGGCAATAATGAGGGGGGCGTCTTGGAGTATGATGGTGAGCGTTGGCGTCGTATCGCAGTTCCCGATAACCGAATCGTTCGTTCACTAAGCGTGGGAGCGACGGGGATTGTCTATGCTGGCTTGGTGGGGGATTTTGGTTGTCTTGTGCCAGACCATCGAGGTCTCTTGCAGTATGTTTCGCTCCGGAAGAAGCTCGCAGAGGAGATTGATAACTTCGGCGATGTCTACAAGACCTATTCCTTTGGGAATACGATTTACTTCTGTACGTCGAATTATATTTTCTCTTACGATGAGCTTGAGCGGAGCGTGCACGCGCATCGTATTCCGCCCTTGCACATTTTTCTTTCCTTTCACTTAGGAGACCAACTGGGGGTTACGAGCTTCTCTGACACGCTGTTGTGCTTCTCTGGTAAGCAGTTTGAAAAGCAAGCTCTTTCGTTCCCAGATGATGTGAAAGAGCGTCAGATTTATGGGATGCTTCCCCTGTCGGGCGACACGGTATTGATGGCGATGAATACGAGCCATTTCTATTACCTGCTGCGGAATACGGGGGAGGTGAAGGAAGTTAAATC
>CAJPTV010000110.1 GCA_905373665.1 Bacteroidia bacterium
TTTACCAACTGGGGTATCCGAACGAGGAGGTGCGTTTCGGGTTTCTGCAGGAGCTTTTGCCCCTTTATGTAAACATTAGGCGCGACGACGTCAGGGCTACGGTGCTAAAACTCTATAGGGCGCTACGGAGTGGCGACATTGCGGAGGCTATGGCGCAGATCTCTGAAATCTTGGCAGGGATAATCTATGGCAATACCCCTAGTAGCGAGAAGGGGCGTCCGTTGCGAGAACAGTACTATCAGTCGGTGCTCTACGCCGTTTTCCGTCTGTTAGGCATTCATGCGCAAGCGGAGGTGGTGTGTGCCACGGGGCGTATCGATATGCTTGTCTTAACCCGCCAGCACGTTTATATCTTTGAGTTCAAGGTGAACACGCAGGGCTCAGCACAGGACGCTATTGATCAGATTAAGGATCGGGAGTATTTCCGTGCGGTGCGTGCCGAGGGTCGTCCAGTCCACCTTGTGGGGGTAAGTTTTGATGAAAAAACGCGCAACATCGGGGACTGGAAGGAGGAAGTGCTCACGCTGGACGGGCGGTCCTAAGGGCGCGCCGCTCATGGTGGAGGGTTCTCACACTGGAGGAGGTGAAGGAGGTGCATTTTTGACGCACCGTTCGACACAGGCATTGAAAATCCGTCAGTAGGGGATGAATGGGCACAATGGGTGGATGATGTTTATTAAATAAATACTATCTTTGCGGGCGGAAATAAACAATAGCAGCAACTACCATGATGATACTGTCGTGCCTCTATATGGGCTATAGCTTAGAAGTGAAGGCTCATGCGCGCGAGAGGTTTCTAGTTACCCCCCCCCCCGTTAAGATACGTTAACAGAGTGTTACATCCCCTGTTAGGGGCAGTGCGTTGCACAATCTCGGAATTGTGCGCTTTTTTTTGTGTCATCACAGCAGGTATAGTCTTTTCGTCTAGAGGGACTATACCTGCTTTCTTTTTGTCATTCAATCAACAAAAATAGAGTCATAATGAAAAGATTCGTAATCTTGTTTGCCCTACTCTTGGGCGTAGCGTTCGTTGCTGGTGCACGGGGCAAAGGGGGGGATTTCGTTAAGGGGAATTCGCTTGTTAATGCCAACCTCGGTCTCAAGTACATCGTAGTCCCCAACTTCGGTGTTTCCTACGAGTATTGTGTTGCGAGCGGCTTTTTTAGCAGCGGACGCGGTTCGTTGGGCGTAGGAGGGTATTTGGGGACGACCTTTGGAGCTCTTTATGCAGTCAATACGCGTGTGACACTACACAACCAGTTTGATAATCTAGACTTCTATGTGGGTGCTCTCAATGGGGTAAACTTTATCCGTATTCCCAAGACAGTCCTTACGGAGGCTGCAATGGTTCCCTACTATGGTTTCGACGTGTTTCTTGGCTTCCGTTGGGCTTTCACTGAGAACTGGGGTATGAACCTCGAGCTCGCGCCCATCCCCGCAGGGACATTTACCTTGCCTTTCTGGTCTGTGGGGGGCAGTTTCCGTTTCTAGGTTAAAAGAACCCATCGGATAATGAAAACTCGATTACTATTGCTCTTAGCAGCCCTTCTGTGCATAGCCTTTACGGGTTGCAAAAAAGAGGATGATAAGCCTCTAACGCTAGATGATGTGATTGGTAGCTATGAGGGTGAGACAATCACCAAGACCAATATACTTGGCGAACGCACCACCACGGAAAAGCAGACCTTTGCAGTAGAGAAAAGCAAGAATGAGGGGGAGGATGGTAAAATTACGGGGCAAGGTTTTATCGCTTCTGGCTTCAAAATTACGGAGAATAAGAAGGGTAAGATCTCTTTTAAGTTTACCAGTCTTATTGCTGCAGGCGATGGCTATATTACGAAGTCGGAGCTTCATTACAACCGACGCATCGTATTAGGCACTGAAGAATTCACGGGAACAAGGAAGTAACCTTTCTACATTTGTCTAAGTAAGAAGGGAGGGGAGGCGCGCTGCCTCCCCTTTTTTTGACAACGATGCCTATCGTGTGCTACGGCAATGCGTCTTTTTTGACCTGTCGGAGTTCGATGCCATGCAGGGCGCAGGCTGCACCGAGTTGGTCTTGGAAGGCGTAGGCGACACTGCCCACCATCTTTAGCTCACGCACCGTCTCTGTCACGTTGGGGAGGACGAGCGAGGTGACATAGAGCTGCATACCTTGGCTTACCAAATTGGCACAGTAAGGGTCGTCGATGTGGCGACTAAGGAACGGTGCAAAGCTCGCGAGGAACTGATTGGGACGCTCGCCACGGAAAAGGCGTTGCATTACGGGGTCAGTCGATTCGACGTGCGTACCACAGGGTTTTAAGCCAAGGGGGCGTCCGTAGTCCTCAAACATAGCATCTGCAAGATGGGGCGATAGCGTGCCGTAAAGCCAATCGCGCAAAAGGTGTCGCCCTAGCCATGCGCCACTCCCCTCGTCGCCTAAGATATAGCCTAACGAAGGACGTGCGTAAGAGACGGCGTCGCCATCATAAAAGCCCGCATTACTGCCCGTGCCGATAATCCCGACAATGCCCGTTGACGTGCCCCATAGGACGCGTGCCGCCCCGACCATGTCGGAGTCTACCACGACCTTTGCCCGTGGGAATAGGCGCTCGAGAGCTGCTTGTATCCTCCAAGGGGCTTGGTCTGGGGCACAGCCTGCGCCGTAATATGCCACCTCAGCGACACGTTGGCAGTAGTCGGGGGCTGGGAATGCTTCGCGCAGTTTCACCTCCACTTCCTCTTCGGAGAGGTAGAGGGGGCTCATCCCATCCACTCGGAACTGATATTCTGTACCTGTGGTCTCGTCCTTTACATACCACTTTACACTGGTGCCGCCCGCGTCAGCTAATAGATATATGCCCATCGTTATCGTCCATTCGCTTGGCTAAAGATACGGAATAATTGTGTCTAATGCGACAGAGTTTGACCCTTTGAGGAGGACGAGCCCGTCGGAATAGTGCCCTAGCTGAAGATGGCGGATGCACTCTGGAGTTGATGGGAAGTAGAGCGCGTGCGATAGCTTTTCCCATTGCGTGCCGATATACCAGGCCTCAACCTCGGGGGATTGGGCGACCTGCGCCTGTACCGCACGGTGTGCCGCAGGGGCGGCATCGCCCAATTCGCGCATTTCGCCTAAGATGAGCAGCCGTTTCCCCGAGGTGGGGATTTGGAGGAAGCTCTCTATGGCAAGGCGCATGCTAGTCGGGTTGGCATTGTAGCAGTCGACAATCAGCTGGTTGCGGCGCGTGTGAAGGAGTTGCGAACGGTGGAGGTGTGGGGCGTACGCCTCTAAGGCACTACAACCTTGCGCTAACGGGACATTGAAGTAATGCCCGACGTGGAGCGCAGCCAAGGCGTTGATGGCGTTGTAAGTGCCGACGAGGTGGGTATGGCACGAGAATGAGTTGCGCTGCCATGAGAAAGAAAAGGAGAGCGTCCCCTCCGCAGCGACCTGTGTTGTCAGCTGATAGACGGCAAGGGAGTAGCGACTTGCAGAGCAGCCGAGATGTACCCGTTCAGCTTCTTGCGCGACGCGGGGGTCATCGTCCCGTACAAAGCCCAAGCCGTTATGCGCCTTGAGGTAGGCGAAGAGTTCACCCTTGGTGTGTGCGACGCCCTCTATCGAACCAAAGCCCTCAAGGTGCGCCTCGCCGATGGAGGTAATAAGCCCGTGGGTCGGCTCTGCGATTTCGCACAAAGCGGCTATTTCTTGCGGATGGTTAGCGCCCATTTCGACGATGGCAAACTGTGTGTCGCGCGGGATGCTGAGCAGGGTCAGCGGGACGCCGATAGCGTTGTTGAAATTACCTTCGGTGGCAGCCACTCGGTATTGCGAGGCGAGGACAGCCCGTAGGAGCTCCTTGGTGGTCGTCTTGCCGTTTGTGCCCGTAACGCCCAATACGGGACAGTGGAGGGTCTGGCGGTGTAGATTAGCGACCTCCGCCAACGTGCGCAAGACATCGGGGACAACGACGATGCCCGCCTTACCTTGCAAAGAGGGCTTGTCTACCACGGCGAGCACAGCGCCTTTTGCCAGTGCAGCTTCAGCGAAATCACCCCCATTCACCCGCTCGCCAGGCAAGCCGAAGAATATCACGCCGGGGCGCACCTTTCGGCTATCGGTTTCCACCCCGAGGGTATAGTGGGCGTAAATCTGTTGAGAGATAGGGTCTATGGTCATTGTCGTAGCTGTTATTCTTCTACAAAGGTAGATAGATAACGGGGAGCGACGTGACAGTAATTTGAATTTAATCTAAACATACTATATTTGTCTTCGAGTGGGACGCCCACGGGTTCGGTAAAAGAGAGTAGAAAATGAAGTTACGGATATCTTTACTAGTAGCCTTATTCGCCTTTGCTAGCCTCTTGCCACGCGCATGGGGGCGTGAAGCGCTGCGCGAGACGACGATTTACGGGAAGATCAGTTGCCATGGGAATGGCATCGCCCTTGCGACCATATCCTTGGTTGGGACGAGTGCAGGTACGTCGTCAGATAGTGATGGTCATTACCGTTTGCGGAATGTCCATGAGGGGCGTCACCAGCTTATGGTGCGTTGCATCGGTTACCACGATGTTTCGCAAGAAGTGCACCTTACGCCGGGGCAACACCTTGAGCTCAATATTGAGTTAAAGGAGGACTTGTTGGAGATGGATGCCGTGGTCGTTACGGGGGATAAGGAGGCTCTCCGACGGCGCGAGACCTCTACGATAGTCAATACGGTGAGTCCTCGGATTTTAGGCGCGGCGAGTGCCCGTACGATTAGCGAAGGGCTGACCTACATCCCGGGGGTACGAATGGAGAATAACTGTCAGAACTGCGGTTTTAACCAAGTACGCTTGAATGGATTGGCGGGCGAGTATACGCAGATTCTTGTCGACGGCTACCCGATATTTAGCGGACTGATGGGGGTGTATGGGATGGAGCTCATCCCCTCGAACATGATATCTCGTATCGAGGTGCAACGAGGGGGCGGGAGCGCACTTTATGGGAGTAACGCCGTGGCGGGGACGGTCAACATCATCCTTCAAGACCCTCAGACGAATACTTTTGAAGCAGGGGGGAGCACAGCCTTCTCTGGGGTTGGCGTCGGTAAGGGGGGCGCGGTGACGCCCGACTATAACGTTTCGTTCAACTCTTCTAATATTTTGGAGAATAACAAGACGGGGCTTGCCGTATATGGGAATTATCGTCATCGGCTGGCATATGATACCGACGGGGATGGTTACTCCGAGTTCCCGCGGCTTATCAATGGGACGATTGGGGCGCGGCTCTTCCAGCGGCTCGGCGAACGGGGGAAGGTTTCCCTATCCTACTTTCATATTACAGAGGATCGACGTGGGGGGGATCAGTTTGACAAACCTGCCCACGAGGCTAATATTACCGAACAGCCTCGTCACAATGTCAATAGCGGTTCGTTAGTCTACCACCTTCTTACGCGCTCGAACGACCAATTGACCTTGAATGCCTCGATGATGAACGTAGATCGAGAGTCGTATTATGGGGGGCTTTCGAGCGGGCATCCGTTAAAAGATTATGGGCTGACCTCCAATCTTAGTTATAGTTTCGGGGGGCAGTATGCCGCACATTTCGGCAATGGGACATTGCTCGGCGGGATTGACTTCAACGGGGAACAGCTCAAGGATTCAAAGCCCGGTAATCGAGACTACAGTACCACGCCCGCTACGGAGAATCCGACACTCGTGGTGTCAGACCAACAGACACAGACATTCGGCGGTTTTGTGCAGTATAGCCATAAACTTGGCGCAACGACGCTGACGGTGGGGAGCCGCCTCGACCGTTACGACATTTACGAACGGGGGGCTGCGTCGCATTCGAGCCATCAAGGCGCTTTTGTCCCCGTACCACGCGCGAGCGTATTGGTGAACCTACTGCCGACGTTACAGTTTCGCGCCAACTATTCGATGGGGTATCGCAAACCTCAACTCTACAACGAAGAGCTACACGTGGAGGTCGCAGGCGCTCGCCAAATCGTACAGCGGATAGCGGGAGATCTTCGGCGGGAGTCGTCGCATAGTGGGATGCTCTCGTTAGACTACAAAGAGGAGTTTGGAAAACACGGGTTGGGAGTATTGTTTGAGGGGTTCTACACGCGGCTTAACGATGCATTCATCAATATCCGGCACGATGAGGATGCGCAGGGCGTGGTGTTATTAGAACGGAGTAATCATAGCGCAGGGGCGCATATCTACGGACTCAATCTGGAGGTAAACTATGCATACGCCCCCAACTTAGCCTTTAAGCTCGGCGGGACGCTTCAACGTGGTGCGTATTTGGGGGATGTCCCCGCGGAGCTCAATAGTGGTCAACGGGATTTCCTGCGAGCGCCCAATGCATACGGTTTTTTAATGAGTAGTTGGCGTTTTTACCATGGTTTCTCTCTAGACGGGACATTCAACCTTACCGGGCCGATGCGCGTCGTTTACGAGGGCACACAGGCGCGAAATGAGGCAGAGAAAGCCATCCTCGCCGCAGAGGGCTATTCTCTACGCACGACCCCATGGTTCTACGACCTCGGCGCAAAGCTTGGTTATGATTTTCATCTGTGGGGCTCGACCTTTCAACTCTATACGGGAGTAAAGAATCTTCTTCATTCCTACCAAGACGACTTTGATAAGGGGGCAGAGCGTGCCTCGAGTTATGTGTATGGACCGATGCTGCCGCGTACGGTATATGTCGGTTTTAAGTTGAGCCACTAAAAGATCGTGGTTCGTCACGCTGGCGCTAAGGGCGGTCCTCGCGCCGGACGTGCGGGGGTGGAGGGAAGGCGGCATGAAGGGTAAAATCGGAAATAAAAGCGCGCCGAAGGTGTGTCAAAATACGATTCTCCCTCTTCTGTAGGGGTGTAGCGTGCTACACCCGCAACTCGCGGCAACGCCGCGCAGCCTTCCCGTTTATCCCTTTTCAACCGAATGGTGGGGTCCGTAGGGGCGCAGCATGCTACGCCCTGCGCCGTAAGGCGCATAATGAA
>CAJPTV010000111.1 GCA_905373665.1 Bacteroidia bacterium
GGGTGGAGGAGGGAAAGGGGTGGCTATGATTGACAACACTTCTAAAAACGATAATACGAAAGAAAAAGATGAATAAGAGTGCAAAAGGATGGATAATGAAATAATACTCTCAGCAAACAATCCTCAAGGACAACCATCAGGATATGCAGAATGGTTGGAAAGTATCAAATCTCAATATCGTAATGCACAACTCAAGGCTGCTGTCAAAGTAAATTCAGAGTTGCTGCGCTTCTATTGGAAGTTAGGGCATGATTTAGTTACCTTAAAAGCTGAGGAGCGTTGGGGTGCAGGAATAATAGAACGCATAAGTCTAGACTTCAAAGAGGCATTTCCTAAGCAAAGTGGGTTTTCCAAAACTAATTTGTGGTACATAAGGAAATGGTATGTGTTTTATTCTCAGTTAGATCCAATTCTCCACCAGCCTGGTGGAGAATTGGAAGATTTACTCTTTCAAGTACCATGGAGACATCATTGTGAAATCATCACCAAATGCCAAACAACAGAGGAGGCTATCTTTTATTTACAAGAAACAGTAAATAATGGCTGGAGTCGATCTGCTTTAGAAAATGCACTAATGGCCAACTTCTATCAGCAGAAAGGGAAGGCTATTACCAATTTTCAAAAACAGTTGCCATCCTCACAGAGTAAACTTGCACAAGAGGCTCTCAAAGACCCTTATATCTTTGACTTTCTCACAATGCGCGAAGATTATGACGAGAAAGATTTAGAAGATGAATTGACAAAGCATATTACACAATTCCTCTTAGAACTGGGCAAAGGTTTTTCCTTTTGTGGAAGACAAGTAGAAATTGTGGTATCGGGAACTTCTTATCGAATCGATATGCTCTTTTACCATATACGGCTTAAATGTTATGTGGTGGTAGAGTTAAAAACACATACTTTTCAACCAGAGTATGCCGGTAAACTCAACTTCTATGTTACAGCTGTAGACAAATTGCTTAAACAAGAAGAAGACAATCCGACAATAGGACTTCTTATTTGCAAGACAAAAGATGAGACAAAAGTGGAATGGGCATTTAATGGTCTTAATAAGCCATTAGGTGTGGCTGCTTATGAATTGAATACTATTATCCCTCAAGAAATTGTTTCGAAATTGCCCACAATAGAAGAGGTCGAGCAAGGGCTAAATAAAGTGGATTCTCCTAATCAAAAGTAAGGCTTATTTCACCAAATCTACAAATGTAGCCAAGCTATCGAAAGCGAAAATCATGAGCTATTCTACAACTTTGGAAATAATGCACGTAAGTTTTTAGAAGCGTATCTGGAGATGTGTCAAAATACACCCTCCCTCTCTCGTAGGGGGGGGAAACACGATTCCCACTCTTCTGTTGCGCCTTACGGCGCAGGGCAGTCCTAAGGGCGCGCGGGTCCTAAGGGCGGACGGCCCGTGGTGAAGGAGAGTCGTGGAAATAATCAACAGGGCGACACGTCGTGCCGCGTTGCGACCGAAAGCACGCTACACCTCTATAGGAGGTTGGGAAGTGAGTTTTGACACCCCTTTGTTGTATCTCGCGGATTGATAGCTGAAAATCGCCCTACGAGAGGGGCTCTTGCCAAAAATAGCGCGGGGAGGGAGGGCGTAAATTCCCTACTTTATATAACTTTGCTTCAGTAAAAGAGAGGACTAAGAAAATAAGGGTTATACTCATGAAACGGAATTTGATCTTCTTCTTGCTATTGTGCGTGGTGCAAACAGTGCTGGCACAGACAGTTGAGGTGCCCAATGTGATCGTCGAGCGCTTTACGGTGAAGGGCGTGGTCACCTCGGCTGAAGACGGTTTGCCATTGCCACAACTAGCCATACGAATCAAGGGTACTAATACGGGCGTGGTGACAGATATGGAGGGGCGCTACTCGATCAATATCGAAGATGTAGCGGCCGTGCTGATCTTTGAGTATGTGGGGATGCAGACCCAAGAGATTGTGGTCGGCGCGGGGAGCGGACAGGTCGAAATCAATGTCGAAATGCAGCCCGCGCTCGAGGAGATTGACCAAGTGATGGTGCTCGGCTATACCTCCCGTGGCAAGAATCAGATGACGGGCTCCAGCGTTCAGATGGATGCGAAGGAACTCAATACGCGCCCCGCATTGCAGGTCGTGGAGGGGATGGCAGGCAAAGTCCCTGGGATGGTGACCAATATGAGCTCGTCGACCCCAGGGTCGCTTTCAACGGTTCGTGTCCGTGGTGCGAGCTCGGTGACGGGGAGTAACACAGACCCGCTCTATGTGGTGGACGGCGTGCCGATCGCTTACGAAAAGGAGAACCGAGGGTTGAACTCCTCGAGTCTCTCCGCACTCGCTTCGCTTAACAACGCGGATATTGAGTCGGTGACGCTCTTGAAAGATGCCTCTGCTACGGCGGCTTATGGGGCGCGCGGCTCAAACGGGGTAATTGTCATCAAGACCAAGAACGGACGTAAGGGCGCTACCAAGTTTAACTTTAGCGCGCGCTATGGGGCAGCACAGCGCCTTCCCAACTTAGGCTTTATGACCGCAGAGCAGCAGCTCGAGCTCCTCGCCTTTACCAAGCGAAACGGAGAGTTTGTAAAAAAGCTGCTCGATGAGCAAAACGTAGACCCGGGGATCTACCTGAATTACGCCATTGGAAAGCTCACCGATGCGCAGCTTGCTAGGGTTAACGAATTGTGGAATTCGCTCCCCGATGTCTCAACCTACAAGCAAGGGCTCTTAGATAACGCTGACGGGACAACCCCGAACATCAAGGCGTGGAACGAGGCTGGGCGTCCGAACTATGACTTCGCAAAAGCCTACTGGCGTCAGATTACAAGCACGGTCGATGCGCAAATCTCTGCCTCGGGGGGCGATGATACGCAGACCTTCTACGCTTCGTTTGGGGGGAACTATTCGCAAAACCCTGTCGTAGGGGCTGACTTTAAGCGTGTGAGCGGTGCGCTCAACGTAGACCGTACGCTTGTGAAGTGGCTCAAGTTCTCCACCAACAACCAAGTTTCTTACACGCGCCAAGACGGGGTGTTTGCCGAACAGATTAGCAGCATGGGGAACCCCATCGCAGGTCCGTACTACGCATCGCCCTTTACCCCAGTCTATAAAAACGGGAAGCCGAACATCGACCTCGGGGGCGCTCTCAACTGGCTCTATTTGAAAGACCATAACGAAGGAAAACAAGCCCTCTCGCACCTCTCTACTAACAACCAACTGACGGCAACCATCGTCGAAGGGCTAAGCTTCAAGAGCCGCGTAGCGCTAGACTTTGTCCTTTTTGATGCGAAAGAGTATGACAACCGTATACACAGCGATCACAGCTATGAGAACGGGCGTGCCTATCAGAGCAAGCAGTCTACCTACAACTTCGTAACTCAAAACTCGCTGAACTACGACCGTCGTTTCTTAGAAGACCACAAGATCTCCTTGCTTGCCCTCCAAGAGTACCAACGGAGCTATGTCAACTTCTTGTCAGGACAGGCGTTCAACTCTGCGACCGACAAGGTGAAAGACCTCGGTTCGCTCAAAACCAACCAAGGCACGAACGGCTCTGAGTCTGGCTGGGGCAACGCGGCCTATCTTTTGCTTCTCAACTATGACTACGCAGGACGTTATATCCTCGACCTCTCTTACCGCCTTGAGGGCTCTTCGCGTTTCGCTCGCGACAAGCGTTTTGGGAACTTCGGTTCGGTCGGGCTGGCTTGGAATGTCCATGCAGAGAAGTTCTTCGAACCTCTTGTGAACACCATTACCCGCTTGCGTTTCCGTACCTCGTACGGGATTAGCGGTAACTCCGAAGTCGGGGGCGAGGGGCGTTACCTCCGTTCCCTCGAGTACTTTGGTTCGTATAACGGACGTCCTGCTGGCGATATCTATGACTATGGCAACCCCGACCTAACGTGGGAAAAGAACGCTACGTTGGACGTGGGGATGGAGTTCTCGCTCTGGTATGATCGCATCTCGGGGTCGTTAACCTACTTCAACAAACGTACTTATGACCTCCTGCAGCCCGTGCCGCTCCCGCTCTCCTCGGGGCACAACTCCGTCTATCGGAATGCTGGGGAAATGTACAACCGCGGGGTTGAGGCACAGTTAGATTTCGGTATTCTTCGTTTGCGCGACCTCAATGTCAATTTTGGAGTAAACGTCGCGACGGTAAACAATAAGGTGACCAAGCTCGCACACGATGAAAAATCGGGCAAGACCATCCCGCTAAGTAACGGTGCTTACACCAACATCGACGAGGGGCATACGGTGAACGAGTGGTATCTCTACGCTTATGCAGGTGTAGACCCAACCACGGGGCTCTCGCTCTATTACACCGACGAGACGCGCACCACGACCACCAAGGACTTTACCAAAGCAAAGCGCCAGTGGATGGGCAGTAGTGCCATCCCGACTCTCACCTCGGGCTTCACCTTCCACGTAGATTGGAAGGGGGCATACCTCGACATGAGTGGTTACCTTGCGATGGGGCACAAGATTATGAATCCGTACTCCGCTGATTTCTACAATGATGATGCTTCGCACCTTGTGAAACACCGCGGGGTCGATGGGATGTACGGCAAGCTTTGGAAGGGGGTTGGAGATACGCAGGCTGATCTCCCACTGACTGGGATTGGGGCTGGACAAAACGGGGTGATTCGCAACAGCGACCACTTCCTTCGCAAGGGCGATTTCTTCCGCCTTCGTGACCTAACCCTAGGTTACAACCTCCCTAAGTCTTGGCTTAACCGCATTCACTTCAATGGTTCGGTGACGGTCTATGGGCAAGTGACGAACCTCTTTACTTACAAGTTTGATAAGAAGCTGAACTACGACCCTGAGGTACCCGACGAAGGACTCTGGGAGTTCCGTAACCCAGCCATGCGCACCTACTCCGTGGGTTGTAATATTAACTTCTAGTTTGGGAGGCTCTAGAGAATGAAAAACAGAATAATTACCCCCTTGCTCGCCCTCCTCGCTACAGCCACGCTTCTTTTCTCTTCGTGTGGTAAAGACTCGTTAGAGTTCCCACTCTCTGGGAAGCTTAAGTATGAGGATATCAATACGGTGGAGGTGCTCAATTCGGTACTCTATAGCGCCTATCGTTTCATCGCGACAGATTCCTACTATGGTCGCTACATGGTGGTGCTTGGCGAACTCCGCTCGGAAAACTGCATGGCGAACCTGAACGCGATGTTGATGTACATGGAGTACAACGCGGGCAAGTACATCGTACCTGAGAACTACGATATCTTGAACATTTGGACGAATATGTACAAGGCCATAGCCGCAACGAATGCGGTGATTGCGCATGAGACGGCTTTTCCCGATAGCAAAGAGGCTGAACTCATGGTGGGGCAGGCTTATGGTCTTCGTGCTTTGGTACACTATGATTTGCTCCGTCTCTTCGGTGCCGAGCACTCGGGGAGTGCCGTGACAGGGATTCCCTACGTTACGGTCTATCCGCCTACGAATCTGACTCCTGCACGCACCCCCGTAGATGAGGTAAAGACGAAACTCTTTGCGGATGTCGACAAAGCGATAGCGCTTCTTAAGTCATGGACTAATGAGGAGGCTGCGCAGGGGAAGAATGCGATGCTACCCCAGGTGCACTTAAACTATTACGCGGCGCATGTTTTGCGTGCACGTATGGCTCTCTGGTTTGGTGATTGGGCGAAGGCGCTCGAAAGCATTAAGGTGGTAGAGGATAGCCATCAGTTCCGCATCCTCTCTAAAGATGAGTTCGTTGCTTCGTGGAAAAAGAAGCTTAATCCGAACTCTATCTTCGAGCTCGCGATCACCGCTGCGGCGATGACCAATACCCTCAGTTTGGCGCAAACCTATCACGACCCTGACTTTGGTGCGGTAGCGCCTACCCCTTACCTCAAGAATCTCTTTGAACCCAGCGACGTGCGAGGGGGTAAGAATATGATAGGGGAGAACGTAGAGCAAAGGCTACGGAAAGAAAAGGCGAATGAGCCCTTGAACACCTACTTAGCCAATCTGGGGAAATACCCAGACCATAAGACGAATACTGACAACATCGTGCTGATGCGCTATGAGGAGGTGGTCTTGATGAAGGCCGAGGCGCTCTTCCGTACGGGCGATCTTGCTGGGGCATTAACCGCACTCAACAGTATTGCGGCGGCGCGTGGTGCTACGCTTCATACGGCGGCAACGGAAGATGCTATCTTGTTGGAACGTCAAAAGGAGCTCTGCTTTGAGGGCTTC
Organism: Bacteroidia bacterium; assembly: GCA_905373665.1. Lineage (GTDB taxonomy): Bacteria > Bacteroidota > Bacteroidia > Bacteroidales > CAJPTX01 > Bacteroides_D. The sequence continues at coordinate 6,202 of CAJPTV010000111.1, forward strand.
CGTTTCGATGACCTCGCACGCTTCAAGCGCAGTGTAGACGCAAAGTGCGAAGTGGAGGGAACTGGGGACTTTTACAAGTTACCCTACAAGTATGGGACGAAGCAGTACACCCTTCCCCTTCCGATGGAGGAGTTACTTGCAAACCCCAGTCTTGTACAAACTGACGGCTTTGCAGGGGCAGGGCGGTAGTCTCTTCCCAGCACGAGAGTATTAAACCAAAGCGGCAGTCTCCTGTAGTAGGGGACTGCCGATTTGGTTAGGCGAGGGTGTCAAAATCCCCAAGAGTCGTATCAAAAGAGTGTGTCGAAGCGACCAAAGGGTTCGGGGTTTATGGCGCGGTGCGCCGAACGGCGGGGTTCTGGGGTCTGTAGGGGCGCAGCATGCTACGCCCTGCGCCGTAAGGCGCATAATGAATCGATGCGAAAAGAGGTGTTGTATTTTGACACACTCTCTAAGAGTACTCACCCCTGACGGGGTTCAAGTTGTGCCCCCTTTCGGGGGCGACGTGTGGGACAGCGCCCCTTAGGATCAATCGCCCTTAGGATTCCATTCCGGTAGTGTCTGTAAAAGTGTGTAAGCCCCCCCCTCTCTTCATTCCTCCAGCAG
>CAJPTV010000112.1 GCA_905373665.1 Bacteroidia bacterium
ATGCCGAGACCGAAGTGCATACGCTGATAGGGCGTGCGGATGCTGTGGTGCATACGGAGAGTGCGATTTATGTCTTTGAGTTTAAGCTGTCGGATCGGTGTACGCCCGAGGAGGCACTTGCACAGATCGAAGCAAAGGGCTACGCGACACGTTACCAGAGCGCAGGGAAGCAACTCATCTTGATTGGCGTAACCTTTGACCCAGAAAAGCGGAACATTGGGGCGTGGGCGTACTCACACTGGCGCGACAGCGATACGCATTAGCGGCGTTTCCGCCCCGAGCATTGTTGCCTTTTTCCCTACCTTCGTGGTAAGAACGGAGGGAGATAGCCATGGCAATGCAAAAAAGAGATTTACCTATCGGCGTGCAGTCTTTTCGAGACTTGCGACAGATGGGCTTCGTCTACGTAGATAAGACGCCGTATATCCGTAAGCTGTTAAGCGGCAAGTTCTACTTTCTGAGTCGCCCGCGTCGCTTTGGTAAGAGCCTGTTCCTATCCACCCTCAAAGCCTATTTTCTAGGGCAAAAAGAGCTCTTTGACAGCTTAGCCCTCGCGCAAGACGAGCTGACCCTTGCGGCAGCAGAGGAGCGCGAAGCGTGGATAGAGTACCCTGTTTTCTACTTGGATTTGAATACGGAGTCTTACAATACCGTTTTTGACCTAGAGAGCCTTTTAGAAGCGCACCTTGTCGAATGGGAAAAGAGCTATGGGAGCGAGCCTTCGGAACGGACACTTGCGTTGCGCTTCAACGGCGTAATTCGGCGCGCTTGTGCCAAGCGGGGGCGGCAGGTTGTAATCCTTATCGATGAGTATGATAAGCCCCTTTTGAATTCGGTTGTAGACCCCGAGCTGTACGAACAGTTCCGCTCGATGCTCAGCGCCTTTTATTCCAATATCAAGAGTTGTGGTGAGTATATACGGTTTGTCTTCCTAACAGGCGTTTCGCGCTTCGGTAAACTCACCATCTTTAGCGGGCTAAACAATCTGAATGACATCAGTATGGATTCTGCCTACGCGGGGATTTGTGGGATTACAGAGGCAGAGCTTCTTACGGATTTTGCTCCTGAATTAGAAGCGCTTTCTACTGTACTAAAAGTTCCCCAAGAGGAGAGCATCGCTGTACTCAAAAAGCGTTATGATGGCTATCTGTTTGTAGAGGACGGGGAGCAACTTTACAATCCGTTTAGCCTACTCAATGTATTGCAAAAGAAACGACTCGGAGACTATTGGTATGCGACGGGTACGCCCACCTTCCTTGTCAAGTATCTTCAGTCGCGACGCTTCTTTTTGCCTGCACTGGAAAAGGATGTGGAGCTGGGCGAAGATGATTTGCAAATCAGCCCCATAGATACCCAAGACCCGATCCCGATTCTCTTCCAAACGGGGTATTTGACGCTTAAAGAATACATCGCATCGCGCGGCGTCTATAGCCTTGGCTTTCCGAACGAGGAGGTGAAGTATGGTTTTATGAAGAACCTACTCAGTGGGTATTCTAGCAAGGTGCTCAGCGTCAGTACGGAGATAGCCGCCTTCCTTCGCGAGATTGCGGTAGGCGATGTCGATGCTGTTATGCGGCGCTTGGAGGCTATCATTGGGGGCATCCCCTACGACAATATGGCGAAGGAGGTGGTGAAGTACCGCGAACGCGATGCGGAGGTAGCGGTTTATCTGGTCTTTTCGCTCATGGGGCAGTATGCCGAGACCGAAGTGCATACGCTAATAGGGCGTGCGGATGCTGTGGTGCATACGGAGAGTGCGATTTACGTCTTCGAGTTTAAGCTATCGGATCGGTGTACGCCCGAGGAAGCACTTGCACAGATTGAAGCAAAGGGCTACGCTACACGCTACCAGAGCGCAGGGAAGCAGCTCATCTTGATTGGCGTAACCTTTGACCCAGAAAAGCGGAACATCGGGGCGTGGGCTGCAAAGTCTCTATAAGCTCCTTTTGCCCATACGACAACGTGCGCGCCTTTCGTCTCTTCTTGTTGCTCTTTTGCCTTGTCCCGCAGTGGGGGAATGCTCAGCGGGATACAACAATAGCGATATCGCCTGTGGCTATTCGCGGTGTGCGGGTGACGGGTGTGGGGCGACGTCTTGACAGTGCGACGCTTCATGCTTTTACTGCCCATAACGTAGCCGAGGCGCTCCGTTTCTTGGCGGGAGTGCAGGTAAAGGACTATGGCGGTATCGGGGGGCTCAAGACGGTCAATATCCGCGCTATGGGGAGTGCGCACCTTGGTGTGACACTCGACGGCGTACCGCTCCTCCACGTACAGAACGGTGTGATAGACCTTGGGCGCATCTCGCTAGACGACCTCGAACAGGTGACTATTGCCACGGACGGTAACCCCGCCACCGCATGGAGTTCGGCGCGCGAAGGAAGCCTCGGTGCGCAAATTCATTTACAAGGGGCAATTTCTCGCTTTCAAGGAAAGAAGCGACAGATTATACAAGTAAGGGGATCTGTTGGCGAATTTGGGCTATTAGAATCGCAAATAGCCTATCAAGCTCGGCTAGGGCAACGTGCCCGTTTCGCACTTCGAGGTACACTGACCGAGGCGGACGGGTGTTATCCCTTTCGCTACGTGGGTTACAATGCGCAGGGGAAGAAGGTGTATGATACGACGGCGATCCGTCACAATGGCGATATACACCGTTGGCGTATTGAAAGTGCTGGGGAGGGCGAATGGGCATCAGGGCAGTGGCGCTTGCGCCTCTCTACCTACCATGCCGAACAGGGCTTGCCTGGGGCTATTGTGAGCAATGTTTGGCGGCGCGGCGAGCGTCTCGAAACGCATGACTCTTTTCTACAAGGAAGTTTGTTACAGCACCTTACTGCCCGCTATGCTACACGCCTTGTGGGGAAGCTAGGGTATACCACAACGCGCTATCGGCAGCTCGACCCGCTGGCACTACACGAGGAGCTGCGCTATTTTGAACGTACAGCTTACCTCTCGTGGCAACATCGTTACCAAGCGCACCCTGATTGGGAGGCAACCCTTGCTTACGACCTCGAGTGGGCAGGTCTTCGTGCGCATGACCCCGAACGACGCCAATCGCCCCTTACGCCCCCCGAGCCGTCGCGTGCCCTTCATTACCTTGCGGCACGTTTGGGGTGGCAGCCGGTGGCGTGGTATTGCCAAGCTGCGTGTCATGCGGTTATGGGCGAGGGGACGGGGGGGCATCTCCTCCCGAGCGTGTCGGTACGTTATATGCCCATTCGCCCACTGACCTTGTTCACCTATACACGTCGTTCGTTGCGCTTTCCGTCGTTCAACGAGCTTTATTACACGGGATGGGGGAGTGCCTATTTACAGCCCGAGCGGGTGTGGCAATCTGCCCTTGGGGCGCAGTGGCAAGGGGCAGGCTTCGAGCTCCGAAGCGAAGGGTATTATGCCATGGCAGAGGAGAAGATTATCGCCCTTCCCGCGGGGAGTCAGTTCCGTTGGCGGACCTTCAATCTGGGGAAAACTCGTCTTTGGGGGATGGAAAATGCGTGTGTAGTGCACTACGGCTTGGGCGTTGCGGGGAGGCTGACGCTCCGCTTGCAGTATACCTATTCGCGCGCCATCGATGTGTCGAACCCGAAGGATAGTTATTACCGCCACCAGATCCCCTACATCCCGCGCCACAGTGGTTCGTTCACCCTGAGCTATGTTTGGCGTGGGCTTAGTTTACACTGCAATAGTGTTTACACGGGCGAGCGTTACCACCAAGCCGAGAACACGGTTTATAACTACGAGCCCCCGTGGTATACGACCGACCTACGCCTCTGCTACCGATTTCCTATTTTTGCGATCACGACGGAGTTGCGCCTTGATGTGAACAATCTTTTTGACCAAGCCTACGCCGTGGTGCTTAACTATCCGATGCCGGGACGCAACTGGCGTCTGAGTGTCGCTTTAACTTTATAATGATGAGACGAAGTGTGCTGTGTCTGCTCGCCCTTGTGGTGGCTTTACTCCTGTTGAACGGTTGTCGAAAAGATGATCCTAGAACCTCGGAGGTGCAGCCGGGGACGAACGCACCAAAGGTACAAGGGTTCTACCTTCTAAACCAGGGGGCTTTTGGGACGAATAAGGCGTCGTTGGACTATTACGATGCTGTGGCAGGTATCTACACCCGCGACGTGTATGCGACGAACAATCCCGAGCAAGTCAAGGCGCTGGGTGACGTGGGGAATGACCTGCAGGTTTATGGGGCGAAACTCTATGCGGTACTCAATGGGTCGAACAAGGTGGAGGTGATCGACCTTGCTACGACGCGCAGCCTTGGCAAGGTGGATATTGCGAGTCCGCGCAACATCCGTTTTGCAGGAGGACGGGGCTATGTGACGAGCTATGTTGCCGCGGGGGGGGCTACGGGCGAGGTCGTTGCGATAGATACGGCGAATTTTACCCCACAGTGGCGTGTCCCCGTAGGGCGCGAGCCTGAGGAATTGGCAGTCATCGATGCGCGGCTTTATGTTGCCAATTCGGGTGGTTTTAAGAAGCCTGACTATGAGCGGACGCTTTCGGTGATCCCCATTGCTGAGCAGCGGGTTGCGGAGACCATCGATGTGGGGATAAACCTTGAGCTAGTGCGGGTCGACGCACACGGGCAACTCTGGGTTACGGCACGGGGCAATTATGCCGAGGTGGCATCCTCGCTCTACTGTCTTGCCAAAGACCCAGCTACGGGGAAATATGCGGTGGCGAAGGACTTGCAGCTCCCCTGTACGCGCTTTGATATTCGGGGCGATACGCTGCTTTACTACAGCACGGCGTATGATGCGACGGGAAAGGCTTCGAGTACTTTCGGCATGGTGAATGTGCGGACGCGAGAGAAGCTCGCAGGGAAGTTTATTACAGACGGTACGGAGACAGAGATCCGCACGCCCTATAACGTTGTCTTCCAGCCCGATGGAGGTAACGTCTATGTGCTTGATGCGAAGGACTATAAGTCGAGTGGCGAGCTATTTGCCTATAGTCACTCGGGGCGTTTGCTTTGGCGCTACAAGACAGGCGACATTCCTGCGTGTATCGCGTTTGTGGGGAAGTAGGGGGGAAAGGTGGGGATGGAGTATACCGACTTCAAGAAACTAGTAGATGCTTTGCTCATCAGGTCTAGAGAGACAGAGTGGTTAGAGTTTAAGCACAATTTTCATTCAAAGGAAGAAATCGGCGAAAGAATCTCAGCCTTGTCGAATAGTGCGTATTTGAGTAACATGTCTTTTGCCTACATGGTTTTTGGTGTAGACGATGCAACCCACGAGGTGATTGGTACAGACCTGTATGGAAAGCGTAAGATGGTGGGTAACGAAGAGTTAGAATCGTGGCTTTTTACCCGTCTAGATCCTCGTGTTGACTTTGAGATTATTGACGATTTTGACTATGAGGACAAGGGACATGTCTGTATTTTTAAGATCCCTGCTACGGTGAATCGTCCTGTGCGCTTTTCGCATGAGGCATATATTCGCGTGGGGTCGACCACACGTAAGTTAAAAGATTTTCCAAAGAAAGAAGCCAAGATTTGGAAAGGGGAACAGAAGCCATTAGAGAAGATTGTATTGAAAAAAGGGTTATCTACCCAAGAGGTCTTCTCCTATCTTAGCACGGAGACTTATTTCGATATGATGCACCTCCCGTTCCCTCAAGATGCCAATGGAATTTTAGATAGATTCTTGTCAGAGAAGTTGATTCTCTCAGATGCGGAAGGGTATAGTATTACAGAGCTGGGGGCTATTTTGTTTGCAAAACGTTTTTCTGATTTTGATGGATTAACACGCAAACTCGTGCGTGTCATTGTCTACAAAGGTAAGGGTAAGGTTGAGACCATTCGCGAAAAGGGTTTTGACAAAGGCTATGCACTCAGCTTTGTGGAGATGGGGGCATGGATCAATAGCCAACTTCCTGCCAATGAGGAAATAGGACAAGCGCTCAGAAAAGAAGTGCGTATGTATCCAGAAATCGCAATTCGCGAGTTGATGGCTAATATGATTATCCACCAAGACTTTGCAGAACAAGGATTCCCGATGGTGGAAATATACGCGGATCGTATTGAGTTCTCTAATCCTGGGCAGCCACTGATCAGTACAGAGCGTTTTATTGATGAGTATCAATCGCGAAATGATTCATTGGCAGACATCATGCGTAGAATGGGAATCTGCGAAGAGAAAGGGAGTGGAATGGATAAGACGATATCGCAAGTGGAGTTATATCAATTACCTCCAGTTCGTTTTCAAGTTCAGGAGACGCGAACGACGGCGACGCTGTTTGCTTATCGTAAATTCGTTGATCTCGATAAGAAGGAGAGGGTACGAGCGTGTTACCAGCATGCCTGTCTGCGATACGTCTCTAACGAGAGTATGACCAATCAGTCGCTCCGTATCCGTTTGGGAATTGAGGATAAGAATTATCCAATGGCTTCGCGAATTATCAAAGAGACGCTAGAGGCAAAACTGATAAAAGAACAGAATGTAGAGGGGAGTAACCGACATAGTTACATCCCTTATTGGGCTTAAGTCCCCCTATTCTCTATGTAACTACCATGTAACTGAGCGGGTAAAATCTCGCACCGCTTTTTCCCACAAGCCTGATAGAATCAGAGGGCAGGGCATGTAACTGGCATGTAACTGGCATGTAACTGGCATGTAACTGGCATGTAAC
>CAJPTV010000113.1 GCA_905373665.1 Bacteroidia bacterium
AAAAATCCTCTTGTTTTTAGAGTCAACTTTTTTCAGGATAAGACACGTAGGGGCGCAGCATGCTACGCCCTGCGCCGTAAGGCGCATAATGATTCGATGTGAAAGTGGTGTTGTATTTTGACACACCCACGGTGCGTGGGACAGCGCCCAGTAGGGAGAGGCGAGGGAAGGGTAAAGGTTAATCACCAAAGCGGCACGTCGTACCGAGTTGCGGGCAGCCCAGTGGGCGCAATGTGCGGTAAAATGTTTATCACCACAGCGCGGCATACGCCGCGAGTTACGACCGAAAGCACACTACGTTTCTACAGAAGAGGGAGGTTCGCATTTTTACACACCCTCAAGTATCAAAAAACGATTTATTACTACCTTTGCTAAACCAAAAAGTAGCGGAGAGGGTTTTGAGGCAAGCTGATGCCTGTATGCTATTCGCTCCGAAGTCTGGAGGATCTACCTCGCTCCAGCACGGACTTGAGAGCCGACCGTCGGTCGGTCGCCCCCCCCGTCTTTTCCCAACCGTTCCCCTTTCCCACCCCTGCGCACGATGACTTTGCGCTACAGAACCCTCACCACACCCGCCCAAGGGCTATATAAAGAGAAAGGGAGTCGCTTTATCTCCTACGCGTTCCCCGTCCGTTCTACCGAGGATATTACACAGCACCTTGCTGCCCTGCGCAGCGAACACCACGCTGCTCGACACTGCTGCTATGCCTATACGCTAGGTTTCGAGGGCGAGACCGTTCGCGCGAACGACGACGGCGAGCCGAGCGGCACGGCAGGGAAACCGATACTCAACGCCCTACAGGCCGAGGGGTTGACCTACGCCCTGCTTGTCGTGGTGCGTTACTTCGGGGGGATTAAACTCGGCGTTTCGGGATTGATCGACGCCTACCGTACGGCAAGCCAAGATGCCCTTGCGAATGCGGAAGTAGGCTGGCGTGAGGTCATGGTGCGCCTCCGTCTCCAATTTGCTTACACCGACGCACACGCCGTATATGCCGCACTCAAGCGCTGTGGGGGGGAGATCCTCTCCGAGGCGTGGGAGGAACAGTGTACCATGCTCACCGCGCTTCAGAAAGAATTTGCGCCGCAACTATTAACCGAACTGGCAGCGCTCCCGTGCTGCGAGCTTCTAGATGAATATTAGCGTCTCAACGACATTCCTAAACATACACCCGTTCATGGAGAAGAAAAGTTTAGTTTCTATCAACGATCTCACGCGCGAGGAGATCATCGCCATTCTCGACATGGCGGAGCTTTACTCCCAGAAGCCGAGACAGAAAGTACTCGAAGATACCTTGGTAGCGACCCTCTTCTTCGAGCCCTCGACACGTACCCGCCTCAGCTTTGAGAGTGCTGTTAACCAGCTTCGCGGACGCATCATCGGCTTTGCCGAAGCCTCTAGCTCGAGCGTATCTAAGGGCGAGAGCCTGAAGGATACGATCCTTACGGTGTCTAACTACGTGGACCTGATTGTGATGCGCCACCCCATCGAGGGGGCTGCGCGCTATGCGGCAGAGGTCGCGCCTGTGCCCGTTATCAACGCGGGCGACGGTGCGAATCAGCACCCGACACAGACGCTCCTCGACCTGTTCTCTATTCGCAAGACGCAGGGCACGCTAGAGAATCAGACTATCTGCATGGTCGGTGATTTGAAGTATGGGCGTACGGTACACTCGCTCCTGATGGCGATGTCGCTCTTCAACGCCAAGTTCATTTTCATCGCACCGCCCGAGTTGCGCCTACCCGACGAGTATCGGAAGTTCCTCAAAGACAAGAACCTCTCTTTCCAAGAGTATGAGGCGCTGACGGAGGAAAACATCGCCGAGGCAGACATCCTTTACATGACGCGCGTGCAACGTGAGCGTTTTTCTGACCCCTTAGAGTACGAAAAGGTGAAGAACGTCTACGTATTGCGCAATGCGCTCCTTGAGCACACGAAGCCCAACCTGCGCGTATTGCACCCCCTGCCGCGCGTGAACGAAATTTCGACCGACGTGGACGATAATCCCAAAGCCTACTACTTCCAACAGGCACGCAACGGGGTCTATACGCGTATGGCTATCATCAGCAGCATCCTTGGCAAGAAGCCCGAAAACGCACCCGAAAATTAACCCAAACACCCTTCACACACAATGGAAAGCAATAACAAGACCGAGCGCGTGGTAAGCGCCATTGAAAACGGCACGGTGATTGACCATATCCCCGCGGATGCGCTCTTCAAAGTCATCCAAATCTTGGGGCTAAGCCACCTTTCCAACCAAATGACTTTTGGGGTAAACCTCAACAGCCAACGCTTGGGCAAGAAGGGCATTATCAAGATTGCCGATAAGTTCTTTAAGGCGGAGGAGATTAACCGCATTGCGATGGTCGCCCCCCATGCGAAGCTCAACATCATTCGTAACTTCAAGGTGGTGGAAAAGCTGGAGGTGCGCTTGCCAGAACACATCACGGGGATCGTGCGCTGTGTTAACCCGAAGTGCATTACTAATAACAATCCTGTTACGCCTAAGTTTGAGGTGCTGTCGGATAGCCCCGTGTCGCTGCGTTGCCACTACTGCGAACGCATCACCGATCAGACCCATCTGGAGTATATTACCGAGTAACCCCGATGGCAGAAGAAACCAAGAAGCAGCACCCGCTTTCTGACTACGGGGAGTTCGCCCTCATCGAACACCTTACGCAGGACTTCCCCCCCCTTCACCCCGAGACGAAGCTGGGCGTAGGGGATGATGCGGCCGTGTTACAACCCCCAGCGGGGGAACAACTGGTCGTAACGACTGACATCCTACTCGAGGGTATCCATTTCGACCTTCGCTACACGCCGCTGCACCACCTTGGCTATAAGGCGGTCGCGGTGAACCTGAGCGACGTCTATGCGATGAATGCGCGTCCGGTGGCGATTACGGTCACCATCGGCGTCTCGCAGCGCTTCATGGTCGAACAGTTGGAGGAGCTCTATCGCGGCATCCGCTATGCGTGTCGGGAGTTTGAGGTAGACCTCGTCGGGGGCGACACCTCCGCTTCGCTTACGGGGCTTACGATCTCGGTCACGGCGATGGGCTTTGCTAAGCCCGAGGCGCTCTGTTACCGCTCGGGGGCACAGCCTAACGAGCTGATTTGTGTAACGGGCAATGTGGGCGCTGCCTACGTCGGGTTACGTATTCTGGAGCTTGAGGCGCGGGTCTTAGAGAAGCAACCTGCGGCACAGCCCAAACTAGAGGGGTATGAGTATGTGTTGGAGCGGATATTGCGTCCGCGTCCACGCCAAGATGCCTATTTACAGCTCGCGGCGGCAGGAATAAAGCCCTCGGCAATGATGGACGTAAGTGATGGGCTCTCGAGCGAATTGCTGCATATCTGCAAACACTCGAAGGTCGGGTGTCGTATCTACCCCGAGCGTCTCCCCATAGACCAAGAGACCTATCGGGTAGCCGAGGAGCTGCACCTCGACCCACTACTTGTGGCAATGAACGGGGGCGAGGACTACGAACTGCTCTTTACGCTCCCTGTCGAGTACAACGAGCGGATGGAGGAGCTGGGGGTTGCGGTGATCGGTTACACAACGCCCCCTGACAAAGGGGCGGTCATCGTGACCTCGGAAGGGGCAGAGTACCCGATCGAGGCGCACGGTTGGCAGGCTTTTAAGAAAGAGTCAGGGGAAGGAACAGGGAAGGAAGAGTAGGGGAAAGAGAATAGAGAAAAAGGGGAGACGAGCGAGCGGTGCAAACCGCCCCCTGTATTACTTCAAAGTGTGTCAGTTCAAAGCCCGACTACGGATGGCTAACCTAGCAATTCGGAGTCGGGCTCTTTTGCGAGTATCAAGCACCCATCCCCGTAACTAAGAAAGCGGTAATCTGAGGCTAGGGCATGGGCATAGATACGCTCCCAGTCGCCCCCTACGACCGCCGAGACTAGCAAAAGGAGCGTACTCCCAGGCTGGTGGAAGTTCGTTATTAACCCGTCTGCCATTTTAAGGCGGTATGTCGGCGCGATAAGTAGCGACGTGGTAAGTTCTACCACCTCGAGGTTGTTCTGCTGTAAATGGGCTATTAAACGAAGCAATACCGCCCTTCGTCTCTCCTCTGTCAAACCGCTATAGGGAGTCCATTGCGCTACCTGTGCCGTAGCCGAGCTGTTTTGCCCCAAGAGGATGCCGTACCAGTAGATGCTCTCTAGGGCGCGAAGCGAGGTCGTCCCCACGGCGATAATCTTTCCTTCTGTGGCAAGAAGCCGTTCGAGTAGTGTGCGCGACAGGAGTACGCGCTCGGCATGCATTGCGTGCCCACCGATGGTTTCACTCTTGACGGGGAGGAACGTACCTGCCCCTACGTGGAGCGTCGTGTAGAGCAGTTCGTGCCCGTGCGTTTGCAGCGACGCTAACATCGTTTCGGAAAAGTGTAGCCCTGCCGTGGGAGCTGCCACTGACCCTTCCCAATGTGCGTAGACGGTCTGATACCAGAGCGCATCCTCCTCGCGCGTCTCGCGGTTAAGATAGGGAGGGATGGGGATTTGCCCCACTGCTTGCAGTACTGCCGAGAAGCTCTCGCCCCCCGTCCAACGGAACTGTGCGGTAAAGCCCCCGCCTTCACTTACAGCCTCGTGGGTGACCTCTAACACGCCCCCCGGGATGGGGCAGGTCAGCGGCTCGTTGTTCCACTTCTTGGCATTGCCTATCAGGCACTTCCATACACACTGCTCGGTGGTGCGCATCGCCTCTTCGTAGACGTGCGGCGCGGTGGGTTCTAATAGAAAGACCTCTATTCGTGCACCGCTCGGCTTGTGCAGCACGACGCGTGCGGGGACGACCTTCGTGTCATTAAATACCAGCGTACTGTGGGCAGGTAGCCACTGCTTCAGTGCTCCGAAGGTGCTATCTGCCAGCGGGGTATCTTTCCCTTGCCAGACGAGCAATTTCGCCCGCTCGGGGGGTAAAATAGGTTGTTGGGCGATGCGCTCCGCAGGGAGCGCGTACTGGAACTCCGACATGCGGAGCTCCGCCACCCGCGACGTTTCGCTCATCTAGAATTTATATACGAGTTGTCCCCACACCTGCGAGTTGTGCTGGTAGGTAGCGAAAATCCCCTTTGTGCCGTGAAAGAGGTCATAGCCGAGGGTGGCCGTCAGCCCATCTACGATTTGGTAAGAGGCTGAAAAGCGGTTGAATAGCGAACGGTTCTTTACGTCCATATAGCCGAAGCTGGAGAGGCTCAGGAGGTCGTTTACCAGATTCTTAGAGATGCGGAACGTGGCCAAGATGGACTGCTCGTCGGTGTCGATCTCCTTGACCTTATACTCAGGGATATATTCATACATGCCCTGTACGGAGAGCATCCACGAGGCGGGCCCATACCAGTCGAGCCCCAGCATTCCCTGTACCAGATTCTTTCTTACTATGGGGAGCAGCGGGTTGGCTGCCGTGTAGGGCTTGCCCAGCGTATAAGCACCTTCGCTGCGCAGTACGAAGGCATCTAAGGGCTTGGAGAAATCCGCCCCCAGCACGGTCATTCGCTCATATTGGGGCAAAAGCATAAGGTAGGAGAAGTCCGCAGCGAGTTGTGCTTTGTAGCAGGGGAGTTTATTCCACGTGTAAGCCCCCGAGAGGGAAAAGTCTATCCCGGGGAGGGTGAACGAGAGATGCCCCGAATACTCCATATTCTCTAGCAAGAAGGTCGGTTCGCCGCCGCTTACCATCTCGACGGGGAGGCTTAGCTTTGGGGTAACATTCCATGGGTTGTCAGGGTCAAGCGGCAATTTGTACCCTTGGAAGGTGGGGATGAAAGCGACCTCTGCCGTAACGAGCTCCGAGAGGTAGAAGAGGCGTACGGCATTGACGGGGATGCGCAGGTCGTCATACTCTTGGGTTAGGAACTCGGTCATGTCCATGGGTGAAATGACGTCGTTGATGCGCAACCCGTCGGCTACGCCGCGTAGGATGATTTGTCGCCCCGTTCGTATACCGAAGTGGGGTGTCGTATAGTCTAGGTAGTATTCGCGCGGAAATACCCCCGTGTAGGCGCGAATAAAGGCATGGTGGTTAAGCTTGCCCGAGGTGAAGAAGCGCACGTTTCCCAAGTGGTATCGTAGGGCGTAACGTAGGCGGTTGCGCGAGGTCATCCAGTCGTAGGGCGTTTCGGTGCGCAGGGCGTGGTAGCTTCCGATGTCGCCCATGAATTCAAAGGGTGAACTGTGGTCATCTTCTTGTGCCCATACGGCGGGGGTGAGTAGGAGGGCGAGTAGGCAGCACAGAGCGGTGGCGGGGAGGCGTAGCGTTCGTTTCATGGGCGAGTGCATCTTTTTAGTCCGTAACCATGCGATTTCGTTACTCAAAAGTACCGTTTTCTTTGAAAACTGCTTCAGTCCTAAGACCCGCCTACCCGATTATCCTTTTTCAACCGAATGGTGGGGTCCTGTAGGGGCGCAGCATGCTACGGCGCTAAGGGCGCGCGGCCCGTGGTGGAGGAGGGGCGAGGGAGAATAAATGTTAATCACCAACCGAATGGTGGTTTTTTGTAGGGGCGCAGCATGCTACGCCCTGCGCCGCAAGGCGCATAAT
>CAJPTV010000114.1 GCA_905373665.1 Bacteroidia bacterium
CCTCAATCCCCGCCCGTCTGGCGTGAGAACCCTCCACCACGGGCCGTCCGCCCTAAGGACCCACAGCGCCGCTTCTTTTATGCTTACTTAAAGGGAATACCCCCCTACTCTGCTTTCCCAGAGAGGAACTTGTCTATCGCTACCGCAGCCTTACGCCCTGCCCCCATGGCAAGGATAACCGTAGCGGCACCGATGACCGCATCACCGCCCGCAAATACCTCTTTACGCGAGGTCTGCCCCATCTCATCGGCTACGATACCGCCCGACTTCTTGATTTCCAAGCCCGGGGTTGTGCTCGCTATCATCGGGTTAGGCGACGTCCCGAGTGCCATACATACCACGTCGCACGGGATGTCAAACTCCGACCCGGGGACTTCCTTCGGACTCCGACGCCCACTCGCATCAGGCTCGCCGAGCTCCATCCGAATGGCACGAATGCCCGTAACCCACCCCTTCTCATTACCGAGGATCTCTACGGGGTTAGACAACAGGTGGAAGATAATCCCTTCCTCCTTAGCGTGGTGTACCTCCTCCGCACGTGCGGGCAACTCTGCCTCCGAACGACGGTAAACGAGGTGTACCTCCGAACCCAAACGCGCTGCCGTACGCGCCGCATCCATAGCGACGTTCCCCCCGCCGACAATCGCTACCTTTTGTCCTACGAAGAGCGGCGTGTCGTAACTCTTGTCGTAACCCTTCATCAGGTTCGCACGCGTCAGAAGCTCGTTAGCCGATACGACGCCGTTCAGGTTCTCACCAGGGATATTCATGAACTTAGGCAACCCAGCACCAGAGGCGATAAAGACTGCGCCGTAGCCCTCTTTATCTAAAAGCTGGTCAATGGTCACCGTACGCCCTACAATCACGTCCGTGATGATCTCCACGCCGAGGTTCTTCAAGTTCTGTATTTCTGACTTTACAATAGAACCCTTTGGCAGACGGAACTCTGGGATACCGTATACAAGCACCCCTCCCGCTTCGTGTAGTGCCTCAAAAATGGTGACTGTATAGCCCAACCGAGCTAAGTCATTAGCACACGCCAAACCCGCAGGTCCTGAGCCTACTACCGCGACCTTCTTTCCATTCTTCGGCGCACACTCCGAATTGAAGTGCTTTTGCTCGCGTGCATAGTCCGCAACGAAACGCTCTAGTTTACCGATAGCCACGGGCTCGCCCTTAATCCCGACAATACAAGACCCTTCGCACTGCGTCTCTTGCGGACATACACGACCGCACACTGCTGGCAAGCTGGAGTCCTGTCCGATGATATCGGCTGCGCCGAGGATGTCACCATCGAGCACCTTCTTAATAAACTGCGGTATGTGGATATTGACAGGGCACGCATTCATACAGCGCGGATTCTTACACTGTAGACAGCGTGTAGCCTCTTCCTGCGCCTCGGTAATGTTATAACCAAAGCAAACTTCCTCGAAGTTGCGTACGCGCACTTGTGGTTCTTGCTCGCGTACTGGGACGCGACCTTTCTTCTGTACCATCTTCGTTCTCTGTTAGCTTAGTTTGCAATTGTTGTATTCTTCTAGGCGTGCCTTCTCTACCTCTTTGTACATGGCTTGGCGGCGTAGCGCTTCGTCAAAGTTGACTTGGTGTGCGTCGAACTCTGGGCCTTCCACACAGGTGAAACGCATCTTGTCACCGACACTCACACGGCACGCGCCACACATCCCCGTACCGTCGACCATGAGCGTGTTTAGGCTGGCAATGGTCGGTATATTGAGTTCCTGCGTAAGCTTTGCCACGAACTTCATCATGATCATCGGTCCGATGGTCACGCAGTGGTTATACTGCTTACCGTGGTTCTGCACGAGGTCTTGCAGACAGTTGGTCACCATGCCGTGGAAACCATCCGTCCCATCGTCCGTTGCTTGGTAGTAGTTTGCCGAAACCGCTTCAAGTTCCGAACGCATAATCTCTATCGCCTTGGTCTTTGCCCCGATGATCACATCGGGCTTAAAGCCTCTTTCTGCCAAGTATTTTACCTGTGGATAGATAGGCGCTGCACCTAGCCCCCCGCCGACGAAGATGATACGCTTCTGCGCCAATTCCTCATCGCTCATCTCACAAAGGTCACTAGGCAACCCGAGCGGACCTACAAAGTCCAGCACCGAGTCTCCTGCGTTGAGGTCACACAACTTGTTGGTGCTTGCCCCGATGGTCTGGATTACGATCGTCACAGCGCCCGTTGCTGGGTTATAGTCTGCGATGGTAAGTGGCACCCGTTCGCCTTTCTCATCCACACGCACAATCACAAATTGCCCCGGCATCGCCGACTCCGCCACGCGCGGTGCATGGATATCCATCAGATAGATGGCTGGCGCTAACTTCTCTTTCTTTAGAATCTGGAACATTACTACTCCTTGGTTTGCGATACTTTGGTATGACACACTCGCAGTGCTTAGCTTCGGAGGCTACGGAAGGCGCTCACCCGCCCTGTTCTTCTCCCAGTGGAGCGTCTCGCCTCGACAGAGAGAGAGGAGGGCGGCAGAGCTTCACACGAGGCTACCTTTCGCTCCTTGCTTTACACTCCTTGCGTTACCACAAGGCAAAGGTAGCGAAACCCAATACCTTACGTGCCTAAAAAACCGATTGGGAAAGTAATAAATAAGGCGTCTAAACTGCGCGAATTACTTAATTACGACGACCAAATACTTCGACCCGCGCCAGAATTTCTCCTTATCCGTGATGCGGAGGTTGACCACAGCCCCCTCGCTATTCTTTTCCAGCTCGTAGCTATCGCTCGGGTGCTTGGTCACGAAATCTACCCCTTTCTTGGAGGCAAAAAGCGGTATTGACTCGGTCTCTTCGATATTGACCTTGGTGAAGTACTCGAGGGTCAAGTCGTCTTTAAGTTCGTTGCGCTTACCGATTCCGAGGAAGCCTCCTTCGCGGGAGATGATCTTATTCTCAACGAGCTCTTTCTTCGTACCGAAGGCATACCATGCGGTATTGAGCTGGTCGTGCTGCTCGGCCACTTGATCTCGCAGCCCTTGGTTCACCGAGTCGAGGGTTGCGACTTCCATCGAGAGGGAGTCTACGGAGAAGTTGAGTAGTTCGAGGTTCTCGCGGAGGTCTTGGATGGTTGCGTCGCGCTGTTCTATCTTTTCTTGCAGATCTTTCACCATCTTCTCAAACTGCGCCACCTTGAGGTTCGATGCCTTGAGCTTTTTGGAAAGCGCCGCCATCTTCGTCTGGTTCTCAGACATGATGCGATTGATTTCGATGATGTCTTTAGCGATACGCTCGCGCCCATCTTCGGGGAGTTCGCCCTCTTGCTTGTTGCGCACCTCGGCGTTAATCTTCTGCTCTTTGGAGCGGATGAGGTTAAGGTTGGCTTCTATCTCGTCGATAGACTGGAAGAACTCGTTAATGGTCGCGTCCTTTTGCTCAGACTGGGTGCGGAGCGAGTCGAGCCGACTCTCGAGTTCGGCAATCCGCTGTAATTCGGTTTGGTTACACCCCGTAAGGGCAATGAGGGAAAAAAGAGCCACGGGCATGAGCCCCAACAGTAGACCTGCGATGCGTTTCATAGTGCGTTCGTTCGGTTAAAATATAGACGTACTTAATACAACGTACAACCATCTAATTTCTTGCCCCGCTGCCTCTCCTGCACGAGACAAAAAAAGCCGCCCCCCGAGGGACGGGGAGCGGCTAGATCGTCAAAAGCGATAACTACTTGTTGTTCAACTTTTCAAAGTTAGCTTTTGGAGGTTCTACCGACTCATTCTGCTTGACTGCAATATTCTGCGAAACTTCCTTCTCGGGAAATTGCATAATCAGGCGTGGGTCTCCAGCTTTAAGATTGATCTTTGCATCTGCTGGGTAGAGTTCGCGCGACAAGACGCCTTCGCGAGTCATCGGCTTTTCTAAACGAAGCATGTCGTAGTATGGCAAGATCTCACCCCAGAACTCGATACGACGCTGACGATAGATCTCGTCAATGAACGCCTCACGCTTCGTCGTTGTGAAATTATAACTCGGTTGACGGTAGGTACGAACGAAATTTGTAAGCAGTTGGCAACCTGCAGCAAGATCGCCTCCCAACCCCTTCGCTTCAGCCTCGATATAGTGCATTTCTTCCACACGCATAATAGGGAAGTCAGCAGAGTTCTCTGCGATGTAAACACTCTTATCTACAGGCGCGAACTTGATGTTTACAAATGGGTTGCTTAAACAAGCTTTGATACGTTTCGCCATAGATGGAACAAGGTCGTCAAGATTTGTCCCCGTCGCTTTCACGAAATTATCCCAACCTTTCGTATGAGCTTTTACCGTCACGCCAGCAGCAGAGTAATCTTTTTGTAACAACCACCAGTTTTTACGAACGTCATCTTTGTGAATGGTGTTGTAAAAATCTGGATTGATGCAACGAGGGAAGCTTAAGGAGTAGGAGTTTTGTCCCGTGAAGGAGCAAATCATCCCCTGCCAATTGACAATCCCCGTTGTCGTTACACGATCTTTAGGTCCAGCGATACTAGCCCAGAGCATATTGTGGTCAGTACCGTCATCAAAGTTCGGCATACCAGCTTCTTCCAAAGAATAAGGCGTGCCACCATCTTTTGCCTTAACAGCATACTCTTCTGCTTTTGCATACTCTTCCATGCAGAGGTACATACGAGCCTTAAGACCATAAACGACGAACTTGCTAACGTAGGCTTGTGGAACATTCCCCTCAAGCGTTTCGAACAGCGCTTCTGAGGCATTGAGGTCACTTTCTATTTGCTTGTAAACATCAGCTACACTTGCTCGCGGGTTCTCTGATAACTTGCTCGCTGGCGTATCTTCTAACACAATGGGGACGCACGGTGCACTTTCATTTCCCTTGTATTTGAACTGGTAGAGTTGCGCCAAGTTCCAATAAGCAAATGCTCGGAAAGCGAGCGCCTCAGCACGCATACGTACCATATTGCTCTGTTTTGCCCCCTCAGTAGCGGTTCGTAACACGATATTTGCTGAGCTGATAAAGGAATAGAGCGTCTGGTAAATATAGAGCTGTTTGTCATTTGAGGCCACATTAGTTCCCAAAATGAGGTCTTGTCCATAAATAGGGTCTACGGTTCGCCTTTCCCACATGTCGCTCCCGCGCATCCCTAAAATTATAGCAAACGACGCATAACCATACTCATAGTGCTCGATACCATCTCCTGTACGTCCTGCTTTCTTCAAATCGGCATAGGGGAGCTCACGTAATGCACTCAGCCGATCAGGGAGCTTAGCACCAGCTTCAGCGATTTGCTCAGTGGTGAGGTAGGAGTTTTGTGGCTCCACTTCGAGTTCTTTCGAACAACTCGAGAGGGCAATCGGTAAAGCGGCAAGCCCGAGAATATAAAAAACACGGTTTTTACGCATTGTGAATACCTTTCGTTAAATTTAGAATGTGAGAGTCAACCCGCCAGAGATTGTTCGCATCGCCTTGTAACCGACCGAACGCGTAAAGCGTGGGTCAAAGCCCTTACGAGCTGAGAAGAGCCATACGTTGTCAGCTACGACATAGAGACGGAGGCTACCAAGCCCAATCCGATCGAGCCATTCTTTCTTGAATGTATAGCCCAAGGTGAGGTTGTCAATTGAGAGATAAGAGCGACTTGTGAGGAAGTAGTCAGACGTGGCAGACGCATAGGAATTCTTTTCCATGCGGACATACTTTCCTTTCTTATTCGGACTCCAGCTTTCCAACAAATCTTTATGCATCGCACGCCCTAATGTCCCTGGGTTCATTAGGAGACGATACGAACCGTCGATGCGACGTCCGCCAAGCGCATAGCCAAAAGCGGCAGAAAAGTCAAAACCGTAGAAATCTACACTCGTCCCGAAACCACCCACGAGCTTCGCACTCAAGTCTTTGAAATAGGTACGGTTTTCGATTTCAGACGCCTTGTTCCAGTCGGTCGTCGTGCTACCATCTGCTAGCTTCCACGTAGCTTGTCCTTGTTCGTTGACACCTGCCCACTTAGGAAGGAGGAGATCATACAACGAACCACCCTCTTTGTAGACATTATACCCATCGACATGCCCGTAAGTGGTGCGATTCCATTCGGCAGGAAGCTTGGTTAATTTGTTCGTAACGTGACCGCCATTGACAAAAACCGACCACTCGATGTTTTTACTCTTGTAGGGCACGCCCCGTAGTTCGAAATCTACCCCTGTGTTAGACATCGAACCGATGTTATCCCAGTAGGAGCTATAACCAGAAGACGGAGGCACGGTCAATTGGAACAACATATCTGTCACCTCGCGGCGATAAAACTCCACGCCCCCCGTCAAGCGATGACGGAAGAATGCGAACTCAACCCCCACATTAAGATTGTGACTAGTCTCCCACGTTAGGTTCGGATTTCCTTTTGAGGCGAAGCTAAGCGAGAACTTATCGTTGAGGTTACGTACACGATAAAGGTCAGTATAAGGGAAATTAGCCGTAGAGGGGAGGTTGTCGTTCCCTTGTACACCGTAGCTAGCCTTAAGCTTCAGGAGGTCTAGGAAGCTACGCGTAGATTCCATAAAGCTTTCGCTAGAGAGCATCCACGA
>CAJPTV010000115.1 GCA_905373665.1 Bacteroidia bacterium
TTTTATAGTCAATAAAATGAGGGTGTGTCGAATGTTTTGACACACCATCCTACAGAAGAGGGAGGAGCGTATTTTGACACACTCTCTTAACGCCCCATATTCATACGCTTGGGGACTAATGCCAAAAAAACAGCGCCAACCAAACTTTCCGAAGACGAGACCAACGCCAGAGTCTACGCAAATCGCCAGAGTTTACCTCACGGGCGGAGACATCACTCATATAACGACATACATCACGCAAAGAGTCCTTTGCAGCGACACTGTCGCCAAAACGGGCTATCGTAAAATAGGTGCGCAATAACCGACGCTCTGTCTTCACACGGAAGAGCGCCAACTGACGGGGGGTAAGAAAGCCCGAAGCGCGTGCATGTACAAAGCGAGCATAGACAGCTCCTAGAAAAGTCATATCTCGATCAGCAGAGTAGAGCTTCTCGTGCATAATACTATTCGGACGCTGCACGTAATGATAGACTAGGCTACGGGTAGTCACCACACGACGCGCTTTAGCAAAGAGGCGATAGGTCGTCATGTAGTCCTCGAGGAGCTTTCCGGCCGGATAGGTCACCTCGTCAAAAAGCTCACGACGATAGACCTTTCCCCAAGCAAACGACTTTACTTCTCTGTCAAATAGGACTTTCAGGTAAGCCTCTGCGGGGGTCATAACCCTATTTCCCAACTGCGCATAATGCTTATCCTTACGTCCCTGCAAATCTTCGCTAACAAAACGCCCTATCGCCACATCGGCATCTTCGGTCTCTAGGCAGTGAACCAAGATCTCGGCGGCATGCGGTTCGAGGTAATCGTCGCTATCGACAAACATCAACAATGTTCCGCGCGCGGCGCGTATCCCCACATTGCGTGTTTCCGCAAGCCCCTTATTTTCTTGGGAGATCAATCGAATACGCGGATCGCGATCGCCCCACTCCCGGCACATCATCAGGGTAGAATCTGTTGAGCCGTCGTTGATTAAAAGGACCTCAAAATCTGTGTAGGTTTGCTGCACGACAGACTCTAAACACTTGTCTAGGAAACGCTCTACGTTGTATGCGGGGATGATAATGCTCAGCTTTGGGGCTGTATCAGCTTGATGCCGCTCCATGGAAATTCCCGTATTTAGAACTCTAAGATAATGCCGCCGTAGGCTTGCAAGCGATGGTGAGGATAGAGATGGTAACGATAGTAGCGCTGGAAGAGGAGATTTCGCAAATCGACAAAGACGCTTGTGTGTACGCCCAAGCGATAACGCGCTTGGAGGTTCAAGTCCAACATGGTGGGGAGGTTGACTATATCCCCCGCGGCATCCCTTGCCTGCCTGCCACCCGTTAGATGAAAATCTAGCCCGGCGTAGATCTTGTCCCGCAAGTTATAGTTTGCAAATAGCGTCCCCATGGCGGTTGGGGCGTGCCAAGGTGCGGCGAGCTGTATCAACGAGTAACTCCAATAATCGGCACGTAGACCAGCGGAAAAACGCGAGGTCAGCGCATAGTGTAACTCTGCGGCAAGGTGTAGCTCCGAACCACGGTCATAGACGGAATGCATGGTAGAGAGCAAGCCGTTCTGATAGTGTAGCTTCTTGATTTCCCGCCGTGCGATACCGTTGACACTAAAGCGCATACTGTCTACCAGCGCATACGCCCCATAGAGGTGAAAGCCAAAGTCATTATTGAATTTTCCTCGTGCTCCGAATCGTAGTTCCATGTTCCGAGAACTATTCCAGACCTTCTCATGGGGGTGTAGGAAGGGGTTTTCTTCTGATAGGCGCACGCGATCCGCCACTTCCAAGCGCCCGTCTATCTCGAAATAAGGGATAAAGAACTGGCGGATAATATCATAGGAGATATGCCCACGCGGATAGACGTGCATTTCCGACTGCGCCCCGTTGCTATCGTAGGTCAGATCGACGCCCGCCACTACGCGCCAGCGATCGCCGTATAATTTCACCCATGGGGCTAAACTGACGATGGTATTGGGATGTTCGGCACTCCCAAGAGACAATCCATAGTGACGCACCTCCAAGAGACCGCCATAGCGCTGCCCGTCAAAGTCCTTATGACCCTCGAAAGTAGCGCCAGCGTGCCATTGGCTTCCGTCAAAATTATCGGAATAGCCATCTAGCTCGCCACGCACAAGGTATTGGAAGTGTGTGGAATCTAGATAGGTACTTCCTAGTTCGAAGAGCACGCCGCCTAGGTGACGACTATAGGGGGATTTCCAGAGGGTATCCTGTGCTCTTACGAGGGTATCTCCAGCGCCATAAAAACGGGAATAGGCGTGCCGATAGCGTCCTCCGAGGTAGTAGTTAAAATGATACTTTTTTGTGAAACCGCGCAGCTGTGCTTGCATCCCTGTACGAGAATAGGGGGCTGCGACCTCCTGCGCATCATCCTGCAACTTATCTCCGACCTCGAGCGTCCCCCAACTACTAAAATGTTGCAAATCTAGGGAATAGGTCAGACGGTCTGAACGTCCGCCAGAGACGTAACCTTCCACCCAAGGAGAATAGTTGTTTCCGCCGCCGAACTTCAAATAGAAAGGAGATAACTGCTCGATGCGCTCTCGCCCCATCTTCGCGGGCGGAATGGGACGTAGGGGTAAGAGGCGCACTAGGGGACGTGCTGCTAGGCGATAGTCAAACTTTAGGGCGGGGACTACGGTATCATCCAACTGTGGGAGGAAATTGATTTTGCCAGCGTCGCTAATCCATGGGTCAAAAACTCGGCTCACCTCTACGACCTTTGCAGCCCCCGCTGCCATTTGTGGCAAGTTAGAGACGGAATCGGTTTGTCCCCATGCAGCAGGGATGCCGCACCCTACGATCCACCACAAGCACAGCAACCTCACTACCCACGTTCTAAATGGGCTATGCAAGATTGTCGTTCGCAATGTTCTATCTGATGCTACCATGCTGCTTCTCTTTCTATTCTACGCGCTTAGCGCCTCACCTCATACTCTCCGAATGGTCTTCTTCATCCCCTTTTACTCCCCTTCCCATCGCTCGTTGCTGTACAAACTGTGCACCTTTAGAAGCCCGTCTTGGCGTGCGCGAGAACGCTATTGTGCAAAACGGAACTGTATCGTATCTGTTGGTATAACGCGCTCGCGCGCCTTCTCCTCTGCGGCTATGCGGGCTAGTGCAGCGTTCACCTCCGTGAGGATGCCGTCTTCCTTTGCCTCGTAATTTGCGGCAATACTCTGCAAGGTAGCTCGCGCTTGGAAGAGATCGTCATGCGTTCGGTAGCCCTCTGCTAAAAGCAGGAAGGACTTGGCTAACCAATATTGATGCGGCGTGTTCCGCTTTGCAAAGGCAAAGACTTCCTCTTGTAACTTTCCCCAATCGTTTTGCTTGGCACGGATTTCCGCCATCCGAAAACGAGCCTCGGCCCCTGTTGCCGCGCCTGTGTTGCTCCCCATGAGCGCAAATACGTTGTACGCCTGATCGTAACGCTCTGCACGCAAGAGCGCGAGCCCTAACTGATAACGCGCAAACAACTGACGCTCTGGGGCAGTACGCTCATCGGACAAGACGGCATTAGCGTACTCTACGATGCGGCTCTCCTCGCCTAGGACGACCACCATGCGCAGCTTGCTATAACGCGCCTCTTGCAACAAACGCGGATCGCCCGTTACGCGCTCTAGCGCCTCATAGCCCTCTAGGGCTAGACGAAAGTCCTTCCGCTGTTCGTAAATCGGGCAAGCCTTGGCTAAGGCCTTGTCATAGAACTCATTAGGCTGACGTCGTATGACGACCTCTAGGCGGGGCAGTGCTGAGACCGAATCGCTAGCCCGTAGGAGACAATCTGCCAAATAGTAGTTTGCTGCCACACTTCCAGCCCCTTCTGGGAACTCGCGCAGATATTCCTCTAGGGACATACGGGCACGCCCATACTGACCGCCCATGTATTGCGCCTCGGCTGTGGTGTAAAAGAGCGAATCGCGACGCCCTTGCGAGACCCTATTCTCCTGCCCAATCTCGTTCAGATAAGCCAAATAAGGCTTGACATCTCCTTGCGCCTTATAAACGCGCTCGAGTGCGGAGAGGGCTTCGTGCATCGAAGGTGTGCCGGGATAATCGTGTACCACTCGTTTGAGGTGTTTGATTGCAGCCTCGTATTCGTCCTGTTCGTAATTGACCAAGCCGATCTGTAACAAGGCTGAGGGGGCATTG
Organism: Bacteroidia bacterium; assembly: GCA_905373665.1. Lineage (GTDB taxonomy): Bacteria > Bacteroidota > Bacteroidia > Bacteroidales > CAJPTX01 > Bacteroides_D. Next base: position 4,166 of record CAJPTV010000115.1, read on the forward strand.
AGACTTGAGGGGAACTCGTTGACCACCTGCCAATAATACTTACTAGCCTCGGGTAAGTTGTCCAACAGGTGGTAGGTTTCTGCGATTTCAAAATAGGCGTTACTCCGGTAGGGAGATTTCGGATAACGTTCGCCCATCGAGGCAAGTGTGGCAATCTTCTTCTCGGGGCGCGAGACTAACCCCAATACGCAGCCCTGCTGGTAGAGAGCGTAGTCAGCCCCTAAGCCGCCGACTTCAGATGCTCGGAGGTAGTAGTCTATTGCGGGCCAATACTTTCGTTGGATGTAAAGACAATCTCCGATGCGCACGAGGGCATCAGTTAAAAGCCCTAAGGAGTCGCGCTGCATCTTCTCGGTGAAGAGTCGCAACCATGCTACGGCTTGGTCGTAGTCTTTCAGCTTGAAGTAGGTATAGCCCAAATCGTAGGGGACTTTCTTGTATTGGGGCTGCGAGAAGGCTCCCGGAGCATTCAAGAACTGCTGATAGAGCATTGCTGACAATGCGTAGCGCTCTAGGCGGTAGTTCGTTTCTGCGCGCCAATAGAGAGCTTTTGCACGCAGCATGTTGTCCAAATCGCTCACTTCTAGAGACTTTGCGAAAAGGGTATCAGCCCCTCCGTAGCGAAGATTCTGATAGTATTCGACCCCGCGGTAATAGGAGGCTCGCTGATAGGCTCGGCGTGTGGTGGCATTGGCAGTCCCAATTTTGGACAGAGCATCTAGCGCTCCTTGGTAATTTTGCGTACCCATGAAGGCCATCCCGAGGTAGGTGTATGCCTCATCACGACGCTTCGACTTGGGGAAAAGAGTTAGGTAACGCGTAAAGGCAGAGACGGCATCGGCAAAGGGATTGTAGCGATGTTCGTAGAGGAGTTTGGCGTAATTGAAGAGGGCGTCCTCCTGCAATCGCACGTCAAAGGTTAGTTCACTGGCTTGGCCTAATGCTTTTTGCGCACGCTCGATGTCGCCGAGGTGGAGATAGATATCGCCGAGATGGTAGTAGGCGTTTTGGGTGACCGAGTCAGACTCGGTGGGGACACGCTCTAGGTATTTGGCGGCATCAGCCCATTCACTACGTTTGTAGTAGACGAGCCCGACGAGGTAGTTATCGTCGCGCGTGAGGCGATTTTTCCCTACCCGCTCGGCATACTGGGTCAGTACGGTGTGTGCAGAATCGAACTTTTCTAAGCGAAAATAGGCTTCGCCTAACATCCGTTGCATCTCGGACTGACGGCTGGAGACGACGGAGTCTACTAGGGGGCGCACGTAGCGCGCTAATTCGCTGTACTGCTCTTGTTTATAGAGGATTTGAGCAATGTAATAGGGCACGAGGGGAGCGAATGAGGGGTCGGCGTCAATGCGCCGAAAGTGATCCAGTGCGGCACTGTAATGCCCTTTTGTGTAGGCGATGTGGGCATAGTAATAGGTTGCAGGTGCTTGATAATAAGAGGATTCGTCCTTTACGCGTGCGAAGATCGGCAAGGCTTCGTCGAGGCGTCCGAGCTGGAAGAGGGAGTAGGCGTGCTTGAAGGCTAGTTCGGCGCGTCCCTCCTGGTCAAAAGCTTGTTCTTCAATGGTGGCGAACCAGCGCAGGGCATCCTTGTATTTTTTCGTGTTGTAGTACCACGAGCCCAACTCGTATTTCGCTTGTTCGACACGTAGCGAAGCGGGGTATTTTTCTATAAAAGAGAGCAATTCGTAAGGGGCATCGCCGCGCCCTAAACGCGTTACACAGAGCGCCTTAAAGTAGGCAGCCTCGGCGTAGAGCCCCTCGGGATCGCCCTTTTGCGGCGATTGTGCTGTGATTTTGGAGAAGAGCTCCTCGGCAGAAGCGTAGCGTGCAGCGCGGAAAAGCGCCATTCCGCGCTCGTATTGGCTCAAGAGCCCCTCTGCGCGCGGCGCGACTTGGGCGTGCAGTCCCTGCATCCAAGAAAGGCACAGCAGGAGGAGGCACAGCCAAGCAAAATATCTTTGTTTTAGTCCACTCATGAGCTCTCTGCCGCAAAGGTAACAAATTCCTTGTAGCGAGGGGTCGTATTCTTTTTACGACTTTCCTTTTTGGGTTCTTTCGGGTCTCTTTTGGGGCTCTTTCGGGTCGACTTTAGGAGCGTTGTTATCCCCTAAAATCGAGTCAGAGTACTAGTGGTGAAATTTAGGAATTCAGAATCTCTTTTTATTTAGTAAAAGAGAAATATTTAACTAAAGATTTAGATAAATAGATATAGAATTGAGCCTAAAAAGGGGTGAAATTTCGTAGGTAAAATTACCTATTTTGAAGCTTATGCCTTTATTACGCTCCCTGTGTATGAAGCGTCTGTCCTTGGTCTGCAAGGTATGTAGGAAGGGGATATTAAGGAA
>CAJPTV010000116.1 GCA_905373665.1 Bacteroidia bacterium
GTTTCTATTATGACGTGGATTTTGGTGATTACAAGGTTACCGAAGAAGACCTCGTTAAGATAGAGGAGCGGATGCGTCACTTTGCCAAGCAAAAAGAACCTATTGTAAGGCGTGATGTTTCTAAGCAGGAGGCTCTCGTAGAGTATCAGAAGAAGGGTGACCCTTACAAGCTAGAGCTCATTGAGGGGCTCGAGGATGGGACGATAACTTTTTACTCGCAAGGAAACTTTACCGATTTGTGTCGTGGACCTCACGTGCCAGACACTGGCTATATCAAGGCGGTGAAGTTGCTCAGTCTCGCAGGTGCTTACTGGCGTGGTGATGAGCACAATAAGCAGCTCACGCGTATTTACGGTATCACCTTTCCGAAAGAGAGTCTTTTGACCGAGTACCTCGCGATGATCGAGGAGGCGAAGAAGCGCGACCACCGTAAGGTGGGGAAGGAGTTAGGGCTCTTCACTTTCTCGCAGCGGGTAGGGCAGGGGTTGCCGCTCTGGTTGCCGCGAGGTGCGCAGTTGCGCGAGCGTTTGGAGAATTTCTTGCGCGAGGTGCAAAAGGAGTATGGTTACCTCCCCGTCATCACCCCGCATATTGGGCAAAAAGCGCTTTATGAGACCTCTGGACACTGGGCTAAATACGGTGCAGATAGTTTCCGCCCTATAGAGACGCCGCAGGAGGGTGAGGTCTTCTTGTTGAAGCCTATGAACTGCCCACATCACTGTGAGATTTATCGTTCTTCGCCGCGTTCTTATCGCGATCTGCCTTTGCGTCTTGCTGAGTTCGGTACGGTTTACCGTTACGAGCAGTCGGGGGAATTGCACGGTTTGACGCGAGTGCGTGGTTTTACGCAGGACGATGCGCATATCTTCTGTCGCCCTGACCAGCTCAAGGAGGAGTTCTTGAAGGTGATCGATATTATTCTCTACATCTTCGGGGTGCTCGATTTTGAGAATTACGAGGCGCAAATCTCGCTCAGGGACAAGGTCGATCGTTCCAAATACATCGGTTCGGACGAAAACTGGGAAAAGGCAGAACGGGCGATTATTGAGGCAGCGGCTGAGAAGGGGTTACCTACCCGTACGGAGTATGGTGAGGCGGCTTTCTACGGTCCGAAGTTGGACTTCATGGTCAAGGATGCTATCGGGCGTCGTTGGCAGTTAGGGACGGTACAGGTAGACTACAATTTGCCTGAGCGTTTCGAGCTTGAGTATATTGGTGCAGACGATCAGCGTTATCGTCCGGTGATGATTCACCGCGCACCGTTCGGTTCTATGGAGCGTTTCGTAGCGGTTTTGATAGAGCACACGGGGGGGCGTTTCCCGCTTTGGTTAGCGCCAGACCAAGTCTCTGTTTTACCGATTAGTGATAAGTTCAATACCTTTGCACAGGAGGTAGCAGAGCTTCTTAAGTCGAAGAAGTATCGTGTCTTTTACGACGATCGGAATGAAAAGATCGGTAAGAAGATTCGAGAGTCAGAGTTGCAACGCATCCCTTACAGCGTGATTATCGGAGAGAAGGAGTCTGCGGAGCGGACAGTCTCTGTTCGGGCACGTGGGGGTGTAGATTTGGGAAGTATGTCGCTCGACGCTTTTGTGGCGCACCTAGATGCAGAGCTCGCGCGTTCCTTTGACGTAAAGAAGAAGTAGCCATAGATAACAGAAACTTTTCTAACCTTATTGGGAGGGTACTACAATAGCAGACAATAGATTCTTTCACGGACCTCGTCCCCCACGTCCGCCCAGACCGGAGCGTGGCGAACGGAATGATTTTCGTTCGGATCGTGCACCGCAACATCGCATTAACGGTGACATCCGTGTGCGACAGGTGCGTATCGTGGGTGATAATATCGGGGAGGCACGCGTTGTCTCAACGGATGAGGCGTTACGTATAGCTCGCGATCTTGAGCTCGACCTCGTGATGATTGTCGAGAACTCGGAGCCCCCTGTGTGCCGTGTCGTAGATTACCAAAAGTTCCTCTACGAGCAGCGTCGTAAGCAGAAAGAGATGCGAAAGAGCGCAACGAAAATCGAGATGAAGGAGTTGCGTTTTACGCCAAATATGGGGGAAAACGATTACCAGCTTAAGCTTCGCCACGCGATTCGTTTTCTTGAGGAAGGTGCTAAGGTAAAAGCTGACCTTCGTTTTATGAAGCGTTCGATTCTCTTCAAGGATATTGGCGAGGAGCTTCTCCTCCGCTTTGCAAAGGATTTGGAGGAGTATGCGAAGGTAGAGCAGTTGCCACAGCTCAACGAAAAGCATATGGTGATGGTGCTCGCGCCTGCTAAGAATGCGAAGAAGAAAGCTGAAAAGAAGGCAGCCGCAGATAAACCAGTAAACACTAAGGCTGCACCAGTAGATACAGCCGAGGCAGAGGACGCAGAGGAGGCGTAAAGAGAGAGGGCTGAAGAGTGGGATACTGAAAGAGTCGGCGTTTCTCACGCAGGGTGTGAAAACACAGACTCTTTGAGGATTGCTACAAACGAGTTGTTTTATCATATAAATAATTGTTAGGATGCCAAAGATGAAATCGAACCGCGGCGCGATGAAGCGTTTTGCGCTCACTGGTTCGGGAATGTTGAAGCGCAAGCATGCGTACAAAAGTCATATTTTGACTAAGAAGACGAACAAGCGTAAGCGTAACCTTACCAAGAGTGGGTTGGTGCACCACGCTGATGAGCGTCGTATAAAGGAACTCTTGTTGGTGAAGTAGTGTTGTGTGTGACACAAGAGCCCAAAGGTTTTTCTTTTACAGTTCCACTTTATTTATTAACCAAGGAGTAGTTGAGCCGAAAGAGTTGCACGTAGATTAGCAACCGCTCATATTCCGAAATTAGAGCTACAATGCCTAGATCAGTGAATGTCGTAGCGTCACACCGACGCAGAAAGAAGATCCTCAAACAAACCAAAGGTAATTTCCTTGCGCGCCGTAACGTCTATACGGTTGCGAAAAATACCCTCGAAAAAGGTTGGACGCATGCTTACGTAGACCGTAAGGGGAAGAAGCGTAACTTCCGCGCACTCTGGATTCAGCGTATCAATGCAGCAGTGCGTGCCGAGGGGATGACTTATTCCGATTTCATCGGGCGTCTTAATGCGAAGAATATCGTCCTGAGCCGTAAGGTTCTTGCAGACCTCGCAATGAACAATCCCGAAGCTTTCAAGGCTGTGTTGGATTCGGTTCGGTAGTTTATAATACAGATTCTTTTATCGAGGCTTTCTTTCCGCAGGGAGAGGAAGCCTCGGTTTTTGTTAGAGAGGGGGAGCTCTTTCTACTCAAATCTCAGATAGGGCTTTAAGGTCTGGAAGCGAGCAGAATCTACGACGTAGGAACGCGAGAAGCGTTCTGGAGTGCCAAACGAACCGCCGAGTGACTTGCGGTAGTTTAATAGTACCTGTGCTTGTTTGGCACTAAAGCCCAGAGCTTCAAAGGTTGCAGCACTGGCCGTGTCAGGATTGAAGGGGAAGAGCTTGTGCGTGGGCTTGTTTACACCAGAACTCTTTTTCTGAAAAAGAAGGTAAGGGGCAAGACGCGTATAAGCCTCTTCGCTGACGACGTAGCAGCGTCGGAAGTGCTCCTTATTGCGAAAGCCACCGCTCTTTTCACGATAACGAAGGATTGAGGCTGCCTGCTTTTTGGAAAAGCCAAAGCGTACCCATGTTGCCACCCCTGCAGTATCTACTAAAAAAGGGCGTAAGGTGGGGGGCAGAGCTGCGCGTTGTGGTTTGGGCTTTTTGACCTGCTGTGAAGCGATGGGGGTTGGGCTCATGAGGCGAAAAGGTAGTGAGGAAGGAAGATGAAGAGTGAGGCGATGCGTCGTAAGCAGGAGGCTGCGGATCGTGGCATTGGTTGGTGGGGGAGTATCGCGCAGTTCGCGCACGAGAGAGAATATTCCACTTGCTAGAAGAATGTAGAATAGGAGTCGCAAAAGCCGCATGGTGTTTAGAAAGAGCGTGCTTCTCGTGCGGTAAAACGGCTGTTGGGGGAATAGGGGTGGCATGGCAGTCTGGGTGAAAAGGAGCGGCATTTAGTCGATTTGTAGTTCGGCGCGCCGTTGTAGCCAAAGGTCGTAGAGGACAATGTTGGCAATGCTTTCGACGATGACTGGGCAGCGCTGTACGAAGCAAACGTCATGACGCCCACCGATTTGTAGTGTGACCTCCTCGCCAGTGCTTTTGCGGATGGTTTGTTGTGGCTGGGCGATGCTTGCTGGCGGGCGGAAAGCTACTTCAAACTCAATGGGATTGCCGTTGGTGAGCCCCCCGACGATGCCACCAGAATGATTCGTACGGGTGCGTCCTGTAAACTTCTCTGACTCTTTTTCAAAGGCATCGTTAAAGGTACTGCCACGCATGCGCGCACCAGCCCAGCCGTTGCCAAAACTGACGCCCCGCACCCCAGGGATAGAAAATAAGCCGTGGGAAAGGAGGCTTTCTACGCTATCAAAAAATGGAGAACCTAGACCTGCTGCGACCCCATCGATGCGACAGCTGATGATACCTCCGAGGGAGTCGCCTGCTGCAATGGCTTCTTCAATGACGGCGTCGAAGGGAGTGGCGTGTCCGCCGATTTCGGTCACTTCGGCATGGGTTTGGATGCCGTGGGAGCTAAGACAAGTGGCTGCTAGAGAGCCTGCTAAGACGAGCCCCACTGTGAGGCGTCCGGAGAAGATGCCACTACCTCGCATATTGGCATAACCGAAATATTTTTGCTCAGCGACCATGTCTACGTGACCGGGGCGTGGGGTATCGCTCAAGGGAGCGTAGCTCGCGCTTTGTACATCGGTATTGGGGATGAATAGGCAGAGTGGTGCGCCTGTACAGTGCCCCTCGTATACGCCACTGAGCACTTGAAAAATGTCTGGTTCGTGGCGTGCGGTTGTCCCTCGAAGGGTGGCTTTTCTGCGAATAAGAGCTTTTTCTAGAATTATTTTTTCAAAGCGTAGTCCAGCGGGTAAACCTTCGATGGAGACTAGGATTCCTGCGCCGTGCGACTCGCCGCAGAGGGTGATGCGAAACAGTGTGCCGAAGGAATTCATCGTCTGTATTTGGTTATTTCAAACAGAGTCTATACCTTTGTGCCGTTGCCTCTTTAGCTCAGTTGGTAGAGCGGCTCATTCGTAATGAGCAGGTCGTGGGTTCGAGTCCCATGAGAGGCTCTTTTTAGCGTTTTTTTGTAGGGCGGCTTTACGGGGTAGAGCTGCTCTTTTTTTGTGTCTAATAGTTGAGTCGCTCGTCGGCATCCAGTTCGGGTATTTTTCCTGCATTGTTGAGGAGCGCCTCTAGGATATTGTCTTGTTGACGGGCACGCTCCGCCGCATTGGTGGCGATGCCGTTGCGATATTCGGTTTGGTCTTCGATGCGTCCGTCGATGTCCCAAGTTGTCCAATAGCCTTCGCGTTTTCCTTTCACATAGTCACCAGCGAGGCGTTTAGCGCCCGTGGTGAAGAAGGTTGCCATTTCGCCCTCTACGACGTCTTGCACCATATTCCAGCGGATACGTAGTGCGCCAGTGGCGTAGTAGAGTTCTTGCGCGCCGTCTTGTTTACCATTCTTCCAGTGTAGGCGTTGTGCCACCCGCCCTTCATCAGAGTAGATGAGTTCTTCGCCCTCTTTTGCCCCGCGTTTCCAATTCTCTATTTGCACGACTTGCCCCTTCTCTCCAAAGTATCGCCACGTGCTGTCTTTTTTCTGGTCGTAATAGATGCCTTGGGCGATGAGTTTCCCTTCGGGGGAGTAGAGTTTGGCGTCAGCATGATGCCCATCTTTGCGGTGTAGGACTTCTACGCGGCGTTGCCCAGTCTCGTCATAGCGCACCATGCGTCCGATGTTGCGCCCAGCATCGAACTGAGCTGTATAGGCCACCTTCCCGTTGCTGTAATATCGCCGCCAAAAGCCCGTTCTTCGCCCTTTGGCGTCTGTCTGGTTAAATAGGGTGTCTTGTTGTGCTTGCGCGCTTAAAAAGACGCCTAAAAACAATATTACGAACCAATACCTCATTCCCTCTTATTTTTGCTGTTACAAAGATAGAACGCCTGCCCATTGTGGAAGTTGTGTGGAAGGGGGATTTCTTAGAGGGGAAAAGGAGCGAGAGAATGGTATGGTAAGAACCATTACTACCTCTCGCTCATTATGGATGCCTACACGAAGCTAATTGAGGGGTGGC
>CAJPTV010000117.1 GCA_905373665.1 Bacteroidia bacterium
GTTTAATAGGGGGTGCTGGGGAAGATAAATGAACTGGCAGAATCTGCTGGCATTGATGAGCCAATTAGAGAAACCTACTATGCGAGAAATTGATTCGACATTTCAAGCATACTTGAAATTACCGCCACTATAACAGAATTTTCAAGCGTACTTGAAATTATCTACATTTGCGAAAGAATTTCAAGTACACCTAACATGGTTACGTCAATACGGAAATACAACTTTTGGAATGAGAACCCTATTGACTTGGGCTACCTACGCACATTCTACACCGAAAAGATCGAGCAATACATTGATAACAAACTAATCAAAGTATTGGTGGGGCAGAGACGTGCAGGAAAGAGCTACATCCTAAGGCAAATAGCCTCACAACTCATTGCCAATGGCACTTCACCTAATAATATTCTTTATATCAACAAGGAATACCTAGAGTTTTCAGACATTCATAACTATCAAGATCTTGAGAACCTCTTTCAGCAATATAAGAAGGAACTCAATCCGCAGGGGAAAGTATTCCTCTTTATCGATGAAATACAGGGAATTGAAGAGTGGGAGCGATTTGTCAACTCACATTCTCAAGACTTTGCTGAGCCTTGTGAGATATTTATTAGTGGGTCCAACTCCAATCTACTTTCAGGTGAGCTTGCGACTCTACTTTCAGGAAGATACGTAGCGTTTGAGATACTCCCATTTAGCTTCTCAGAATTCTGTGGGATGAGTCAGATAGAACCTAACAAAAAGAGTTACATCGACTTCCTTCAAACCGGCGCACTTCCCGAGCTATTTAATCTTCCTAATGAAGAGATGAAGCAAAACTATATCTCTTCTGTAAAAGATACGGTTATGCTTCGTGACATTGTTGCAAGATACAAAGTAAAGGATGTAAAGCTCCTAGATGATCTCTTTGTGTATCTGGTCAATAACGCCTCCAATATTATCTCCATTACGAACATCGTCAACTTCTTTAAGTCTCGAAACAGGAAAACCAACTACGAGACGCTCTCTAATTATATCTCCCACCTCGAGAGTACGTTCCTCATACACAAGGTAGAAAGATATAACATCAAGGGTAAAGAGACTATTTCAGCCAACAACAAGTACTACCTAAATGACTTGTGCTACCACAATTACCTCTATTCAGGATTTGGCTATGGGATGGGCTACTTATTGGAGAATGCCGTCTATTTAAGTCTTAGGAGGGCAGGGTATCAAGTCTATGTGGGGACGAATAAAGATACGGAGGTCGACTTTGTTGCTATCAAAGGAGGAAATAGGTTATATTTCCAAGTCACTCTACAACTGACTGAGCAAGAAACAATAGAGCGAGAGTACCGCTCTCTTTTGTCGATAGAAGATAATTTCAAGAAGTACGTGGTCAGTTTGGATGACTTCAAGCTCCCAACCAATGAAGGTATTGACCATATTTCGGCTTGGGAACTCGACAGTATTCTGTAACGTATAAAGCCAACTAAATCCCCCCCTTGCTGGAGGAATGAAGAGGGGGATTACACACTTTTTTAGGACACTACCCGAAATGTCTCTTCTCCACCGATTGGGTAACCAGTGGTTAGCCTTTCTGAATAGACTTTATAGAACTGCCGAATATTTCTGGGCTGTGCGCCCAATCCCCGCCCGTCCGGCGCGAGGATCTAAGACTCCCCTAGCACCATCTCCCGTCGCAGGCGCGCCATCGGGATGTTGAGCTGCTCGCGATACTTGGCTACCGTGCGTCGGGCTAGCGCAAACCCTTGTTCGTTGAGGGCATCGACGATCTGATCGTCCGTTAGGGGCGACTGCTTGTTCTCCCCCTCGATGACCGAGAGCATGGCAGCCTTGATCTTGCGCGTGGAGACGGTGTCGCCGTCTTGGTTCTGTATCCCTTCGCTAAAGAAGTCCTTTAGGGGCAAGATTCCGAATGGGGTCTGCACGTACTTGCTGTTGACGACCCGCGAGACCGTCGAGATGTCAAGCCCCGTCACCGAGGCAATATCCTTGAGTATCAGGGGGCGGAGCTTGCGCATATCGCCATCCAAGAGATAGTCGTGCTGGTAGTCTACGATGGCTTGCATAACGGCCATCATGGTACGATTGCGCTGATTCAGGGCGTCAATAAACCACTGCGCCGCGTCAATCTTTTGCTTGACGAAGTGTGCCGCTTCGCGTTCCGATGGCGAGGAGTTCTTTCGCCGCGCCGCGTAGTCCTGCAACATACGTCGGTACTCGGCACTGATGTGCAGCTCGGGCATATTCTCTCCGTGAAGGGAAAGCACCAATTCGCCCGAACGTGCGTCGATGCCGAGGATGAAGTCGGGGATGATGGTCTGTGCACTGTTCAGGTGTCCGGTGTCGCCCATATCGCCCGGCTTGGGGTTGAGTTTCGAGATATAATCTAGGGCGGCACGTAGCTTCTCGGGCGAGAGGCGTAGCTCCTCCTGGATGCGCGTATAGTGCTTCTGTACAAAACGTTGGTAACACTGCTCGAGGATATGACGCGCGTTGACCGCCACCTCCGATTCTTGCCCACGCAGCTGTAACAGAAGACACTCTTGAAGGGACTGTGCGCCGATCCCCGCGGGTTCTAACTCTTGCACCCACCGGAGGGCTCTCTCTAGGGTGCGTAGAGGCACGTCCTCGCCTTGGAGGAGCAAGAGGTCGTCGCGCAAGGCTGCAAGGGGACGTCGCAGGTAGCCGTCGGCGTCGAGGTTGCCGATGATGTACTCGGCAAGGCGTCGTTCCTCCTCGCTAATTCGTAGGTAACCCAACTGCTCGAGGAGCTGATCGCGGAAGGTGACGGCATTGGCCAAGGGGGCTTCGTAGTCTTGGTCATCGCTGCCGCCGTACGCGGGTTCACGATATGCCGAATCGAACTCATCGTCGGAGAGGTAGTCGTCTATCGAGAACTCATCTTCGCCCCCACTGGGGAGGCTCTCCTCCTCTTGGCGTTCGTCGCCATATTCCATTAACGGCGCTTCTTCCGTCCCTTCCAAGCTTTCTTCTTGCCCCCCTTCTTCTAGCGTGGGGTTGTCCTCCAGCTCTTTCTTGATGCGTTGTTCCAACTGCGCCAGCGGGATCTCCAAGAGCCTCACCACCTGGATTTGTTGTGGGGAGAGGCGCTGTTGCAATTTCTGCTGCAACGACTGTGACACTTTTGCCATAACCGACGACCCTAACTCTTAACACTAGTAAAGGTAGGTATTTCTAACGAAACGAAGGGGTAATTACCGCCTAAGAGCTTTTCATTAAATTTGCGGCGCGAACTAGAACAGATCCTTCTAAAGAAAATGCGTGATTGTGACCAACTCCCTATCGCCCTGCTCAAGCAGGAGGTACTCCCCGCCTGTGGTTGTACCGAACCCATCGCAGTAGCACTTGCCGTAGCTTATGCTCGCGAGCTTCTGGATGCCCCCGTGGCGCGTATCGATGTCAAGACGAGTGCCAATATTTACAAGAATGGTATGGGGGTCGGAATCCCTGGTACGGGACGCACGGGGCTTCTCATTGCCGCGGCGCTCGGGGCGGTAGAAGGGCACTCGGCAGACGAGCTCAATCTGTTGAAGGATGTCAACGATGCTTCGGTTGCACGCGCTCTTGCGCTCATGGAGGCAGGTAAGGTGCGGGTCTCGGTCGCCGAGGGGATCGAGGAGAAGCTTTTTGTGTTAGCCACCGTCTTTTCGGCAGACGACGCCCATTCGGCCTCCTGCACCATCAGTGGCTCTCACACGCACGTCGCAAGCCGCATGAAAGATGGTTATGAGATGGAGAACCGCGGTTGTGGTGCGACTCAGAACCCGAGTGAACCCGCCTGCAGTGCGCAACCGACGACCACGCTCGACGGTAAGATGATCTCCATTGCACAAATCGTAGAGTTTGTCAATACGGTAGACTTCAACGACATTGCCTTCATCCTCGAGGCAGAGAAGCTAAACATGTATATCGCACGTGCGGGGATTGCGAAGCGTCATGGGCTGGGGGTCGGTTATGCTCTGATGCAGAAAATCGAAAGGAAGACGCTCGGCGATGACATCATCACCCGCTCGATGGCTATGACCGCCGCAGCCTCTGATGCACGTATGGCGGGGGCTACCCTTCCCGTGATGAGCAATTCGGGGAGTGGCAACCAAGGGATCACGGCCACCGTCCCCGTCTGTGTTGCAGCCCAGCAGCTCGGTAAGAGCGAAGAGGAGTTAGCGCGTGCCCTTACTTTGGCACACCTAGTAGCCATCCACATCAAGGGTTATTTGGGTCGTCTATCGGCGCTATGTGGTTGTGTGGTAGCCTCCTCAGGTGCGGGTTGTGGCGTAGCTTACCTTATGGGGGGCGGTCGTAAGGAGGTAGAGGCGACGATTAAGAACATGCTCGGGAATATGACGGGTATGCTCTGTGATGGTGCAAAAGAGGGTTGTGCGCTGAAGGTATCTGCTGGCGTGAATGCTGCGGTAACGGCAGCGCTCTTGGCCATTGACGGTCACTGCATTTCGTCAAACGACGGTATCATTGAGGAGGATATCGAACGGACGATAGCCAACGTCGGTCGTATCGGCGCGGAGGGGATGCAAGAGACCGACAAGATGGTGCTCGACATCATGACCCACAAGGTGTGCAACTAGTCCTAAGGGCGGACGGCCCGTGGTTGAGGAGAGGCGTGAGATAGGGCGGAGGTGTTTAGAATCGACGAGCGAAGCGTTGATGGCGAAAAGCGCCATGCGATCATATATCAAAATACAGATTACCAGTCTTTTGTAGGGGCGTAGCGTGCTACGCCCGCAACTCGCGGCAACGCCGCGCTGTGGTAATAAAAAAATCCCCACCCTGCCGTATGGCGGAGTGGGGATTTTTATAAAGCCTGTTAAACGTGAATGTTTTGCCCCCCCCGCGCTTTTCACTTCCCACTGGGGAACGAGCAACCGATGGTGGTAAACGACTCGACGTCGAGCGAGGCACCTCCTATCAAGCCGCCCGAAACATGGGGCTGTGCAAAGAGATCCTTCGCATTCTCCGCATTGCAGCTACCACCGTAAATCACGGGGACGTCAACCACGAAACGCTTGCGCATCGCTTCGGCTATCCGCGAACACATCCACTCCGCATCCTCTGGGGTCGCACTCTTGCGCGTACCAATAGCCCAGATGGGTTCGTAGGCAATCACGAGCTTCGCGGGGTCTACGAACTTCACCGTCTCTAACTGCACGGAGACGAATTGCCACACGGAGTCCATTCCGAGGTTACGCACCGCCTCGGGCTCGCCGACGCAGTAAAAGATCGTCATCTTTGCCTCCCGTGCTCGCTGCACCTTACGATCCAGAACGATGCTCCCCTCCTGACAAGGAAGACGGCGTTCGGAGTGTCCGATGATAACGGCCTTCACGCCATACGAGGCTAACATCTCGATCGAGACCTCGCCCGTATGTGCCCCGGGCTTGTGATCGGAACAGTTCTGCGCTCCCAACACACAACGGCTATCAGCGGGGAAGGATGCTAGATGAGGGTAGGACGGGAAGAGATATACCTCAACGTCGGAGGGGATACGCTCCATACTCTTTTCAAACGATTGGAAAAAGCTCTCCGCCTCGGGACGCAACATATTCATTTTCCAGTTGCCTGCAAGAATCTTTCGTGCCATGAGTCTATCCTCCTATTAGATTACAATTTGCAAACAAATATAAACATTCTACGCATATAAGACCGCGCCCCACACTAGAGCTTGACCACGCGCCATAGCTTCGCCCCCTCAGCCGTCTGAAGCTGTAGGAAATAGACCCCTGCGGGGAGGTGTGATACAGAAAGCTCTGTTTCGGGGGCAAATACCGCGCCAGAGAGTACGACTCTTCCCATTACACTATAGAGGGTATACTTCGCAGAATTTGCGCCCGTGTGTCGCGAAATACGTATAGATGTCGTACAGGGATTCGGCGCGACAATCACATCAGCCCATGCAGCATCCTCCACGGGCGTCGTCGTATCGGGTGCTTTTCCCTCTGGCTTGGGCGCAGCAGGAGTTTCGTCTGGCTTATTAGGCTGTGGATCAGGGTTAGGATTAGGATTAGGCTGAGGCTGTGGATTAGGTTGCGGCTCAGGCTTCGGATTGGGATTAGGCTGAGGCTGCGGATTAGGCTGCGGCTCTGGCTTTGGATTGG
>CAJPTV010000118.1 GCA_905373665.1 Bacteroidia bacterium
ATTTATTTCCCTATCTTTGATCACAAATCAGTCAACCTAGATCAGGAAAAGACATTGTTAGGAAAAAAGTATTGTTATGAAGCGCGTATTGATAGCTACTGGCGGAGGAGACTGTCCGGGGTTGAATGCGGTGATCCGCGCAGTGGTGCGCCGTGCCTCTCAGGAGAAGGGGTGGGAGGTCATCGGAGGGATTCAGTCGTTTGACGGGGTTCTGAGTGAGCCTACAGAGATCCGTATCTTAGACGAACAGGCGGTTTCGGGCATTCATGTGCGTGGGGGGACTATCATCGGCACTACCAATAAGGGGGGACCCTTTGCGTGGCCAGTGAAGCAGCCCGATGGTTCGTGGACTGCGGTAGACCGAAGCGATGAGATGCTCCGTAAGTTGCAGTTCTTGGGTATTGATGCCGTGATTAGCGTTGGGGGCGATGGCTCGCAGCGTATTAGTCAGCGTCTTTATGAAAAGGGGCTTAACATCATCGGCGTGCCTAAAACGATTGATAACGACCTTTCCTCAACGGACTTCACTTTCGGCTTTCAAACGGCTGTGCAGATTGCAACCGAGGCAGTGGATAAGCTGGTCACTACCGCAGCTTCGCATAACCGCGTTTTGGTGCTTGAGGTGATGGGGCGCAATGCGGGCTGGATAGCCCTTCATGCAGCGATTGCAGGGGGCGCGGAGGTGTGTCTTATCCCAGAGATTCCCTACGACGTCTATAAGGTAAAGGAGCGCCTCAATCAGCGTTTTAATCGTGGGAAGGGGCACGCTATTATCGTGATAGCCGAAGGGGCAATGCCTAAGGACGGCACAGTGACCTCTAACGAGAACCACGAAGTCGGTTACGAAAATGTACACCTCGGCGGTGTGGCACATAAGCTCGTGCATGACCTTAAGGCTATTGGCTTTGAGGCTGATATGCGCGAGACTATCCTCGGACACCTCCAGCGAGGGGGGATACCCGTCGCTTATGACCGTATCCTTGCTACACAGTTCGGAGTAAAGGCTTTTGAAATGGTACTTGAGGGACGCTTTGGCGAGATGGTCGCCTATCGACACCCTAATATCATCTCCGTGCCGCTCATAGAGGCGGTTAGGCAACCCAACCTCGTTGACCCGCGTTGCGACCTCATCAATACGGCACGGGGGATTGGCATTAGCTTCGGCGAGTAAACCTCGTTTTTACAGACAGTTATTAAGAGACACCTCACACGTGGGGTGTCTCTTTTTTTGTCGCTAAGTAGACGCAGCTTCTTGTCTCACTGCTTCGCTAGTAAGACTTTTCTACCTTTGTGGTAATGAATTGTCTAAGCCGATACTATGCCATTGCAGTGCCCTTGCTCGTCGGGGGGATTGCCTTTGTTGTGTATCTGCTTACCCTTGAGAGTGGCGTTAGTCTGTGGGATAGCCCCGAGTTCGTAGCTGCTGCCGCACGCTTACAGATCGGACATCCGCCGGGTGCTCCCTTTTACCTGCTTTTGGCGCGCTGTGCTTCACTCTTTGCCCCTACGCCGCACAGTATTCCCTTTGCTACGAACCTGCTCTCAGCACTCTGTAGCGCGCTTGCAGTGGGCTTCCTTGCTGACGTCATTCGTCGCCTTGCTAAGCGCCTTTTACCTTCCAACGAAGCGCCTTTTCCCCTCCTGCGTGCCGTGGCTGCGGTGGTGGGAGCGCTTACTTTCGCCTTTACCGATACCTTCTGGCACTCAGCCCTTGAAACCGAGGTATATGCCCTTTCTCTTCTCCTGACCATACTCGTCTTTTGGACGATGTTGCGCTGGGAGGAGGCGCTACGTACTAGCCCCACCCTTGCATCACGCTGGCTACTCCTTACGATTTACCTTTTGGGACTCTCCCTTGGGGTGCATTTCCTTACGTTGCTTACCATCCCCTCGCTGGTGCTATTTTACTACTTTGCACGTTACCCCTTTCGCTGGCGGAGCTTCTTCGTAGCTCTTCTGGTCGGCGTGGGGGGCTTAGCTGTATTGCTTTATCTCTTTCTACTGGGCGTATTACTCACTCTTCAAGGCGCAGGGGCTATAACTACCCACCTCTTGGGTATATCGCGCAATGTGGGGGCTTCTGTGGGCTTATTAGCCCTATTTCTACTACTTACCTTCGGTGCATGGTGGGCTTACCGTCGTACTGCCCCACGTCTTCACTTCTTTTTCTTAGGTTTGGCGCTCCTGCTACTAGGCTATTCCTCTTATACGTTGGTGGTAATACGCGCAGCGGCAAATCCGCCCCTCAACCTTGGTGCACCCGCGGAGGTGACAACCCTTAAGCGCTATCTTGCGCGTGAGCAGTATGGTCACGCCCCCCTTTACCCGCGCATCTATAGTCAAGCAGCAGAACATCAGAGCCTTTACGCCTTTTGGGCTAATGGGGTGCAAGAGCCGCCGACCCTAGCCGACAACCTCCGTTACACGGTTGCCTATCAGTGCAATCACCAGTACTGGCGCTACTTTCTTTGGAATTTCCTCGGGCGGCAAGACGACGTCCTCAATACCACCGCCTCTACTATGCACGGCAACGCACTTTCTGGCATCGCCCCCCTCGATGCGCTTTTCCTTGGCGATCAGGCACAGCTCACCCCTGCCATGCGGCGCTCCGTCGCCCGCCAACCCCTTTACGCCCTCCCGCTCTTGTTTGGGGCACTGGGCATTGGCTTTCTCTTCTTTCGTAGCCCTCGCTACCACGCCGTGCTCCTGCTCGGCTTTCTCTTCACGGGGCTCGCCATTGCGCTCTATCTCAACGATACGCCCCTTCAACCTCGCGAACGCGACTATGTCTATGTCGGCTCGTTTGCGCTCTTTGCCATCCCCGTCGGATTGGCACTGTTGCCCCTTTACGCTTTTTGGAAAAAACACCTCGGGCGACGAATCGCTACCGCGCTCACCCTCCTCGTATCGCTCCCCCTGCCACTTCTCCTTTTGTGCACGAACTACGCCTCGCACGATCGATCGGGACGCTACTTCGCACAAGAGCTTGCGCATAACTACCTTGTGGGGCTGCCCCCGCAGGCGCTCCTTTTCACCGAAGGGGATAATGATACGTATCCGCTGTGGTATCTCCAGCAGGTCGAGGGCTTCCGCACCGACGTGCGCGTCTGCAATATCGGACTACTTTCCCTACCTTGGTATCGCGAACAGCTGCGCCAGCGGGTCTACGATGCCGAGCCGCTCCATTTCCCGACCCTCCCCGCTGAGCCACTTCCCGCCTCGGAGGTGCTCTTTCAGCTGATGCAGCACGCTGGGGAGCGTCCTGTCTACTTCACCGCCGTGCCGCGGCACTATATTGCAGGCATAGAACCTTACCTTGCCTTCGAGGGATTAACCTACCGTTTTCAGCCACAACCTACGCCGCCAGACTCGCTCGGACGTGCGGGAGCTATCCTGCCCGATACGCTCTTTAAGCGGCTAATGGTTCAGTCCGATTATACCACCCTCGAGGATACTACGCGCCTTGCCGACTTCCCCCTCCGTCAAGTGGTGCGCACGATAGACCTCCGTGGTGCATTCGAGCGATTGGCTGAGGCGCTCCTCTCTAACGGCGATTCCCTGCGTGCTCGCCTCGTGCTCCGACGTAGCCTTGCGGTGTTGAACGGACGTCGTTTCCCAATGGACGAACACACAGCCGAGCACCTCGAACTGCTGATCGCCCTGCGAGAGTACCCCACCGCCGACTCCCTCTGCCGAGCCTTTTTCGATGAGCAACAAGCACTCCTGCGTTTCTATCAATCGCAGTGGCGCGACGGTCGCTATCTCGCCTCCTCGCCTTACTATCAGCGCGCGCAACGCCTCATAGCACGCCTTGAGCGCTGTGCCGCATCAATCCCGTACAACTATGACAACTCCCACACGACGCGGACTGGTCGTTAAGACGGTCGGCAGCTTCTGCCAACTCCTTTCCGAGGGCGAGCGTTACGAATGTCGTCTCCGCGGACGCCTTCGCTTAGAGGGCTCGCGCAGTACTAGCCCCGTGGTGGTAGGCGATTGGGTACACTTTGACCCCAGCGATGCCACCGTGCGCAGTGTCGAACCGCGCCGCAACTGCATTATCCGCCGTTCGGTGAAGCTCTCGGCTGCCCAGCAGATGATCGCCGCTAACCTTGACTTGGCGCTCCTTGTCTACACAAGCCTTTATCCGCCGACGCCCATCCAGTTCGTCGACCGTTTCCTTGTTTCCGCCTGTGCCTATGGGGTGCCAGTCTTGCTCCTGCTCAATAAGTGCGATATCGAAGCTGAGCGTCAGGCTTGGGATGCGCTCCGCATGGAGGAGGTCTACACCCCCGCCCAAGTCGAACTGCTGCAGGTCTCTGCTGAGACAGGGGAGGGGATTGATTCCCTTCGCCAACGCATTCAGGGGAAAACAGTCCTCTTGTCCGGACAATCTGGCGTCGGCAAATCGACCCTTCTCAACGCCCTCGACCCTGCCCTACAGGTGAAAACTGCCCCCCTTTCCGAACAGTTCGGGCTCGGTGTGCATACGACCACCTTTAGCGAGATGTTCCCCCTCCCCTCCCTTCCTGATACTTACGTTATCGATACGCCGGGTATCAAAGGCTTCGGGCTCGTCGATGTGCAAAAGCAGGAGGTGTCGCACTTCTTCCCCGAAATCTTTGCCCTTTCCGAACACTGTAAGTTCCACAACTGCCTCCACGAGCTAGAGCCCGGGTGTGCCGTCCGCGAGGCTTATGTGCAGGGGCTACTCCCCGAGTCGCGTTACCGTAGCTACCTCAGCATCCTCTACCAAGAGGACGACAAAGAGGTCTATCGTCAGAAGGACTACGGCATCTTTGAGACCGACGATGACGACCCTGCCGACGATGTTTAGCCTCTACCTCCACATCCCTTTTTGCCGTCGCAAGTGTCCCTACTGCGACTTCTTTTCCACCCCCTCGGGGGCAGTGCCCGACGACTACATAGCAACCCTCCTTGCCGAACTTGAGCTTTACCGTCCCTATTTTACAGGGACGCTCGCTTCGATCTACTTCGGCGGCGGCACCCCCTCGTTGCTTACGGCGCGGCAGATCGATACGCTGCTGCGTGCCATTGCGCACCACTACCCCCTTCCCTCCGACTGTGAAATTACCCTTGAGTGCAATCCCGAGCAGGCTTCCCTCGCCTATTTCCAAGCGCTTCGCGCCGTGGGGGTAAATCGCCTCAGCGTGGGCATTCAATCCTTGGACGACGCCCTCCTGCGCTTCCTTGGGCGAGGGCATTCGGCACGCCAAGCCCTCGATACGCTAGCGTTCGCAGAAAAGGCTCAATTTAGCCGACTATCAGCAGATGTGATATACGGAATACCTTTACAGTCAGAAACCATATTAGAAACCACCTTAAAAGCCCTTTTAGGGGTAGAACATATCTCTGCCTACCATCTCTCTATTGAGGAAGCAACCCCTTTTGGTAAAATGCAGGCGCGCGGTAGACTTCGCGAGGTGGATGAAGAGGTGAGTGTAGCGCACTTCGCCCTTTGCGATACGCTGCTCCGTGCGGCGGGGTATGACCATTACGAGATTTCTAGCTTTGCGCGCCCTGAAGGTTACTCGCGCCACAACATGGGCTATTGGTTCGATCGTCCTTACCTTGGGCTTGGTGCGGGGGCACACGCTTACGCGGTAATGGCGGAAGGGGCACGTCGTTGGTGGAACGCTTCGCACCTCCCCACCTATATGCGCCAAGTGTCGGAGGGGGTGCTTTTTCCCGAATCAGAGCTTCTGACTGACGAGCTACGTTGGGAGGAGTGGCTCATGACGCGTCTTCGTACCCGCTGGGGGCTTTCTTTGTCTGAAGGTGCGCAATGTTTTGGGATGCCGCGCATAGCGCGTCTTCTTGCGGATGCTGCCCTTTTCCTATCGTCGGGGAGTCTTGTTCATGCCGACGATCATCTCTTCATCCCTCCGCAGCATTTCCTTACAGCCGATCAGACGATTCGGGGGTTAGTGTAGGCGCTAAGGGGCTAAAAATCCATCCCAT
>CAJPTV010000119.1 GCA_905373665.1 Bacteroidia bacterium
ATCTTTTCCTAGATGAGATAGAGAAAGAGAATGTCAAGGGCTTTATGACGCGCGTCCACGCGCTCCTTGCCGCCTTACCTTACCCTACGAACGTTTCTGTAGAGACAGTAGAGTGGACTTACCAGTCACTTTTTTATCTCCTGTTTCACCTCATGGGGCAGCATGTTCGTACGGAGGAGCACAGTATCCTCGGGCGTGCGGACTTTGTATTGGAGACGGCAACGACGGTCTATATCTTCGAGTTCAAGCTTTGGAGTGCAGGGACGCCCGAGGAGGCAATCGAGCAGATCCGTAAACAGGGATATGCCGAGCCTTACCGTTCGTGTGGTAAGCCAGTGCGCCTTATCGGGGTGAGTTTTGACACCGAAAAACGCAATATCGGCGAGTGGAAAGAGGAGGCGTTGTAGGTGAGCGTTATTGTAGCTACCTTTACCTAAAATTAGGAGAGAAATGACAGAACGTAAATACCCTATCGGCGTGCAGAGTTTTCGGACTATGCGCACGGAGAATTTTATTTACATAGATAAAACGGCTTGTATCGAGTCGCTTGTAAAGGGGCATGTTTTCTTTTTGAGCCGTCCGCGTCGTTTTGGTAAGAGTCTGTTCCTGTCTACCTTGGCTTCGTACTTTCGCGGGGAAAAGGAGCTTTTTAAGGGGCTTTACATTGAGGAGGCAGAGGAGCGGATGGCGCTCGCCGAGGAGCGCGAGCCGTGGTTGAAACATGCGGTGTTGTATATTGACCTCAATATCAGCAATTATAACGCTGTAGAGGTCTTAAATGTGCGTCTGTCTAACAATCTTGCAAATCTAGAAGAAGAGTACGGCGTGCCTGTATTATCCGATCTGTTACCCGCCGAACGCTTTGCTCAGCTCATCAAGAATGTCTACCAAAAGACGGGGCGTAAGGTGGTGGTGCTTGTTGATGAGTATGATAAGCCTTTGCTTCACTCCTTAAGTGAGGGGGATCGGGAGCTTCATGAGCAGTACCGTAAGATCTTGGCGGGCTTCTATGTCGTGCTTAAGTCATTGGATGAGTATATCCGTTTAGCCTTCCTTACGGGGGTGACCAAGTTTAGTAAGCTGAGCGTCTTTAGCGGGCTGAACAACCTAAATGATATTAGCTTAGCACCTGCTTATGCAGGGATTTGTGGGATTACTGAGGCAGAGCTCCTTGCCACTTTCTCCGAAGACGTTGATATTTTGGCGCAGCAGCTAAGTTATACCCGTACTGAGCTCTTGGCGTTTCTCAAAAGTGAGTATGATGGGTACTGTTTCTCGACGAACAACGTCCATGTCTATAACCCGTTCAATGTATTAAATGTCTTTGATAAGGGGATCTTAGGCTCTTACTGGTTTGCTACGGGTACGCCGACCTTCCTTGTAGAGATGCTGCGCGATCGGCAATACGACTACCCGTCGTTGAACAAGGATGTGATAATCCCGCTTGTTGAGCTGGAGAACCCACATGAGATGATTGATGACCCGATACAGGTGCTCTACCAAGCAGGTTATTTGACGATTAAGAGCTTCGAGCCACGAGAGCGATATTTCACCCTAGGTTTCCCTAACGAGGAGGTTCGTTTTTGTTTTGAGACGCTGTTGTTGCGGGCTTTTTTCTCCAATAGGAAACCTCTCACGGGGAACGAAGGGTTGATTTTGAAACAGGAGATCGTGCGTGGGAATGTAGAGGGATTTATGGATAAAATCCATACGCTTCTTGCCGCCCTACCTTATCCAACGAATGCGAATATGGATACGGTGGAATGGACGTACCAATCGCTCTTTTACCTCCTATTTCGCCTCATGGGGCAGCATGTTCGTACGGAGGAGCACAGCATCCGCGGACGTGCGGACTTTGTTTTGGAAACGGCAACGACGGTCTATATCTTCGAGTTTAAGCTCTGGAGTGCAGGGACGCCCGAGGAGGCTATCGAACAGATCCGCAAGCAGGGATATGCCGAGCCTTACCGTTCGTGTGGTAAGCCAGTGCGCCTTATCGGGGTGAGTTTTGATACCGAAAAACGCAATATCGGCGAGTGGAAAGAGAAGGCGTTGTAGATAACGTAAGTCTTAGCACAACGCTATTTTTGGGGCGTAATAGCGCAAGTGATCCCATCGCGGAGTGTGCGGTGTAGATTGTCTAGCATTCTTTTTGTACCTTGCAACGCAGTAACGAAAACTTTCAATGAAGACGAACATGCTGAAGAAAGGTCTACTCTTAGGGGTTGTTGCCGTGCTGATGAGCTTTGCGGCACAAGCGCAACTCGTTTCGCCATTTGTCCGCGCAGGGATTTCATTCCCTTCCTTCTCCACCAATGTTGAGGGGGTTACGGTTTCTTCTACGACAGGATTTCAGGGCGGCGTAGGTGCGATGGTCACCCTTCCGATTCTAAACCTAGAGTTTGAACCATCTATACACATCGCAACACGCGGTGCTACTATGGAGAGTAATTTGGAGGGGGGCAAGGTAAAGATCTCCCCTTCGTTGCTCTACGTGGATATTCCTGTGATGATTAACCTCCCGATTACCATCGCAAAGACAGGGGTATTTGTCGGAATCGGTGGCGCTTATGGTTGTGCACTTAAGGGTTCGACGAAGGTGAATGATACGAAGAAAGATATTGACTTCTCTAATGACTATTCGCGTACGGATTTCTTCTTTCGTACTCATGCGGGGGTTCGTATCTTCGGTAACCAGCTCTCTTTATCTTGGGAACGTGGCTTGCTCAATATTTCGGAAGTCAAGGGCGTAAAGATGTATAACAACGGTCTTTGCCTCTCTTACGCTTACATTTTTTAGTAATCAAGTCTTGAGGAGGAATGTCTAGACGACAGAGCCTCCGCCCGAGCATCTCTAAACGAGATGCGACGCAGTGGGTGGTAGAATATGCAATGACGCATCCGCGCGAGGAGTTGAATTATCGACTCCTTGCGCGTTTTTTTCAAGTCAAAGATCGCGGGGTGCAGCGTCTCTTTGATATGGTGATGGGCGAGCTCGCCGATAGTGGTTATCTCCGTCGCGTGGCACACGGCTGTTATGTATTAGCGCAGCCGCCGCTAGAGGGGGAGGGGCTTTACACTGCGCTGCCCAAAGAGCGAAAAGCATTTGTGACCTTTGCGGATGGTACACAAGTGCAGGTAGACTTGCGTGGTGGTTTGCGGGTCTTGGAGGGCGATACGGTGCGCGTGGTGTATCACAAGGCAAAGCGGGGGAATACCCTCACGGGGCGTGTGATTGAGATAGTAAAACGGGCACGAGAGTATTACGTAGGGACACTCTATGTACAGGGGCGTTATGGCTTTGTCGTTCCGACCACGAAAACGTCTTTTAAGGCAATTGCCGTCGGGATGCCCACAGGAGGGCGCAAGCAGGACGGTATGAAGGTGCGCGTCCGTTTCAAGGATTGGCACGAGGAGGAGCGTTATCCCGACGGGGAGATTGTTGAGGTGCTTGGGCGTAGCGGTACGCACGAGGTGGAGATGCATGCCATCTTGGCGGAGTACGGGCTTCCTTATACCTACCCAGAGGAGGTGTCGCGTGCGGCGAACAAGCTCAGTGCCAAGATTACGGCTGCGGAGATCGCACGGCGTCGCGACTTCCGTGGCGAGTGTACATTCACCATAGACCCTGTTACCGCCAAAGATTATGACGACGCGCTTTCGTTTCGTGCTCTTGATGGCGGACGGTTTGAAATTGGGGTACACATTGCCGACGTGACCTACTATGTGCAGCCAGACGACGTTATAGACCAAGAGGCGCAAGGGCGCGGGACATCAGTCTATCTCGTTGACCGTACTGTGCCGATGCTCCCCGAGCGGTTGTGTAACGAACTGTGTTCGCTGCGCGCTGACGAAGATAAGCTGACCTATTCGGTGCTCTTTACCCTAGATGGCGCTGGGCGTGTATTAGACCAATGGATGGGGCGGAGTATCATCCGTTCGCAACGTCGTTTCACTTATGAGGAGGTGCAGAAGGTGCTCGAGGGAGAGGCTTCGGAATGGGCGACGCCGTTGTGCGGACTTAATCGGTTGGCACAGTCCCTTCGCAAGGAGCGTTTTTCGCAGGGAGCGATTGACTTTTCTAGTACGGAGGTGCGTTTCCTTTTGGATGAAAAGGGCGCACCCCTCGGCGTAGAGCCTGTGCCTTACACCGAATCGCACCAGTTGATAGAGGAGTTTATGTTGCTGGCGAACCGCACAGTGGCGGCTTTTGTGCAGCGGGCACGTAAGGGCGATAAAGAGTATCCGTTTGTGTACCGCGTTCACGCACGTCCGCGCCCAGAGAAGCTGGAGGGCTTTTTGCGTGTTATCTCGAAGCTTGGCGTCCCTTATAAAGGCGACCCAGAGCGGTTTGATGGTAAGGCTTTTGGGGCAATCCTCAGTGCCTTTAAGGGACAGCCTGCGGAGCACTTTGTAGATATCCTTGCGGTGCGCTCTATGGAAAAGGCGATTTACTCCACTCACAACATTGGACACTTTGGGCTGGCATTTGAGGACTATACGCATTTCACCTCCCCCATTCGGCGCTACCCTGA
This sequence comes from Bacteroidia bacterium, assembly GCA_905373665.1. Taxonomy (GTDB): domain Bacteria; phylum Bacteroidota; class Bacteroidia; order Bacteroidales; family CAJPTX01; genus Bacteroides_D. The sequence goes on from CAJPTV010000119.1 coordinate 4,536, forward strand.
TATGATGGTGCATCGTATCCTGACGGCGGTCTTGGAGGGGGGCAATCCTGCCCCAGTAGCTGCTTTAGATGTGGCGGCGCAGCGGGCGTCGGAGCAGGAGAAGACGGCGGCGGATGCAGAGCGAGCCTCTATTAAGTATAAGCAGGTGGAGTACCTCTCGCGTTTTATAGGTAGGGCATTTGATGGGGTTATTTCGGGTGTCACCGATTATGGTTTCTATGTGGAGCTGGTCGAGTCGAAGTGTGAGGGGCTGGTGAGTGTGCGCGATATTGAGGATGATCTCTATCTCTATTCGGCGGATGAGTTCCTTCTTCGTGGTAACCGAACGGGGCGTGAGTTCCGTTTAGGAGATGTGGTAAAGGTGCGCGTCTTGCGTACGGATTTGGAAAGACGTCTTACGGATTTTGAATTGGCATAATGATGGACGAAAAGGGGTGTATACTCGTTACGGGCGGCTTGGGCTACATTGGTTCGCATACGGTGGTGGCGTTGCAGCAGCAGGGCTATGAAGTCGTTGTGGTGGATAATCTAAGCAACTCTCGCCCCGAGGTCTTACGGCTGATAAAGCGCATTAGCGGCGTCGAACCGCAGTTCTTTCAAGCCGACTGTGCCAACCGTGAGGAGCTGGGGCGCGTCTTTGACGAGGTCTTTACCATCGATGGGATTATCCATTTTGCGGCACACAAGGCGGTGGGAGAGTCCGTACGTCAGCCCCTTAAGTATTATCGCAATAATCTGGATGGGCTGCTTACCGTGCTCGAAATGGCACAGACCTTCGGGATTGCGAACTTCGTCTTTTCAAGTTCAGCAACGGTGTATGGTGAGCCGACGCAGCTCCCTGTGACCGAGGCTACGCCGCGTGCCGTTCCGACCTCGCCCTACGGAGCAACGAAGATTATGGCTGAGGAGATCTTGCAGTCCGTCGCTACGGCGTATAAGGAGTTCCGCTGTTTAGCGCTGCGCTATTTCAATCCGATAGGGGCGCATCCGTCGGGCTTTTTAGGAGAGTTTCCACAGGGCGTGCCTAACAATCTCTTGCCGTATATTACCCAAACAGCCTGTGGGGTATTGCCCGAGTTAACTATCTTTGGGTCAGACTATACGACACCAGATGGGACGCCCCTACGGGACTATTTTCACGTGTGTGACCTCGCCCGTGCTCACGTCCTTGCGCTCGAGTTCTTAGAACGTACGCAGCGGGAAGAGAATATGGACTTTGTGAATATCGGTGCTGGTCGCGGCGTCTCGGTGCTTGAGATAGTAGACACCTTTGAACGTGTGACGGGTAGGCACGTGCAGTATCGTCTCGGAGCGCGTCGTCCTGGGGATGTTGCCGAGGTGTGGGCAGACACCTCGAAGGCTTGGCGTCTGCTGGGGTGGCGTCCAGAGTTCTCGCTAGAAGATGCCCTTCGCGACGCTTGGCGTTGGGA
>CAJPTV010000120.1 GCA_905373665.1 Bacteroidia bacterium
CATACTCTAGGTTCAGGTGCGCCATGGCGTAGGGCGCCATCAGTATCTCATAGCCATGGAGGCGGGGGAGGAGGTGATCTTTTACGTAGTTGTTCCACACGCCCGTTTGCCCTGCGAACTTGCTGTAAATGGCACGCACCACCCCGACAAGGAACGTGCCCGTCCCCGTGGCAGGGTCGAGGATCTGCAGGCGGTGCTTGCCATCAGGCGACTTCGAGGCGTCTGCCAAGCCCTCTCTTAAGTCAAACTCTTTCTGTAACAGTTCATCGACTGTGCGTACAATGAACGACACCACGGGAGCGGGCGTGTAGTAGACGCCGCGCGCCTTGCGTCGCTCAGGGTTATAGGCAGTAAGGAAATCTTCGTAGAAGAGCATCACGGGGTCGCGCTCCTCCTTGTTGGCGTCCAAGAGGGCACGCACGTCGGTCGCCCCGAAGATACCGACGAGGTCGTCTATTATCCACGCTACGCGTACGTCGAGGTCATAGACGCCAATCCGTTGAAAGAGCTTGCGTAGGAAAGGGTTGCTTTGAGGGATGAGCTCTGCCGCCTCTTTGCGCGAGAACGTATCTAAGTCGTTAGCATGATAGCGTGCTGCAAAGAGCCCATAGATAAGCGTCTGCGCATACCAATCGGCAAACTCTACTGGCGAGACATTGCTCATCAGCACGTTCTTTATACGCAAGAGCTGCTGGTGAAGGTCGTACCCCGTCTCGCTGGTAGGGTCGCCCAGTACAACGCGAACAGAACGCGCCAACAGCTGAGCCTTCCCCGCCATCAGCAGCGCCAACCGCTTAGGCGAGGTAATGGGCACGGGCTGTGCATCGCGTAGATGCGCTACGAGCTCGGCAAACTTAGCCTCGGCATCGGGAAGGGGCTCTAAGCGATTGACATTCTGCTCCGCGACACATACTTCCAGCAGGCACTCCCCCTCTTGGTAGAGCAAAAAGCGGAGGAAGTCGGTAAAGACGATACAATCAAGCCCCTGCTTATAGCGATCGAACTGCTCCTTGTTCTGCCGCGCGCCCCTCAGGTCGGGGTCGCCAATATCCTTAGTTTCAAGGTAAGCAACGGGCGTGTTCTCTTTGTTGAGCAGCACGATGTCGGGTGCACCGCACTCGATGCGCTTCGGCTCGTTAATAATGCGAAACCGCTTAAGTTCCTCACACGCTTTGAGAAGTTCCACAAAGATTTGGCGCAGGCTGTGCTCTGTAGTTACCCCCGTCTTGTATTCCTTGGCAAGGCGGTCTAGATAGGCTTGTAATGGTGTGGACATGGTGGCTTGTTTGGTAGGGCAAAGATAGGAAAGTCCTCATCGTCTTTCCGCCCCCCCCCTAGACACAGGGTGTTGCCTATTCCACCGTCACCGACTTGGCGAGGTTGCGCGGACGGTCTACGTTACACCCACGCAAAAGCGCAATGTGATAGGCTAAGAGCTGTAGAGGGACTACGGCAAGGATAGACTCTACTAGGGGGATAGCCTCGGGGATCTCGATACAGTAGTCCGCCATCTTGCTCAGGGTCGTGTCGCCCTCGGTCACAATGGCTATCACGCGCCCGTGTCGTGCTTTTACCTCTTGGATGTTAGAGACCACCTTCTCATACGAATTGTCCTTAGCAGCCAAGACCACGACGGGCATATTCTCATCAATAAGCGCTATTGGACCATGCTTCATCTCTGCCGCAGCGTACCCTTCGGCATGGATGTAAGAGATCTCCTTGAGTTTAAGCGCCCCCTCTAGGGCTACGGGGAAGAAATACCCTCGTCCGAGGTAGAGGAAATTAGATACTTGGTAGAACTGCTCGGCGATAAGCCTCACGCCGTCGCTCCGCTTAAGGATTTCCGTCACCTTTTGCGGCAGCTCCAAGAAAGCCTTGATATACTCCTTATACGCCGCATCCGTGAGCTTCTGACGTCGATACCCCAAGAGAAGGGCTATCATAGCCAAGACGGCCACTTGCGCAGTAAATGCCTTGGTAGAGGCAACCCCAATCTCAGGACCAGCGTGGGTGTAGACCCCCGCCTGCGTTTCGCGTGCGATGGAAGAACCGACAACGTTGCAAATCCCTAGAACAAGCGCTCCGCGCTCCTTCGCAAGCCGTATTGCGGCGAGCGTGTCTGCCGTTTCGCCACTTTGGCTAATGGCTAAGACCACGTCCTCAGGTCCAATAATCGGGTTGCGATAACGGAACTCCGAGGCGTACTCCACCTCAACGGGGATGCGCGCGATATCCTCCAAGAAGTATTCTCCCAACAGCCCCGCATGAAACGAGGTGCCACAGGCCACGATAACGATGCGTTTCGCCGTATCCAGACGCGGGAGGACATTGTATAGCCCCCCAAGGGTAATAAAGTCATGTAGGGGGCTTACACGCCCGCGACAAGTGTCTTGGATGGAATTGGGCTGCTCGTGAATCTCCTTGAGCATGTAGTGCGCAAAGTTCCCAAGGTCGGAGTCTTCGATTTCCCAGTCCACCGTCGTGACATGAGGGAGTTGCGAGGAGTCCTCGTCCTTCTTCAGAAAGATAGAGTCATGGGTCATGACCACGAGGTCTCCATCCTCCAACAAGACAATATTGCGCGTGTGTTTGGAAATCGGGATTGGGTCTGAGGCTATGTAGTAGTTGCCCGAGGCAACCCCAATCACGAGCGGGCTTCCGAGGCGCGCAGCTATCAAAACGTCGGGCTGCTTGAGCGGGTAAACACAGATGGCGTAAGCGCCTATTACGACGCTCAACGCACGACGCACGGCCGCCTCAAAAGACTTATGGTAATGAAGATAGATATACTCGATGAGGTTGACCAAGACCTCCGAGTCCGTATCCGAGTGGAAGGTATAACCATGCTGCAAGAGCTTCTCCTTGAGGGCAGCATAGTTCTCAATAATGCCGTTGTGGACGATGGCGAACTCCCCGTGCATCGAGATGTGGGGGTGAGCATTCACATCGCTCGGCTCTCCGTGCGTAGCCCAACGGGTGTGCCCGATGCCGATAGTCCCTTCCACAGGCTGTGTCCCGATCTCCGTCACAAGGTGGTTGACATCGCCCTTATATTTGTAGAGGTAGGTCGCCGCGCCCGTAATACAGACACCAGCCGAGTCGTAGCCGCGATATTCCATGCGGCGGAGACCGTCAATAATGACTGGGTAGGCCGCCTCCTTCCCGATGTAACCTAAGATGCCACACATGGTGCGAGGCTGCCCCTCCTTTGGGCTAGTTTTTAGTGTAGGTAATGATAAGCTGCATGGGCTGCGGCGTACTGCGTCCGTTCGCTATAATGGCACGCCCAAAGCCGTAGTAACGCGAATCGCCAAAAAGCGCGACGCGATGCTCGGGGAGCTGCCCCAGCAAGAGCCCCTGTATCGTATACGTGAGATTGAGAGAAAAGTACCCCTCTTTACGGTTGTAGTAACCATTGTAGAGCGCAGCACCTTTGTCAATATCGGGGACAGCGACGTCCTCTTTATTGAGCGTAAGCACGGTAAAAAGCTTCGATATCAGCGTATCGGTGTAGGGCACATTGGCTTGTGCAAAGGGGACACGCAGCTCAGCGCGTAGGACACTTACTGGCATACTGTCACGCCACTGTTCATAGACTCGGCGCAGGTCTAACCACGTACGCACGTCGCCCGCCGAGCCGACGTAAGCGCGCCCCGCCTGATTTTGTTCGGCGTGTGGCTGTGCTAAGACCTGTGCGAGCTCCGCGTCCTTGTAGTCATGCTCTATGGCAGAGAAGCGCTTAGAGGTGTTAGAAACCCCGAGGCGTAGGCTCTTTACAGAGTCGTTATGCTTCCAATAGAAAAAGAAGCCCGTTTTGGTATCGCCTATGTTTATGACGGCCATGCTCCCGATGTTCTTCCCGCCATTCTTTCGCACAGCGTCTAAACGCACCCCCTTAAAGAATGCGAGCCAGTCGCCGAATGTCTTAAGGTGCTTAGTCGCAGAGTCTAGGAAATGTCGCGCCATTGCATCCTTATCCAAGGGGATTTTCACCCACGCCTTGTCGTTCGGTACGAGCTCCATTTCAGCGATGGGAGTAAACTCTCGGTGCTGCGCCAAGGTATGTGCCGAGTCGCTGGGGAGGATGGGCTTTTCCATCCGCGAGAGCTTCACCACAATCGGTTCATTTTGATAGGCAGCCGCCACACGGAAGCTAAAAAAGGCAGAGTCTAAGGTAGTCTTGCCCATCTCATACTTTGGGAGCGAAAGCTTATCGGGGACGAGCTGGGTAAGGAAATAGGCTCGACGGCGTCCGAAAAGCGGGTCGTAACTCTCCCCGAGGGGCGCTTGCACAAAACGAGGGTAGGCTACCGCCGCGGTCGTATCTGTCCACGTCTCAAAGTCTGTGGAGGTATACTCACGGACACGCAACTTCTCTCCCTCGGGGACAAACTCCTGTCCCCACGTATCGCGTTCGGTTTGGCAAGAAGCAAAGCCCACAAGGAGCAAAAGGGAGCACAGTGCCAACTGTGCTGGAATGCCTGCACGGCGGTACAATGACTTAAGACTGTGTCGGAGCATCGGCTAATAGTTTCTCATAAACCTCGCTGAGCTGTTCTGTGTTGCGTGTGTCGTAGAGAGGCTTCCCTTGGGCTTGTGCATAGCTCAGGAGGGTTTCTTCTACCTGATCATCCCCCACGGCCACACCGTCAGAATAACGAATGGCAAGCTCGGAAAGTGTGCGGTGCGTGCCGTCCTCCAAAAACGCCACTTCGTCCTCGGGGAGTTTTAGCACTGCCGCCGAGTCGCGCACGTCGACCCCGACGCGTTCGGTAAGGTTGTCTTGATAGAGCGAGGTAATGATCTTCACTTTGGAGAAGAGCGGGTCGTTTTTATAAGCCAAGCGCACCAAGGGGGGCACGTAGCCCGCGAACCACCCATTACAGTGAATGACGTCGGGCATCCAACGGAGCTTCTTAATCGTCTCCAAGACCCCTTTGCAGAAGAAGACCCCACGCTGGTCATTGTCCTCGTAAGGCGCTCCCGTCTCGTCACTAAGCACCCCTTGGCGGGAGGAAAAGAACTCAAGGTTGTCTATGAAGTAGACCTGAAGGCGCGTCCCTGGGATGGAGGCTACCTTGATGAGCAACGTGTAGTCCTCCTTGGCCACCACGAGGTTTAGTCCTGAGAGGCGGTGCACGTCGTGGAGCTGGTTGCGCCGCTCGTTTATCGTACCGTACTTAGGGATGAAGGTGCGCACCTCGGCGCCAGATTCTAGGGCGGTGCGTGGTAACATTACCCCCTGTTTCGCTAACTGGCTTCCCTCAACGTAAGGTTCTACTTCTTGGCTAATGTATAAGATTCGCTTCCCCTTCATGTACCACTAAATATTTGGAAGGGTTGCCACGTGCCGCACTTCGCAATCAGGTGCTGCGCCATAAAATTCCCCACAGGGGCGACACCGTAACAACCATACAAAGGTAGCGAAATTCTCTAATGCGGTGGTTTCGTTATCTTTGCCAAGGAGCACTGTTGCCTCTGTGCACTGGGTGTGTGCGTAAACAAACCTTATCGGACGAACCTCATGAAAACCAAAGAAGAGATCGTAAAGAACTGGCTACCGCGCTACACGGGGCTGAGCCTCGATGCGTTCCGTCCCTACGTCCTCCTTACCAACTTTTCCGCCTACCTCGAGCTCTTTTGCCAAATCACGGGGGCGAGCGTCGTCAACCCGAGTGCGAATATGCCTGCCGCCTCCTCTGAGCATATCACCATGATCAACTTCGGCATCGGTAGCCCCAATGCTGCCACCATCATGGATTTGCTTACAGCCACGCGCCCCCAAGCGACGCTCTTCCTCGGCAAATGTGGCGGACTGCACACCTCCTTCTCTCTAGGGGATTTCGTGTTGCCCGTCGCCGCCATCCGTCACGAGGGGACGTCAGACAACTACTTCCCGCCCGAGGTTC
>CAJPTV010000121.1 GCA_905373665.1 Bacteroidia bacterium
CTACTCGACCTGCAACTTCGTTTCAACCCACGTGCCCGCAAAGGATAACACCAAGAAGTCGCTCAACTACGAGCTTCTCTCCAAGATGCCTAAGGGCGGCATCCTAGTGAACACGGCACGTAAGGAGATTATCGACGAGGACGGCTTGCTCCGCCTCTTGGCTGAGCGCGAAGACTTCCGCTACATCTCTGACATCGAGCCCGATAAGAAGGACGAGTTCCTCAAGTTTGGCGACCGCGTGCTCTTTACCGCAAAGAAGATGGGGGCACAAACCGCCGAAGCGAATATCAATGCTGGGATTGCTGCCGCAGAACAGATCGTTCGTTTCATTAAGAACGGCGACCGCAGTTTCCAAGTGAACAAGTAAAAACACGCCCTAAGATGGTAAAGATTAAGCCCTTTAAGGGCATTCGTCCGCCCAAGGAATTTGCTAAAGAGGTGGCTTCGCGCCCCTACGACGTATTGAACTCGGAGGAGGCTAAGGCAGAGGCGGGAGAAAAGTCGCTCCTGCATATCATAAAGCCCGAAATAGACTTCACTCCTATCATTGACGAGCACTCGCAGCAAGCCTACGAGAAAGCGGTTGAAAACTTCAAAAAGTGGCAAGCGAACGGCTGGTTGAAGAAAGACCCCGAAGAGCATTACTACATCTATGCGCAAACCATGGATGGGCGTACGCAGTACGGGCTCGTCGCCTGCTGCCACTTCGAAGACTACGTTTCGGGCAAGATTAAGAAGCACGAGCTCACGCGCACCGAGAAGGAGCAGGATCGTATGATTCACGTCCGCAACCAGAATGCGAACATCGAGCCCGTATTCTTTGCCTACCCTGCGGTGGCGGAAATTGACCAGATTGTCAAGGACATTGTGACTAAGCAAGCCCCCGAGTACGACTTCGTTGCTGAGGACGGCTTCGGGCATACCTTCTGGGTAATCAATTGTCCAGACACGAACAAGCGTATTACCGAGCTCTTTGCACAGATCCCTGCCCTCTACGTAGCCGATGGACACCACCGTACGGCGGCAGCCGCCCTCGTCGGACAGGAGAAGAAGGGGCAGAACCCCAAGCATACGGGCAATGAGGAGTATAACTATTTCCTTGCCGTAATCTTCCCTGACGAGCAGCTCAAGATCATTGACTACAACCGCGTAGTGAAGGACTTGAATGGGCTCTCTTCGGCAGACCTGTTAAAGAAGCTCGAAGAGGCATTCGTGGTAGAGAAGAAGGGGGCAGAGATCTACACCCCGTCGCAGCTCCACAACTTCAGTATGTACCTCGATGGGACGTGGTATTCGCTTACGGCGAAGCCCGGTACTTACAACGATGCTGACCCGATTGGGGTGTTAGACGTTACCATCCTATCGAACTTGGTGCTGGACAAGATCCTCGATATTAAGGATCTTCGTACCTCCAAGCGTATTGACTTCGTGGGTGGTATTCGTGGTTTGGGTGAACTCAAGCGTCGTGTCGATAGTGGGGAGATGAAGGTTGCTTTTGCCCTTTATCCTGTTTCGATGAAGCAGCTCATTGACATTGCCGACACGGGGAACATCATGCCGCCCAAAACGACATGGTTTGAGCCTAAGCTCCGCAGCGGGTTGGTAATTCATAGCCTAGAAGACTAGGCGCGGGCACACTACTAAGTGCTTAAAGAAAAAAGGCGCAGGGGAGTCATCTCCTCTGCGCCTTTTCTTTGCGGTGTGTTAAAAGGGGGGCGTTACCTCTTCTCACCCCCTACCTGTTCACTTAAACCAATGTCTCATAGTCTTTTGTAGGGGGGGACAAAAGACAACACCTCTTTTCGCATCGATTCATTATGCGCCTTACGGCGCAGGGCGTAGCATGCTGCGCCCCTACGGACCCCAGAGCCCTGCGGCGCGAGGCGCGCCCTTAGGACCGCCCTACTTTTGCCGTATAAATACCTGCACGGGGACGCCCTCGAAGTCAAAGAACTCACGGAGCTTGTTCTCTAGGAAACGCTTGTAGGGCGCACGTATATACTGCGGCAGGTTCGCAAAGAAAGCAAAGGAGGGCGAGGGCGTCGGCAACTGCGTTACATACTTGATCTTGATGTACTTCCCCTTGTAAGCTGGCGGAGGCGTCTGCTCTATGACCGTGAGTAGCTTCTCGTTCAGTTGACTGGTCGGGATGCGCTTCGTACGGTTCTGGTAAACATGCATTGCCCCCTCGAGCATCTTGAGGATGCGCTGCTTGGTCACCGCCGACGTGAAGAAGATCGGCACGTCGTTAAAGGGTGCTATCGTGTCGCGTATCTGTTGGGCAAAGAGCTCGGTCGTGTGGGTGTCTTTCTCCACCAAGTCCCACTTGTTCACCACTATGACGACCCCCTTCTTGTTCTTGACGATGGTGTCTAAGATGGTCTGGTCTTGCCCTTCAAAACCGCGCGTGGCGTCAATGACGAGTAGACAGACATCAGACTCCTCGATGGCACGGATGGCACGAATCACCGAGTAGTACTCTAGGTCTTCGTCCACTTTGCCGCGCTTACGTAGCCCCGCCGTGTCGACGAGTAGGAAGTCGAGTCCGAACTGGTTAAAGTGCGTGTCGATACTGTCGCGCGTCGTCCCCGCGATGGGCGTTACGATATTGCGTTCTTCGCCTACTAAAGCATTAACAATGGAGGATTTACCCACATTCGGGCGTCCGACAATGGTAAACTTCGGTAACCCCTCCTGATTTGCCTCCTCGCGTTCGGGGAGCATCTTTACCAGCGCATCAAGGATCTCACCCGTACCGCTCCCATTGATGGCCGATACCTGGTAAGGGTCGCCCAGCCCCAGCTTGTAGAACTCGTAGGCGTCCGCTACCCGTAGATGGTTGTCTACCTTGTTTACCACCAACAGTGTGGGCTTTTGCGACTGTCGCAAGAGCTGCGCCACGGCTAAGTCAAGGTCGGTAATGCCCGTAATGACGTCCACGACAAAGAAGATGAGGTCTGCCTCGGCGATGGCTATCTCTGCCTGCCGACGTATCTGCGCCTCAAAGATGTCGTCTGACCCATGCACATACCCCCCCGTGTCGATGACCGAGAACTCTCGACCGTTCCACTCGGACTTGCCATAGATGCGGTCGCGCGTCACGCCCGCCTGCTCGTCGACAATGGCTGCGCGTGCCCCTACTAATCGGTTAAATAACGTGGACTTGCCCACATTCGGGCGTCCGACGATGGCTACTATTCCTGACATCCTCTCTTCTTTTCCCCTCGAAAAAACTACTCTATATACCCAAATTCGCGCAGCGCCTCGGCGTCATCGCGCCAGTTGGCATTGACCTGCACGTAGAGCCGCAAATATACCCGCTTGGCGAGAAAGCGCTCTATGTCGCGCCGTGCGGCAGTTCCAATCCGTTTTAGCATCGTGCCGCCGCGCCCGATCAATATCCCTTTTTGCGAATCGCGCGCTACGTAAATGACTGCTTCTATCTTGTCTAACCCTTCCGCTTCTTGGTATGCCGTCACGGCAACCTCCACCGAGTAGGGGACTTCCTCTTCGCAAAACTGCAAGATTTTAGCACGAATAATCTCCGTAACGAAGAAGCGCACCGGACGATCTGTCAGCGTATCGGGCGGGAAGTACTTTTCCCCCTCGGGCAAAAGCTCTAAGATCCACGGCAGTATCTGCTCCAAACCAAAGTTGTGAAGTGCCGACACGGGCAATACCTTCGCCTCTGGCCACCGTTCGCGCCACTGGGTGACAAGCGCCTCGAGCTCTGTTTGCTGCGAAAGGTCAACTTTGTTAATGAGGACAAGCTTGGGGATCGCGAGCCCCCCGATCGTCTCTAACACGGCTGCGTTCTTGTCCACTTTCTCCACCACGTCGGTGATGTAAAGGAGCAGGTCGGAGTCCTCAAAGGTCTGCTTTACGGCTGCGAGCATCGCCTCCTGTAGGGCATAGTGGGGCGACAGGATACCTGGGGTGTCCGAATAGACGATCTGATACTCAGGCGTATCCACAATCCCCAGTATCCTGTGGCGGGTGGTTTGTGCCTTGTTCGTGACGATGGATAGGCGTTCGCCTACCAAAGCGTTCATGAGGGTCGACTTCCCTACGTTCGGATTCCCGACGATGCTCACAAACCCCGACTTGTGTCCTGCTTTACTCATGAGTCTATTCCCGTGTTAGACACAAAGATAGCGCCTTTTTTGTAACGAATGTGGGGCGTTAGCAGGAGAGTGTGATTCTCGTTTACATACAGCGTACCAAGATGTTCTTAATCACGCCGCTATTTATGTTAACCTCTCTAAAAAAAAACAAGCGTTCTATAAATATAAAGATGTCGTAATATATATTCCGAAAAACTATATACTTTGCGTCGTAGTTTACTTTGTATGCTAAGATGGTTAACATCTTCTTATATAAGTAAATAGCTTCTCTTTGTTTACTGCTATACATGAGAATCCGCTCGTGTTTTGGTGGCTTTTCTTCTTTTTCGCGTCTCTTTCGCGATTTTGGAATCGCACAGACACTTAATAACGCACGAACTAATTAACACATAAAAAGAGAGTCTGAATGAACTTTATGAATCTACGCATTCGTACCAAGCTCTATTTAGCGTTTGGTATTGTCCTTTTGAGTGTCCTTGTGGGCTTCTCGTTTGTATTTTTCTTGAACAAGAAGATGAATCTTGCAGCTGATGTGGAATCAGAGATTCGTTGGGCAGAAACTAACTATACATTCACTCGTTTTTACTTGCGGATGTATAATACTTACTTTGACCAGAAGTATTTGCAAAAAGCACGAAAGAACTTTGACTCATCGCGGTTGGCTGTTGATACGGTTTATGATTGGATAGAACATAGCAATTTTGCTGGTTTGGAGGGAAGGGTACGTGAGCTTGTGCAATCGATCCGTCATTATGAGGATGCGATGAATCGTTACGTCGCCCTTCACCAACAGCTTGAAGATAAGAAGGCGTCTTTGAACGACGGACGGATGCAAAAGTACGTTGATGAGATCAGTCTCTCGGGGCTTTATCCGCAGCTTGGGCATATTAGTTCGCAGGCAGTGATGTATTTGTACCGTTACCTTGACCGCATTGATCACAGTTACTTTCTTCAAGCCCTCGAATTAGCCAATCGAGAACTCCCCGCAGGGCTTCCAGAGTGGGCGCAGACTAAGACGAACAATTTCCGCAGACTATTGGCAGAAATTGAACCTATCGCCCAAGGACTTGAGGACGTACATAAGGAGATCGTGGCTATTTCCCCCCAGGTCTCGAGTGAAATTTTCGACATTTCTGAGACAAGCTATACCTACCGCACAGAACTACAGGAGCGGAGCTGGGAGCTTATTTTGTTAGTTATAATCATTTTGTTCTCAGGCAGTATTATCGTCACGCTCCTTTTTTCCAACTACTTGACGCGGACGCTTCACACAGCCGTAGGGCATATTCAGAGAGCTGCGCAGGGGGATCTCAGAATCGATGTGCCGCGTAAGTTCCTTGAAGGAAAAGATGAAATTTGCGAACTCGCACGAGCCCTCGACCAGATGACGCGCACCATGGCCTCCTCGATTACGAGTATCATCTCAGGGGCTGCGGCGATTTCGAGTGCCAGTGGGGCGCTCTCGCAGGTTTCGCAGCACCTCTCCCAAGGGTCGAGTGAGCAGGCTGCGAGTGCCGAGGAGATTAGCAGCGCCATGGCACAGATGACCTCGAGCATCAATGCCAATGCCGAATCGGCGGTTGAGACGGAGAAGATAGCCAAGAATATGCAGCAGCGCATCATGGTGGTGGGCGAACAGGCGCAAAAGGTGGAGGCTGTGGTCAATGGTATTGTGGACAAGATTAACGTTATCAATGAGATCGCAGCACAGACCAACATCCTCGCGCTGAATGCGGCGGTAGAGGCGGCGCGTGCCGGAGAGCATGGGCGTGGC
>CAJPTV010000122.1 GCA_905373665.1 Bacteroidia bacterium
CCCTACTTCCCACTTAAAAGGGTCACGTTTCCTTTCTGATCAAACAACGTACCATCGTGGAAGACGCCCACCGCACGCCAGGTATACACACCGTCTGGGCAAAGCGAGCCATTGAAATAACCATCCCAACCCTGACGCAAATCCGTAGACTCAAACAACTGCTCGCCCGAGCGACTGAAGATCATCAACTTATACTCCTTGATACCACGCGCATTGTAGGGGTGGAAGATCTGGTTTCGTTCGCCCTCCTGTTCATAGTAACCGTTCGAACTACCCGATTGAGACGGTGCAAAAGCATTCGGGAACTCTAAATAACCTGCCCCAGAGACGTAAACAAAACTCTTCTTCTCCAACTTCGCCTCACAACCCTTCTCACTGCGCGCTGTCAAAGTGATATCATAAAGACCGGGATCAGAATACGAGTGCTCGGGGTTCTCTTCCACCGAGGTCGTCCCATCACCAAAAATCCACTCGTACGTTGCACCCAAACGCGTAAGGTTCAAGAACTGCGCCGTAGCATAAGGCAACTGCAACGCTTCGGGAGCATACTTGAAGTCGACCTCCGGGCGACGATACACCTCGATCAGGCGGTGCGTCGTACTCTCGCCACCATCGCCGCGCGTGGTCAACACCACGTTGTACTTACCCGGCTCTGCAAAGATGTGTTCTGGACGGCGCGTGTTAGAGACTGTACCATCGCCAAAGTCCCACTCGTAGCCGTTCGCATACTTCGTCTCGCGGTCGTCAAAAAGCACCTTCAACGGAGGACAACCCGCAACCACATCCGAAGTAAACGAAGCCTCGGAACGCGGCGCACGAATCGTGATGAAGTTCTTGATCATATCTTGGCAAGGACCATTATCCACCGTCAAGGTGATCGGAATCTGGAAGCCCTGTGCCTTATCCCCCCACGTCTTGTAGAGGTGTGGCGCGGGGTTCTGTTCCTGCGTACCCGTACCATCGCCAAAGTCCCAACGATACTGCCAAGAAGGAGGCGCGGGCTGCGTCTGGTTCACCAGCGTTACGGTAACCTCAGGGTCTTGGAACGTCGAGGTAACGGGCGTCACGGAGAATGCCGCGTGCGGTTTCGCATGGACGGTCAACGGATGCATCACTTCGCCTTCGCAACCCGTCTGCGAACGTGCCACGAGTTTGATAGAGAAGGTCTTATCCACGTCCGTAGAATTGACAAACGTATGCTCGGGCGCTTCGTTCGTATCCCCTGAGCCGTCGCCGAAATCCCACTTATAGTAGGAAGCATTCTGCGACTCATTGGTGAACTGCACGGGGTACGGGCTACAAGCCGTCGTCTGCGTAACAAACTTGAAGGCGGCACGAACCTGAGGATAAATCACGATCGGAAGCGTCGTAGCATCCTTACACCCATGCGCACTCGTCACCTCGAGTTTCGTAAGGTAGGTAACCTCCGCATCGGTCGTATTTTGATAACGATGTTTCAGCCCCGTAAGGTCGTCGCTCGTGGTCGTCGTGCCATCGCCGAAGTCATACGAGTAGCTCAGGTTCACGCCCTCGGTCTTCGAGATGTCGATTTGCGCATCGTAAGGCGGGCAGTGTAGCGCCTCGCCGCGGAACTCGAAGTTCGCCAACGGTTTCGGGTAGACGACCACCTTATGTTCTTTTTCGCCCACACAACCCTGTTCGGAAATCGCACGAAGCTTCACCGTATATTCCTTCTCCGTCGTATGCGACGGGTTCTCTAGTTGTGGCTTCAACTCCGAAGTTGCACCCACCGAGAGCCCATCCACCAACCACTCATAACGTGCTGAACCATAAACCTTAGACGTGCTACGAAGCTCTGCCGTCAAGGGGTGACAGCCACTCTCGGTAAAGGTAAACTCGGGGAGTACCTTCGGGAATATCCGAAGACTTTGAGACGTGCTCACGCTACACTCTGGGTGTTTGGTCAAGCGCACCTCCAAAGAGACCTCGCGGCGCATAATCTGCGTAGCATCCTCATTCGGATTTTCATACGTCTGTTTCGGAGGATGTTGCCCCGTGTAGTCCGTACCGATATGCCAAGTATAGTCATAAGCGTGTGAGGTAGAAGCATCCAACAGACCATACTCCACTTCCAGCGGCGAGCAACCTTCCACGGGCGTAGCACTGAAGCTAGCATCCAGTTTCGGCCAGACGGTCAGGGTCTTCTCCGAGGTCGCCGTACAACCGAACTTATTGCGCGCCGTCAGTTGAATCTTCACCTCGCGATCCTGCGCCTTGTCTTGGTTCTCGTACGTACGTTCTGCGGGCGTGGTCTCGTCTGTAGAGCCAAAGTCGACCAAATCCCACGAATATTTCAAACCTTCACCCCCACGACTCAGGTTCGTAAAGCCCACCGTAACGGGGTTACAACCCGCATCTTTCGAGAGTTGGAACTCGGAGATAAGGCGGGGCGGCACTACCAACGGACTCGACGTCTCGTCAAAGCAGATCCCAGCACTCACCTTCAGCTTCAGGGTCAGATTCTTCGTTTCGTTCGTCTGGTTGTCCAAGGTCAGTGGTGGGAGGTCATAAACCTCTGGTAAGGTCTGCGCATCGCCGTCGAGCGTCCACTCGTACTTTGCCCCCACCGAAGAGTTGTTTGTCACGTGCACCTGATAGGGCGTACACTGGTCTGCCCAGTTCATTGTGAACGATGCCTTCGGGCGAGAGAAGACCTTCACAACCTGCGTCTTAGACACCGAGCAACCGTGTTCGTTCTCTACGGTGTACGTAGCCGTAAATTCACGCGGTGCGGGGTCTGTATTCGTATACTTGTGGGTCGTCGCGGCCTTGCTTGCACCCATGCCGTCGCCAAAGTCCCACTTCGATTTGAAGGAGTTGCCCCCTGTCACCGTCGCATTAAAGGTAACATCCTCCGCATCCGAGCAGAGTTCCAACGGAGCGACCTTGATATCGGCCTTCAGCAGTGGCGGTACTGTCAATGGAGCACTCGTCTCGCTCGAGCACGTCAGTTTCGACACCTCGTGCTTTTGCGAAGCCTTCATCTTCACCGTATAAGTCTGCTCGTCGGTGGCGTGGTCGTTCGTAAAGTCTTGTGTAAAAGCGTCTTTATTGTGACGATTGACGCGATTGCCGTCGCCAAACTGCCACTGGTACAGCGACTCTACGCCCGTAGCGGCAGCGCTCCCAAGGGTCTGATTCTGCATCTCGACAGAGAGCGGTTGGCGACAAATATCGCCCTTATTCATAGAGATCTTAGCCTCCACGCGCGGGTGAACAAGCACGGGGACTGGCGCAGATTGTACACGGCAACCGCCGTTGGAAACGTTCGGTTGGCGGCTCACGATATACACATTGTAGGTCACGTCCTGATCCGTACGGTTCACAAAAGAGTGCGTAACGATCTCGCCGTTCTTGGAAAGAACCACATCCGAGTCATCGCCAAAGTGCCACTCGTGGATCAGATCGGGCGTCCCACCCGTCGTATTGTTCTTGAACGTACGTGGGATCGGGTCATCGCTACATACCTTATCCCCATTCGCCACTTCTAGTTTAGGCGTGATTTTAGGGGGTACGGCGATGGGGGTCAACTCGAGTTTTCCCACACACTTCGGACCTGAAGGCCACTGCTTCCAAGCAACAAACGAGACGGCGTAGTTCACCAGTTTGTTCGTCGCATGGTTCACCAGCTCTCGCTGAATGGGCGCGAGGTTCGTAGAGGGTACATTCTCTTCATTCCCATTCGCGGGATCGTCGGGCTTGAATGTCCATGAGTAGTTATCCGCATTTTGCGAAGCGTTCTCGATGCGAATCCGAGCCTTATCGCAAGGAGGTGCGATCGTCGTCGTAATGTGCGAGACGGGCAACACCTGCGGATATACCTTTATCTTTACCGAGGTCGTCGCCGCGGGACTATTGTCACAACCCGGCACCTCGCCCGTAACGTGGAGTTTGACCTCATACTCCTTGGGCGTAGCACTCGTATTGAGGAACTTGTGCGAGACACGCTCCTTCGTATCGGCGGGCAGGGTCGTGCCGTCGCCAAAATCCCAAGCGTAGGTCTTAGCACCCGAGGAGTTACTCACAAAGGTCACCTCGCCAGGAGCACAGAAGCTCTGCTCGTCGAGACTCAAATCGCGAATCCCGGCACGAAGCAGTTTCGGAACTTTCACCTCAAACGGCGTTGCCTTAGCTTTACAACCTGCCGAATTGCGAACCTCGAGATTGATAGACCCCGTAGTGGCCGAGTTGGAAAAGGTGTACTGGTTCAAATGAGCAGGATCTTGCACCCCCCCCTCGATAATCCACTCCTCTACCAAGCCTGTTGACGGCGAACTCGTATTGGTCACCTCCACCTTCACGGGGTTACATTTCTCTTTCACCTCGGCGATGAACGAAGCGCGAATCTCGGGAAGCAACTCAAACTCTCGAACGAACGATTGTTGCTCTTTACAATATTCGTTCGACGCACGAAGGCTGATTTTGTAATGTTGCGGCGTGTCCGTGCGATTGTCCAATTTCTTCTCAATGGTTGCACCCTCGAGTTGCGTGCCGTCTTCAAACTCCCAAATATAGGTCTTAGCACCCGTGGCGCTGAAGTGTGCCTTGGCGGGAGCGCAAAGTTTATCGTTCTGGTTCAAGGGGCGCGTCACGCCGTCGGCGCCCGTATAGCTCAGATCCCAAGAGGTCTGTAAACGCGGATAGACGACCACGTCTTCTTCCACCCATTTCATACAACCGCCACTCGTTTTCGCCTCAAAGCGAATCCGGAACGTCTTCGGGGTGGGGTCGGTGTTACGAAGCTTCTGGTCAAAGAGTTTTGCGTCGCCACTCTTGGAAATCTTATCCCCGTTGACGTACCAAGTCATGTTATTTTCCAAAACCTTCGCACCTGACACCTCGGCCTGGATGTTCGGGATGAAGTCTCCTTCGGCATCTGGACAGCCGCTGAATTCGCCCTTAGAGAAGCTCACATTCAAATTAGCGGGGACTTCGACGCTCTTCTCGATCTCGGTCTTACAACCGCCAGACTCATTCACTGCCAGCAGCTTTATCCGTTGGAAGATCGAGGTCGTACCGTCATTCTCCAAAGTAAAGGTCTCATTGAAAGGAAGCGTCGCGCCCCCCAAGTTCCGAACCGTCTTTAAGACATTCGGCACAGTCTCGCCATGCGGGAAGAGCTGCCACTCGAGGCGAGTCGCCTTCTGCAGTGTACCCGTTATCGTCGGGGTGAACGGATAGCACGTAGGTGGAAGGGTAATATCAAAGCTATTGATACGCGGTTGTGGGTTCACGCGCATCGGCACTTCGCTACGATCTTTGCAGTAGCCGTTCTTCACCGTCAGCGAGAGTTTATAGTCCCCCTCGGGGAGGATCTCGCTCAGCGCCACCCCCGTAGAGCTAGACAGCGGTAATGATGCCCCACCGCCCTGAGGTTTTACTTCCCACTCGTAAGTGAGGTTGTCGCCATCAGAGACACTCGTCGGCTGCAGCGGTTTACCTTGGCAGACCTCGGGAACTTTCAGCTCGATCTTCGATTTCAGCAGAGGTGCTAGCAGCAGGTTATGTTCCACGCTGTCCCGACAACTGTTCGCCGCGTCGCTCACGTACAACCGAATCGGTTGTAGCATCGTGCTATTGGCCAAACTGTTATGGAAGTTGCGCACCTTGAAAGCCTTGCGAGGGTTAGGCGGCGTCGTCGGAGGGAGCTCCTCCGTACCATCACCAAACTTCCACAAGAACTTCGTGCCTGCCGGATAAGCACTCGCATTGGTCACCTCCAGCTGTGTGCGGAAGGGGGAACAAGCAGGATT
>CAJPTV010000123.1 GCA_905373665.1 Bacteroidia bacterium
TTGTAAAGCTCTTCGGTGACTACCTGCGGATAGAGAACATCCTGCAGAACTACGACGAGTTTACCTACCTCAAAGCTTTCCAACAGATAGACAAACACGACCCTGCGGCAGTGGAAGCCTTTAAGGAAGCATACTTTTTGACCGACGACGACATAATGACCATGCAGGGGCTTGAGGTGCTGCCCGAACGGGAGTTGCAAGACTACCGATCGGTTTACAACGATATTCGCGACTGGCGGCGTGCCCTCCGTGCAGGGGAAGAGAAGCAGCAGAAGGAGAAACTCGATTGGAGGGACGTTGTATTTGAGATAGAACTACTCAAGTCGCAGGAGATAACCCTTGAGTATATCCTAGACCTCATCTTCCAGTACCACAAGAAGCGTAAGGATAAGGAGGCGCTGGTCGAGGAGGTACGTCGCATGGTACGCGCAAGTGTCTCAAATCGCGCAAAAGAGCGCTTTATCGTCGATTTTATAGACGATGTGAACTTTGATACCATTCTCGATAAAGACGCGCTTATTACCGCCTTTTACGCTTATGCGCAAGAAAAGAAGGAAGAGGAGACAGTAGCCCTCATTCGCGAGGAGGAGCTCAACGAAGATAAGGCGCGGCATTTCCTTGCCCTTTCGCTTAAGCGGGAGTATGTGAAAGAGAATGGGATGGAGTTCTTAGATATCCTTCCGCGAATGAGTCCGCTCCACCCAGACTATCTTCCGCGAAATAACCGTGTGTATGCGAAGCTGGTGGAGTTCGTGGAACGGTACAAGGGGTTAGGGGGCGACCTCTGAGCGAGCCCTTTGGCTTAAAAAGACTTGAGGGAGAGGTATTATGACTTATCTGGAAGCGCTGCTGGAAGGTGCGGCGGTGGAGTGGAAGCCGCTCGGGGAGGTGGCGGATTTTTACGGAGGCCTTACAGGAAAGAAGAGACAGGATTTTGAGGATGGAGACGCGCTGTATATCCCCTACCGAAATATATACAACAACCCAGAGGTTGATTTTCATTGGCTTGAAAAGGTCAATGTTGCTCCTTCGGAGCGCCAACACGAGGTGTTGTACGGGGATGTCTTGTTTACCCTTTCCTCGGAAACTGAGCAGGACGTGGGAATGTCCTCTGTGGTTACTACCCATTTTGAGCAACGGGTATTTCTTAATAGCTTCTCTTTTGGGGTACGTTTTCATGATGATGTCTCTCTTCTCCCAGCATTCACTAAGCACTTCTTTCGTGCGAAAGAGATGCGTTTAGCTATTCGGAGGACAGCACAAGGAGTGACGCGTTATAACATATCGCGGAAAAAGTTCCGAGACATCCTTATCCCCCTTCCCCCGCTCCGCGTACAAGAGCGGATTGTAGAAATATTGGATAAGTTTACCGCGCTGGAAGCGGAGCTGGAAGCGGAGCTGGAAGCGCGAAAGAAGCAGTACGAGTTCTATCGAAATAAGCTCATGCGCTTTGGCAAGGAGGTGGAGTGGCGACCGTTGGGGGAGGTGGCGGAGCTAAAGCGAGGTACTTCTATAACACAAAACACGAGTACCGAGGGGTGCTACCCTGTCATTTCTGGAGGGCGTCAACCAGCTTACTACGTTGACCAGTTTAACCGTACTGGTGAAACGATTACTGTGGCAGGTTCTGGAGCTTATGCAGGTTTTCTACAGTATTGGAACGAACCCATTTTCGTCGGTGATGCTTTTTCTATTAAGCCCGATCCTTCGCTGTTATTAACCCGCTTCGTCTATTTTTTCTTGCTCAAGCAACAGCAAAAGTTGCACGATATGAAGGTAGGAGGCGCTGTGCCTCATGTCTATACGAAATTTGTTGCCCCTATTCTCATCCCCCTCCCTCCGCTCGCGGTCCAAGAGCAAATCGTAGCGATACTCGACAAGTTCCATACGCTCGTGCATTCGATTAGCGAGGGGCTGCCTGCAGAGATAGCCCTGCGGCGAAGGCAGTACGAATATTACCGTAACCTGTTGTTGAGGTTTCCGAGGTAGAGCGGGCATGAGCACCGCTCTTTTTTTCATTACCTTCGTGCTAATGAACACGGGGACGTGGGGAAGGAAGACGTGGGGAGGATATCCTAGCCAAGACTATGCACATCGCACACCAATATAGGCTTATTGATAACTCGTCCGAGGCGCTCTCGATGTGCGCTTGTCTAAAGGCGTGTATCTTAGAAAGAGGGGTGCGGGAAATCAGTATCGCAACGGGCTATTGGGACATCCTCGGGATGGCGCTCGTGGTCGACGAATTGGGGCGCTTCCTCGAACAGGAGGGAACGTCGTTAAGGCTTCTCATCGGCAAAGACCCGTACGTCTACTCCTCGTTAGTGAAAAATCCGAAGTATAAAGGGGGAACATACCCAGACGACTACCTTCGGACGGATATTCACGACCTAGAGCTCAAAGAACGGTATGAACAGGTGATAGCACTCCTGCTCGAGCATTGTGCGAGTGGAAAGCTCGAGGTGCGCATCTATCAGGAGGAATTCCTACACGCCAAGTGTTACATCTTTAAGGGTAAGGAGCACTCGCTCGGCATCATCGGGAGTTCTAATTTCACCGCGAAGGGACTCTTAGGCAACGCCGAGCTGAACTATCTCGAGACCGATGCGACGCACGTGGTGGCACGTCCCGTGGAAGGGTCGTTAGCGAAGGGGCATCTCTGTTGGTTTGAAGAAAAATGGGAGGGGGCAGCGGCGTGGACGCAGACCTTCCTCGAGCAGGTGCTTAAACCCTCACCCATTGCACGGGAGGTGGCGCAAAAGGCGGCAACGCCGTTCACCCCCTACGAACTTTATATCAAGCTTTTGCACCTACAGTTCGGGGAGGTGGTGGACAAGATACTCGGGCTACGCATAGAGGCGTACTTTCCGCCAGAGATTAAGAAATACACCTATCAGATCGATGCCGTAAAGCGGTGTATCGCGACAATGCACGAGCACGGGGGCTTTATGCTGGGCGATGTGGTCGGGCTTGGAAAAACCGTGGTAGCGACAGCCCTTATCAAGTACTTCCTTTCGGCACGAGAGGAGGACGGGCGGGGGCGCAAGGTCTTAGTCATCTCGCCGCCCGCGATAGTGTCAGGGTGGAAAGATACCATCAAGTGTTTCTTTGACGGAGCGCTTCCCGAGTCAATAGACTTCATCACTACAGGGCGTATCGATACACTCTTTGAAGCGCAGGAGGTCGAGGATATTGCGGCAGACGTCGCCTGTGAAGACTTTCAAGAGACACTCCCCAAGGCGTACTATGGGCTTATTGTGATAGACGAAAGTCACCAGTTTCGTAATGCCAATACCCAGATGTATCACGAGCTGGACGACCTTATTCAGCATATTACCGCCGACACGGGGCTCGTCCCCTACATCGGGTTACTTTCTGCCACACCACAGAATAACCGCCCCGACGACCTAAAGAACCAGCTCTACCTCTTCGAGCGCAATCGGCGGCAGAGTACCCTTAAGAAGGCAGCAGGGGGCGACCTTGAGGCTTTCTTTGCCCGCATCAACAAACGCTTCAAAGAGCTTACGCGCACAGGCAATACACAGCCTTCCGAAGCAGAGAGGACGAAAAGGCGTGAGGAGCTGAAGGTGCTCTTTGAGGATGTACGCAAGAGTATACTGGTCGACATCCTAGAGCGCCGTACACGTACCGACCTCAAGCTGTATTATGCCAAAGATATGGCGGCGCAAGGGCTGGTTTTCCCTGAGCTTATCGGTCCGTGTAATATCCATTATGTGATGGATACGGAGTTAGCTCAGCTCTTTGCAGATACGATGGACGTGATTGCCCCCGCTAAGCAAGAAGAGCACGCCTGTTTGGGCTATTATCGCTACCGCGCCATAGAGTACCTTTTGCCCGAACACCAAGCCCAGCACGTCGGACGAGGCAATCGGCAGGCAAGCGACGTCTCGCGCGAGCTTGCGAAGCTCATGCAGATGCTCCTTGTGAAGCGCCTTGAAAGCTCTTTTGCTGCCTTCAAGGAGTCGCTGCACAACTTGCTACGTTACACACGTTGCATGCTGGAAATGTGGGAGAATAACACGATTTTCATCTGCCCCTCCATCAACGTGAACGAAGAGTTAGACTGGCAGGCGAAGAGCAAACAACAGAACAAGGCTCTCTCTTTTGCTGACTGTGTCGAAGCGTTGCGGGCAAAAATCAACAAGGGCAGTAAGGGAGAGGGGAGTAAAGGAGATAGGAGTAAGGAACGGAACGTCGAATACACTCGGGAAGATTTTGAACCAGCCTATTACCAACGCCTACAAGAGGACGAGCGGCTGATTGCCACCCTGTGTGCGCGTTGGGCAGAGAATGACTACGACCCCAAGCTCGATGCCTTCAAAGAGCGTATTAAGCCTGAACTCTTTGACCCAGAAAAGAACACGGCGGGCAAGCTTGTCATCTTTTCCGAGGCTATCAGCACTGTAAAAGCCCTAGAGCGTGCCGTGAAGGCGAAGCAGTATCGTGTACTGACGATTACCGCCGCCAATCGTCATGAGAAGGAAGAGGCGCTTCGGGCAAACTTTGATGCGAACTATCCACGCGCCGCGTGGGAAGATACGTACGACGTCCTCATTACCACCGAGGTCTTGGCAGAGGGGGTGAACCTCCATCGTGCTAACGTGGTTGTGAACTATGACACCCCGTGGAATGCAACCCGCCTCATGCAGCGTATCGGGCGCGTGAACCGCATCGGCACTACCGCGCCAAAGGTCTATGTCTACAACTTCATGCCGAGCGCCGAAGGGGATGCGCAGATAGCGCTCGTACAGAAGGCCTATACCAAGCTACAGTCGTTTCACGTGCTATTTGGCGAAGACAGTAAGATTTTCTCAGAAGAGGAAAGCCTCGTGCATTATGCCCCACCACCGCGCGTTGCGAGCGAAGGGGAGGCATGGCAAAAGCTTCTCGACGGCGAGGCATCGGAGATGCAGCCCTATATTGCCGACCTGAAGCAGTATTGTGAGAAGCACCCCTATCGTTACACCCAAATCGTAAAGGCTACGGGGATGCAATTGGCGCAGCGCGGGGATGGGAGTGCCTATTTCGTGCTGAAAGCGACGCGCGGGGCACGCTTAGCCTTTAAGATAGCGCCAGTAGACGGAGGGCGGCAGCGGATTCAGCCAATCGCATTGCGCGACCTACTCGACGCGCTGAGGGTAGACGAAGCGACGACTGCCGTACCGCTTCCCCCGAATTGGGAAACACTCGCTGAGCTGGCGATAATGAGCTATCGGCAGTACTTTGTCCGAATGGGCAAGTCGCGCTCGCAGGACTACCGCTTAGCGCTCGATAGCGTCGTTGCGTGGTACAAAGAGGGTAACCTTTCCGCAGCCTCCAAGGAGCTGCTCGAAAGAGCAAGGAGGCGAATAGAGCGCGGCAACGTTGACATTATTCGCGGTATACTAGCTATTACACAGGAGACCCACAGGCAGCCTGCCCCCCTCACTGGGGCGTCACTAGACGGGCTATTGGCAGAGCGACTCGCCCCACTGCTCGACGCTGCCGTCGAAGAACGTGATATGGGGGAGGTGCGCATCGAGTTAGGAACCCTCAAGTAAAAAAGCACCATGAACGCACTATCGTTACAGGAATATCTAAGCGCCCCCTACCGAGGCGCAAGCTCGTTTCTAGACAATGTGCTTTTTCCCATCTTTGGTAAAGAGCGC
>CAJPTV010000124.1 GCA_905373665.1 Bacteroidia bacterium
GGAATGAGATTATCCTCCCCACCAAGAATACTGTTCTAGATGAGGGCGACCTGCTCGTAGCCGTCGGGACAGAGGAGGCGCAAAAGAAGGTGGAACTCCTCATCGGGCCACAAGCCCCACGCTTTGAAATGGTGAACGAGGAGTATGTGCTTGAAACGCTCCTTGTTACGAACAAAGAGGTGGTTAATGAGACGCTTGCGAAGATTCAGCTCGAGGCAGGGTGTCGTTTCGTAGTGACCCGCATTCGGCGTAGTGGGATTGATATCTCCTCCTCGCCTGGGATGCAGCTGAAGTTTGGGGATAAGGTGACGGTCGCGGCATACCGGAGTGACCTACCGCGTATCAAGCAGCTCCTCGGTAACAATGCGCGCGTACTCTCAGATACGGACTTTTTCCCGATTGCGCTGGGGATTGTGCTTGGGGGGCTTTTGGGGAAGGTTGAAATCTCTTTAGGCGGTTCGCTTCCTTTGAGCCTTGGGCTTACGGGTGGGGTGCTGATCATGGCGATCTTGCTCAGTAGTGCGGGGAAGACGGGGCCTATCTTGTGGACGATGACGAGCTCTTCCAATAACCTCTTGCGGCACTTGGGGCTCTTGCTTTTCCTTTCTGGAGTGGGGACGGGCGCAGGGCATAGCCTTGTGGCAACGATCCTGAGTTCAGGTGTCTCACTCCTGCTTATTGGGGCGGTGTTGACCCTCTTACCCATGCTTCTGACGATGCTCTTCTGTCACTTTGTGCAGAAGCTCAATATCTTTGAACTCTTTGGAGTATTAACGGGGGGAATGACGAGTACGCCGGGCCTAGCAGCTTGCGAATCGATGGCATTTGACGAAACGCCGAGCACGGTCTATGCGACCGTCTACCCCGTGGCAATGGTCGCGCTCCTCCTCTCAGTAAAATTGTTAGCATTCCTTTAGTAGAAAGATTGTTATGGAAACAGGTGCAGCTTCTAAACTTCGAGTATTAGTTTTGGGTTCGGGTGGGCGTGAACATGCGCTCGCATGGAAATTGGCGCAAAGTCCGCGCTTAGAGGCGCTGTATGCGATGCCAGGAAACCCCGGTTTCGTCTCCTTGGGGGCAACCCTTTTGGAGGGGGATGTCATGGACTTTGAAGCTGTAAAAAAAGCAGTCTTGGAGCAGGAGATCGACCTCGTGGTGGTAGGGGCAGAAGCGCCCTTGTGTGCGGGGATTGTCGATTTCTTTCAGAACGATGAGGCGTTGAAGAAGGTAAGCATCTTTGGTCCTACGAAGGCGTGTGCCACGCTAGAGTCTAGCAAGGCTTTCGCTAAGGAGTTTATGCAGCAGCACGCGATCCCTACGGCTACGTCTGTGGCATTTACGGCGGAGAATCAGCAGTATGGGCTCGACTTTCTGGTATTGTTACCGCCCCCGTATGTGATTAAGGCTGACGGACTCGCGGCGGGGAAGGGGGTGCTCATCGTGCCGGAACTGAGTGAAGCATTTGTGGCTATCCGCGAATGTTTTGAAGGGAAGTTTGGCGAGGCGGGAAAGACCGTTGTAGTCGAGGAATTCCTGCCGGGCATTGAGTTCTCACTCTTTGCAATTTGCGATGGTAAGAACTTTGAGGTACTCCCCGTGGCTAAGGACTATAAGCGTGCATTTGATAAAGACAAGGGGCTCAATACAGGGGGAATGGGCTCGGTAACGCCCTTGCCCTACATTACGCCAGAGGTGATTCAGACGGTGAAAGATACGGTGCTGCGCCCCACCCTTGAGGGGATGGAAAAGGCAGGAACGCCCTACACGGGATTTCTTTTCGTGGGGATGATGCTCTCCAAGTCGGGCACGCCCAAGGTGATAGAGTATAATGTGCGGATGGGCGACCCTGAAACGCAGGTGGTGATGCTTGCCCTAGAGGGCGATCTCTTGACGGTGCTCTATGATGCGGCGAACCACAATTTGACGCCGGGCTTGCTCTCGACCAGTGCGGATACGTTTGTTTCGGTATCGTTGGTTTCGGGCGGATACCCAGAGGCTTATGAAAAGGGGAAGCACATTACAGGGGTAGAGGACTCGGTGGCAGGAACTATGGTATTTCACGCGGGGACGGCGTTGGATGCTCAAGGGAATCTCTGTACGGCAGGGGGGCGCGTCTTTTCGGTGTGTGCGCGTGGGAAGGATCTTGCCACGGCGCGCGATCTTGCTTACGCACGTGCAGAAAAAATTACGTTTGAGGGAAAGCGCAACCGAATGGATATCGGGGAGGATATTGCGCAGTTCGCTCCCCAACAGTCGTAACACTCCCTCACTTTAACCGTTTTCGGAGAGGTGTTAGCGTTTTTCAATCGCATCCGCCCCAGCGCACTCCTTGTAGCATTAGGAGTGTTGTTTGCGGCTTTTGGGGTCTCTTACTTTTTTGGCTCGCGTGCTTGGTTGCCGCTGGATGCAGCGGTGCTCCCGATAGGGGGGCGTTATCTGAGTGCGATCCCTTGGGATGTGGGCTTCCCTTTAAGTGTGCTACTCTTGCTGTTGGGGAGCGCATTGGCGCGTCTGTTGATTTTACGCTACATCTCGGGGCTTACACGTTCGTACCTCCCCGTGTTTTTGATACCGCTTTTGCTGGGCGGCTTGGGGCTTGGCGGACACAACCTTTTACCGCCACTTGTGGCGATTTTCCTTTTGGAGTTGGCCTTTGCATTAGTGCTCCAAACGGCACTATCGCCCAAGCTCTACAGTGGGGTGTTTCGCGTGAGTGTTTTGGTGGGGATCGCCTCGCTCTTTTACCTTCCTGCGCTCTTTTTTGTTTATACTCCGCTCCTGCTGCTATTGAATCGGAGCGCGTTGCGCTTACGGGGGATTGTGGTCATGTTGAGTGGAACGGCGCTCGTCCCTCTGTTGACTTTTTTTATCTCGTGGTTGGTAAACGAACCGCTTGATAATCTTTACCCAATCTCCTTACTGCTCTCGTTGCAGCCAGGCGATATGTGGACGTGGACTTCGCTCAACCCTCTCCGTCCGATTTACATCTTCACGCTCTTTTTACTGTGGTTGCTGAGTCTTTTGTGGGTCAATTATCCGCACAAGGTGCATCGGGCGACCTATTTTCTGGTGCGCAATATCCTGTTTTTGAGTTTTGTGATATCGTGCGTGGTCTTGTTCTTGGTGCGCGATCCGTTCTATATGCTTCCCTTTCTGGTCGCTTTTCTGGCGATGATGTTGTCTTATATTTTGGCTTACTCATCAGGGCGAAAACCGACTTTTCTCTTTGTGGTGGTACTGTTGCTCGCCTTGGGGATGTATTGGGTATAGTATGTTATAGCTCCCATTATATTTTGTTATTTTTGCACTGTGGATATTAAAAGAGCTCTTGAATGAAAGTCGGCGTAGTGGTTTTCCCCGGGTCGAATTGTGACCGGGATTCGGAGTATTGTTTTGGCACCCTTATGGGGCATGAGGTCGTACGCCTTTGGCATAAGGAAGCAACCCTTCCCTCGTTAGATTTAGTGGTGATCCCCGGGGGGTTCTCATACGGCGACTACCTTCGTTCGGGAGCTTTGGCGCGCTTTTCGCCAGTCATGGAGGCGGTTACCTCCTTTGCAGAGGCAGGGGGAAAGGTGCTCGGTATTTGCAACGGTTTTCAGATTCTTTGCGAGGCGGGGTTGTTACTAGGGACTTTGCGGATCAATACGCCGAAGCGTTTCGTGTGCAAGAACGTTCACCTTTTGCCAGAAGTGAAGAGCAATATACCGACGGCGAGTCTTGACCCACAGAAGCCGCTGCTGATTCCGATAGCGCACGGCGAAGGGTCGTATTATGCGGATCGGGAGACGCTCTCGGCGCTCCGTGTGAATAATCAGATCCTGTTCCGTTATTGTGACGAGAATGGTCATGTCTCTGATGCCGTGAACCCGAACGGATCGGTGGACGGTATTGCGGGGATCGCGAGTGCGAATCATTGTGTGGTGGGGATGATGCCGCACCCCGAGCGTGCCGCAGATCCGCAGCAGGGCAATACGGATGGGCTCTTGATTTTACAGTCGCTTTTGACCTTCTGGACAAAACGTTAAACAGACCGAAACGATGGCACACTCAACCTCTTCTCCCTTCCATGCTTATGACATCCGTGGACGCCTCGGTCAAGAGTTCACGTGTGAGACCTTTGGGGAATATGCTGCTTTTATCGCCAAGCTTTTTGGCGGAGAGCGGGGGCTCTGCATCGGTCGTGATGTGCGTGCTACCTCCGAAGAGCTCTATGCGAGTTGTATTGAGCAGATACGCCGTGCGGTAGATATCCCGATCTACAATATCGGGGTGTGTACCACGCCGCAGCTCTATTTCTCACACTGGCATCTTGGGGTAGATGCTTCTATTATGATTACGGCATCGCACAATCCGCCCGAGTACAACGGGCTGAAAGTGACGGGGCGTGGGGGCGACCCTATCGGTTATGCGAATGGGTTGAAGGAGGTCGAAGAGCGCATTTTGCGAGGGGAGAAGTTGCCTGTACTGCGCACTGCACGTGAGGTAATTGATAAGGATACGCGTGAGGCGTACCTCGCTTTTTTACGAAACTTTCAGGGGGAACGTGCTGGGTTGCGTTTTGCCGTGGATGCGATGCATGGCGTGGTAGGGAAGTTGGTGCGCGATATTTTGCCCGATGCGGTAGATTACCTTAATTGCGAGGCAGATGGGCGTTTCCTCCCCGAAGGTCCGAACCCAACGATTGCGGCGAGCCGTGAAGCCTTGGAGCGTGTGGTAAAAGAACAGAAGTGTGACGTTGGGGTGATATTTGACGGCGATGGGGATCGTGTGATGTTCGTCGACGAAACGGGCGAGCTCGTACCGCCAGACCTCATCATTGCGCTTTTGGGTGATTACTTCTACGGACTTCGTGGGCGTGATAAATTGCAGCCCGTTTTGGTGGATATTCGGACGTCGAAGTCTACAACGGAGTATCTACAGAGGATGGGCGTGCCAGTCGAGGTCGGTCGTGTGGGTCGTGTGTTTATGTCGCGTAAGCTTCGGGCGATTCGTGGCTCTTTTGGCGGTGAGCTTGCTGGGCACTACTATTTTGGCGATTTTAATGACTTTGACTCAGGGTTGCTTACGGCGCTCTTAGTCTTAGGGTCGTTGCAGCGTATGAAACGAGAGGGGTATTCTCTTCACGATTGGGTGGTAAAGACGGCAGTTTACCACAACTCGGGAGAATTGAATTTCAAGGTAGCGGACGATCGTAAGCCGGCGCTTATTGAGGCCGTGCGTGCCCACTTTGTGGCACAGGCGACGCCTACGTTTGAGAGTGCAGAGGACGGGTATCGTGTTGAGTTTCCTGATTGGTGGTTCAGTATCCGTTCTTCTAATACCGAACCGTTGTTGCGCTTGATAGTTGAGGCGCGAGATGAGCAAGTTTTGCAGGAGAAGTTACAAGAGGCGCGAGGCATCATAGAGGGGTAGTCCGTCGCCTCCTCATAGAGGTTATTGAAAAAGGTTCGCGGAGAGGGGAGTCTCTCAAGCGAGCCTTTTCTCTTTTGTACGAAAAGAGAGTCGTATAGGGGTGTATATCTAGGATGTGAGGAAATGTGCAGGACTCCTTGATAGTAACCGTCAGTAGGCGTGTATATTTCAAAAAAAATGTATCTTTACATTGGTAGTGTCTGTAAAAGTGTGTAAGCCCCCCCCTCTCTTCATTCCTCCAGCAG
>CAJPTV010000125.1 GCA_905373665.1 Bacteroidia bacterium
ACGGCAATAGCCGCCTCAAGGAGAAGACCCCCGAGGGCGGGAAGGACGAGAATGTCTTTGATATACAACAGGGGGTGAGTATTCTGCTTCTAATCAGACGTAAAGAAGGAAGTAAGCGAGCAGCGCAGTTGCACTACACCGAGCTCTATGGTTTACGAAAGGAGAAGTTCGCAGCCCTGCAAAAGCTATCACTACAGAGCGCCGCATGGAAGACCTTGACCCCGAAAGCCCCTTATCATTTCTTTGTGCCGAAAGACTTTACTGGGGAACGGAAATACAAAACGGGTTTTGCATTAGTGGAATTGTTCGTAGAACGCTCGATAGGTATAAAGACCTCAAAGGACTGGTTTGTCACCTCTTTCAAAAAGGCGGAGTGTGTTGAGAAACGAGACCTAGCACTGAAGAGTACTCCACTGGAGTATAGAACGCAATTCCACTTAGGAAAAGATGTAAAAGATTGGAAAGTTGAGCGAGTGCTGCAAGATGTGGTTGAGAATGAAATGAAGGCTTGTGGTGTCGTTGTGCCGTATAGTTATCGTCCGTACGATGTTCGTTATATCTATTACACAGGACGAACGAATGGAATGATAGCACGCCCTCGTTTTCAGTTTTTAGCCTCGTTATTACACCCTTGTAATTTTGCTTTGTGTGCGACGCGTATGCTCGGAAAGGGGCAATACTGCCATAGTTTCTTAGCCAACTCGGTCATAGATCTACACCTTGTTTCTGACACCTACGCCTTCCCTCTCTATCGCCTCCCCGCGGGGTGGAACTACACTCCTGCCGAGCTCGCTGCAGGTAAGACGAGCGCAGGCGAGCCGATCCCCCTCGAGCTGAATATGCGCCCCGAGGTGCTTGCAAAGATTAGCGAGGCGGTGGGCGAGCCCGTCTCGGGCGAGGAGGTCTTTGATTATGTCTACGGCGTGCTGCACGACCCCGACTACCGCGTCAAATACTTCGAGTTTCTTAAGATAGACTATCCACGTATACCCTACCCGCAAAACCGAGCAGAATACCGCTTATTTATCGAATGTGGGGCAAGGTTGCGTCGCCTGCACCTGATGGATGAATCGCTCGAGCTGCCCCAAGTGGCTACCTTCGAGGTGGCGGGGAGTAACGAGGTGACCACTGTCCGTTACGAAGAAACCCCTCTGGGTGAAAGAGACGTCCTTGACGCGAACGCCCCTGAAGGGCGGGTCTGGATTAACGACACGCAGTATTTCGCCCATGTTCCCCTCCGCGTGTGGGATCATTACGTGGGGGCATATCAGCCTGCGCGCCTCTGGTTGCAGAAGCGTGTGGGGCGCACCCTAGACTTTGACGACGTCCGTTGGTATTTGCGGATGGTGGCAACGATAGCGGAAGCCTAGGGGCTGCGCGTGCTCTTAGTCTTCTCCTTAGTCTTCTCTTTGGCCTTCTCCTACCCTTCCTTGATAAACGCCTTTAGCTCGTCGAGGGCGATATCTACGATCTCCGTCTTACCGATCGATCGGGGGAGGATAAAATGGATATTACCCGCAGAACGCTTCTTATCGCGCTTCATCGCTTCGAATATTACCCAAGGGAGTGTCTTTGTACCAGTAGGCAACCCAAAGCGCGTTAAAAGCCCCTCTAAGGCGTTGAGCACGTCTGGAGAGCAGAGCCCCTTGTGTACGGCTAGGCGTGTGGCGAAGCACATCCCTATGGCTACGGCATAACCGTGGTGTAGCCCCGTTACGGCCTCTACGGCATGTCCCCAGGTATGCCCAAAGTTGAGGGTGCGGCGTATGCTTCGGTCAAAGACGTCGGCTTCGATAAACTCCTTCTTGATGCGGATGGACCATGGGATGATGGTCTGGAGTGCTTCGCGGCGTAGCGAGAGTATCTCCTCGGCGTGTGCGGCAAAGTAGTCAAACTGCTCGCGGTCGGAAATCATACAGTGCTTGATCATCTCGGCGACGCCGCCGCGGATCTCCTCAATAGGGAGGCTCGCTAAGACGCTGTAGTCACAGACGATTGCCTCGGGTTGGTAGATCGTCCCGATGATGTTTTTGAAGCCATCTAAGTTTACGGCATTTTTCCCCCCGATGGAGGCGTCTACTTGGGCTAAAAGGGTTGTGGGGACGAGGATGAGCGATACCCCGCGGAGATAGGTTGCAGCGACAAAGCCCGTCAGGTCTGTAATGACCCCACCGCCGATGCCAACCAGTACCGTGTCGCGATCGATACCGTTGTTTTGTAACCAGCGATAGACCTCGGCCGCTTGGCGCATGCTCTTACTGTGCTCGCCAGGGGTGACCGAATAGACCAGCGTTTTGGGAAGGCGCTCCTTGAAGCGAGGATAGACCTCGGCATCTACGATCAGTACGGCGCGACGTCCGCCTAAGAGTTCGCCTACCAGCTCGAGACTGGCGTCGGTATAGATGGTCGTGTTGACTTCGTTACCCAATTGCATTGTTTCCATTTACCACGCTCCTGTTGTTTCAAACAAAGGTAGTATTTCCCTCAATTGCCGCGCCAAGTGTTACCTTTGCCCTCGCCATGGTTACCGAGGACTCGCTACAGATTGCCCCACGCACCTTCCCGAAGGTGTCGTTAGACTCTATGTACACGTGGCTGGTTTATCCGCGAGATACGGCTGTGGTAGAAAAGAGTGTCCGTAAGGTTGAGCCTTTTTCGCCTCCCCTCCTTGCGCGTACGTGGGCAGAGAAGCAGTATCAAGCCTTGCCACCGCCCGAGTCGTTAAGCTCAGTAAAGCTTTCAAACGTCGTACTCCTATCCTTTCTCATTGTGGCGACACTCCTTGCGGTGCTGATCCGCTTGCGCTTCTGGAAGTATTATAACGATTACATCAAGGTGCTCTTTCACCCGCGCTCGGTCTTTCGCCTTTGGGAGGTAGAGGGACCACACCTCCTGCAGTTTCACATTGTGGCGGATGCCGTGGTGCTCATTTCGCTCTCTGCCATTCTTTGGGCGGGAGCGCGTGTACTGTTCCCTGAGCTTACGAATCTCTCTTGGGGTTTTCCACTCTTCTTTGCCGTCTTTACGGTGTACTATTTCTACCGTTATGGTTTAGTCTATCTGGGGACACACCTCCTCGCACAGCCAGCGGTGGGGGCAAACCTTTGGCGGCAGTATACTTACGTCCATCGTCTACTTTGGCCGCTCTATCTTGCGGTGGCTTACTGGGCACTTTTCGGCTCACAGCCGTTGGCGCTTATCTTTTCCTACTTCGGTCTTGCCCTTTACGGTGTGACTACGGTTTATGCAATTGTGCGTTTGTTCTTAACATTCTTTTATTTCCGTCATAATCTGTTCTTCTACTTTTTGTACCTTTGTGCCCTAGAAATAGCCCCGCCCTTGGCGGCAATTCGTTGGTGGTATCTATAGCGTGAACCCTTTTTTCGTCATGGCTAAAACGACTGCAAGCCCCGAGCCCCGTATCAACAGAATCTTGGTCTCTCAACCCAAGCCTCCGATTGCGAATTCTGCGTTTGAGGTGCTCGCCAAGAAGGTGGGTGTGGAACTTGTCTTCCAACCCTTTATCCATGTCGAGGAGGTCTCGGCCAATGATTTCCGTAAGCAACGTATCGACCTTGCGAAGTTCCCCGCGGTGATCTTTACGGGGCGTAAGGCGATAGAACACTATTTCCGTATCGCAAGGGAAGTGCGCTTTAATGTGCCCGACGAGCTGCGCTACTTCTGCCTCTCTAAGACGGTGGCAGACTATCTGCAGAACTTCATTACCTATCGTAAGCGAAAGATCTTCTTCCCTGAGGACGGGACGCTTGAGTCGATGATTAAGCAGATGGAGCGCCACAAGGAAGATAAGTTCCTTTTTCCCGTCTCTGACGTAGCGACCCCCGAGGTGCCCCGTGAGCTTAAGAAGGCGGGCATCAAGTTCTCTAAGACGATCCTCTATCGTACGGTCTCTACAGACTTGCAGCACATCGATATCAGTTCCTTTGACATGCTCGTCTTCTACTCCCCGCAAGGAGTGAAGTCTCTCAAGGAGAACTTCCCCGACTTTGAACAGGGGAGTGTCTGCATCGCGGCCTTTGGTAAAAACACGCACCGTGCGGTAAAGAGCCACGGATTGGTGCTCAACGTACCCGCCCCCACAGCGACGTGTAAGAGTATGACCGAGGCTTTGGATCTCTTCCTTACCGAGCGTAACCAGCCTGAACAGAGCGCTGAGTAATGCTCCCCACTGAGCAAGAACGAACTCTTTTAAGCGACGGCGGTGCGTCCTCCGTCGCTTCTTTTTCATTCCCCCGTCACGAACGTTTACACCTCAAGCGAGAGGTAGATGCGCTGTTTGCCGAAGGGCGACGTGCCTTTGTCTTTCCTTATCGCCTAACGTACCGTATCATTGCAGCACCTGCGGGAGAGGGCGGCGTGGCGATGATGCCCATTGTCCCCAAACGTCTTTTTAAGCACGCCGTGGATCGGAATCGGAATAAGCGGCGACTCCGGGCAGCCTTTCGTCTTCAAGTGGGGGCATTGCGTGAGCTTGCACGCCAACGCCAAGTGAGGGTGCACCTTGCTTTTCTTTTGATAGCGCACGAGGAGGTCGAGTATGCGCGTCTGCATGCTTCGGTAGGGCGCTTGCTAGGGCAGGTAGCGAAAGAGGTGCAAAGGGGGGCGAGAGGCGACGCCCTGTAATTTGCCACAACAAACCTCGCTAACGTGAATGAAGCGTTTAACGAACCTGTTCTCTCTTCTCCGTCGTGGGGCAGTCTTCCTGCTTGTCTTTCCGATTCGTCTTTACCAGTGGTTTATTTCCCCGCTGCTGCCCCCGTCGTGTAGGTTTACGCCGTCGTGTTCGGTCTACTGTGTGGAGGCTATTCGCAAGCATGGACCTCTCTACGGCTTAGCTTTGTGTGTCTGGCGTTTGCTGCGGTGTAACCCGTGGGGGGGGCATGGTGACGACCCTGTGCCGTAGGCGTTAAGGGCGAGTTGCCCCCGTACTAACGGAAGGGCAAGGTGTGGCTTTCCTATCTTTGTCCTACCAAAAACGCCTCTATGTCCACGCCATTACAAGCTTATCTAGCTCGTCTTGCCAAGGAGTATAAGACGGGCGTAACCACAGAGAACAGCCTGTGCCCAGCGTTGGTGGAGTTACTCTCTTCCTTGCCAGAACTTAGCCGCTTCCGTATAATCAACGAGCCGAAGCGCATCGAGTGTGGCGCGCCCGACATCGTACTGCTCAACAAAGAGCACACCCCCGTCGCTTACCTCGAAACCAAGGATATTGGCGACCCCGACCTGCGGGGGGTGAAACAGAACAAGGAGCAGTTTGAGCGGTATAAGCAAGGGCTTGACTGTATCGTCTTTACTGATTTCCTCCGCTTTTTACTCTACCAAGAAGGGGAGTGCCTGCTGGAAGTGTGTGTGGCAGAGAAGGATGGTAACTGCTTAATGCCCCTTCCCGATGCCGAGGCGCAGTTTGCCGAGCTCGTGGCGCATCTACGCGATGCGCAGCCCGTCCCCATTACCTCGCCTAAGCGGTTGGCACTGCTGATGGCAGGGAAGGCGCAGCTGT
>CAJPTV010000126.1 GCA_905373665.1 Bacteroidia bacterium
GCAGGCGAGGCAACGATTACGGCTACGGTTGCTAAGAATGAGAAACACGAGGCGCTTACCGCAACGTGCAAGGTGGTTGTGACCGAGAAGACGGTATATGCTATCGCCTTCAAGGCAGCAGAGGTATCCGTAGAGAAGGGTAAAAAGCTGACGCTTGAACTTCAGAAGACGAATCTCGAAGACGGTGAAAAGGTTACGCTTACCAGCAGTGCCGAGGGTACGGTGACGGTTGTCGACAACGACGCGATGACGATAGAGGGTGTCGCAGCAGGCGAGGCAACGATTACGGCTACGGTTGCTAAGAATGAGAAACACGAGGCGCTTACCGCAACGTGCAAGGTGGTTGTGACCGAGAAGACGGTATATGCTATCGCCTTCAAGGCAGCAGAGGTATCCGTAGAGAAGGGTAAAAAGCTGACGCTTGAACTTCAGAAGACGAATCTCGAAGACGGTGAAAAGGTTACGCTTACCAGCAGTGCCGAGGGTACGGTGACGGTCGTAGACAACGACGCCATGACGATCGAGGGTATCGCAGCAGGCGAGTCAACGATTACGGCTACGGTTGCTAAGAATGCTAAACACGAGGCGCTTACCGCAACGTGCAAGGTGGTTGTGAAGAAAAAGCCTCTTGCGGTAGAGGATGCTGTATTGTCGAGTATCGCCGTAACGCCGAACCCATTTGGCGAACAATTGCGCATTCTGAATCCAGAGATGCTTGTTGGATATTACGAGTTGGTAAATGCCTTCGGCGTCGTTATTCGTTCTGGGTGGTTAGAGGGCAGTGTATCTCATATCTATACTGAGGCTCTTACCGCTGGACTCTATTTTGTGCGGGTGACTGGAAAAAATGGAGTAAAGCGCACGATAAGGGTAGTACGTTACTAGACGATAGTCTTATCAGACAGATGAGCCCGTCTCGAAAGAGGCGGGCTTTTTTTAGGCTATTATTTGTGTAAAACGACCCTTATCTTTAGGATGGGCGACTTCTTGGTGAGTAGCATCCATTTTTCAAAAAAATGACTCGAGAAAATACGTGGAGGTAGTGTCTTTTTGCCTAAGGGTATAGCTCTATTATCCTAGCAATCAGCAAGCCGCTTTTTAGATGAAAAATAAATTACAGAAATAGGCTAAAATATTTGGCTATGTCGTCAGGAAAAAAACTTGCGGGGCGAAATCTTAAATAATGGTATAGAGATGAGACATATCGCATGGGTCACGTTAGGTGCTCTAAGTCTCGCATTTCTAGCGAGTTGTGGCACGACGAAGTATGGAGATGTTGTAAAGAACGAGGAGGACACTGCGGAGCATAGCATTCGTAGTGTCCTCTTCGCTATAAGGGGGGAGTGTGAAGCTTTGTAGTATGACCAGCTAAGGTTCAACATGAAATTCGATAGAGATGTAGTACCTTAGATGAGCTTTTGAACGAAAGTAGAAGTGTAACCATCTTACAAATCATGACGCAAGCAGAAAGTACTCCGAGTAATGGAGGAGGTATGCCACTCAAGACAGTGAGAGAACTCTTGGGGCGGTCTTACTATATCCCAAATTATCAACGAGGATATCGGTGGGGAGGGAAGGATAAGGAGGAAGAGAAGGATGAAGTAACAAAGCTTTTAGATGATATTTGGGACTTTGCCAACAATATGAACAAGAGGGATGAGTCCGAGTTCTATTGTCTACAACCTCTTATAGTCCGACCATTGTCTAACGACGGGGAAGCATTTGATGCTGAGCAGAACCTAGACGGTTTGGAATCAAAAGACTGCACGGAGTATGAGGTTCTTGATGGGCAACAGCGACTGACGACGTTAAACCTGATTGTTCACTACATCAACGAAGCTTACCGTGGTAAGAACAAACACCCCGAGATGCTCTTGAATTACCAAACTCGTCCAGAAAGTAGTAACGCGATTAATTCGCTCTGCATTAAGGATAACGAGGTATGTATGGCTATAAAAGCACCCAGTATTGATCTTTGGCACATCAAAAAAGCTTACGGTTATATCCATAAGTGGTTTGAAAAGCAAGGTACTGGTTTTAATGATTCCTCTTTTCAAAATATTTTGCTAGAAAAGGTGAAAGTTATTTGGTACGAGATAGAGGCGATAGAAGACCCTATAAAGGTCTTCGAACGTAACAACATCGGTAAGATTCCGCTTACAGATGTTGAGCTCATTAAAGCGCTCATTCTTAAAGAAGGAGACAAAGCCGATACGAATTACAAGCGTCGACAGTTAGAAATAGCACAAGAGTGGGACAGAATAGAACAGGGGCTACGTAACCCAAGTTTATGGGCATTTATTTTTGGTAAAAAGCTCATGCCCGCGGTCTGTATAGAACAGCTCTTTGTGGTAGTACTCGGACTTGAAGGAAAAGAGAAGCCCAAACCATTTGATGTTATTGAAGGAAAGATCCGAGAAAAGAAAGACTATCTTACAGAGCTGTGGCAGGAGGTGCAGAAACTTTATTCGATGATAGTAGACTGGTACAATAATCACAAGCTTTATCACTATATCGGTTTTCTTATACAGGTACAGGGAGGAGTGAGTGTACAGGAGATATATCAGTTGTCGAAGGAAAGTGAAACTAAAAGTCAGTTTGAAAAGAAGCTTCAGGAGAAAATTGCGACAGTCATTAAGAGAACTCAAATTCATTACACTCCAGAAGAAGGATTCTTCTGCTATAAAAAAGATAGTAAGAATAAAGACTTATACAAGGAGTGTTGGTCTGGGGTATTCTCTTTACTTTTGCTATACAACATCGCACTTTGTCTGCGAGAGGGTTCTACCGAGCGTTTCCCTTTCGAGTGTTTACAGAAGGAAGGAGAGAAAAGCGTTCAATGGGATATTGAGCATATTGACTCACAAACACCTAAGAAAAACTTATCTTTCAAAGAACAAAAGGATTGGCTTAAAACTACACAGGATGCTTTGGAAGGGAAGATTGATGAACAGCTATCCGATGAAATAAAGGGATATCTTGCCCAAGAAGATGATAGTCAGGATACTTTTGATGAGCTAAGAGAAAGGCTCATCGAACTTGCTGATGAAAAAGAAGATCGTTACAGTCAGTCGTTAGGCAACCTAGCGCTCTTGGATGCGAGCACGAATCGGAGCTATAAGAATGCACTTTTTATAGTAAAAAGAAAAACGTTAGTGGAGAAAGAGAAAAAAGGTCTCTTTATACCACAAGGCACAAAGATTGCCTTCATGAAGTACTTCTCTAGAGCTACCACAAACCTTAATAAGTGGAGTGAGGAAGATAAGCGTGCGCATGAGGCGTATATCTATAGTTTCATAAGAGAATATTATAAATAATAGATAGTCATGATTAAGAATTGTTCGTTTGTAGAATTTCTTGATAAGTACGAAGCAGTAGAGATCCCTATCCTACAGAGAGACTATGCGCAGGGTAGATTAGATCTTCAGAATAAAGAATTGAATCGAAAGGGGGAAAACTTCATAAAAGTTCTTTTCGATCATCTCTGTAGTAATAGACGTTTGTCTATGGATATTATCTACGGTTCGATAGAGATTCGGAATAGTGCGGAGTCTAATAAAGAGACCTTTATTCCTCTTGATGGGCAGCAACGTCTAACCACGCTTTGGCTACTTCATTGGTATTTAGTACAATGGGAGGGTAAGGGTGCTGAGTATGCACCACGACTACGTAAATTTACATACGCTACACGTAGTACAGCGCGAGAGTTTTGCAAGCAGCTTTGTGATATGGGATTAGGACATGATGAACTTGCAAAGCCGTCAAAATACTTCTCTCAAAAGATGTGGTTTACTAGTCAGTATGGTTATGACCCCACGGTACAGGCTATGCTTAATATGCTCGACGCTATAGCAAAGCAGTATGAAGAAAAGAATCAGACAATCCCCTTAGAGCGATTAGAACAGTTGCAGTTCCGAAGCTTTGATATTGGCTTGTATAACCTAACGGATGATCTGTACATCAAAATGAATGGACGGGGTAAGCAACTCTCTGGCATAGAAAATCTAAAGGCGGATTTTGTGGGTTACCTTAAAGCACAGGGACACGATTTTAGCAACGCAAATAGCTACGATCGCAAGTTTGATCACGAGTGGGCAGATGTGGCTTGGGGGGAAGATGAGAATAAAGGTTTTGACACCCGTTATCTACGCCTTTTTCATCGTTACTTCTATAACTTATGGATAATGGACAGTGAACAAACAGCAGATAATGTGCCAGAGGATTTGAAAGCAAATTTTACTGGCAAGGAATATGCTGGTTTTGAGCCTTATAAAAAAATACTTGATAAAGAAGGAGGAAGGCTAGAACGTATGGTGGCTTTCTTCGACTTCTTGGCGAACGAAGATAATTTAGTTTATAGCAAAAGACTTCTTAACCCATGGCGAGACGAGCAAGAGAATAAATATCCCTACTTGCTGGATAAAGATATTCCTATGGAAAATCGCATAGCTCTTTATGCCATGATGCTTTATATCGATAATTCGTCAGAAGGTATAAACAGAAACATTGACAGTTACGAAAAATGGATGCGTATTGTTTGGAATCTGATAATAGACCCTAACTCCCGTAATTACGGAGGGCAGAAGCGCTATATGGATTTACTTTCGCGTTTAGCGCCACATGCCGCGGATATTGAGGATTTTCTTAGGACGAATGATATGAAAGAAATTTCGAAAAACAAACGATTGGAACTAGAGAAGAAGAAGCTAGAATATCTGGATAAGTATCCTAATCGTCGCGATGCGTTGCTTAAAGCAGAAGCGAGCCGTTGTTTGCAAGGACAGGTGGGCTTTTTGCTTGAGATAGAAGAGACTGACGATTACTTCAAACGTTTTGTAGAACTAACTGTAGAGAATATTAAACCTGAATGGTCGTGGTGCGCTGAGCATTTATGGCCAGCACTTATTGCCCTATTGGAGAAGCCTCTTTTTGAGATACGCGAAAAATGGGGTGAGAGTGATTATTTATCACATAACTCTTACCGTCTGCAAGATTTATTGAATCGCCCGCATATTGCAGAGGCGTTATGCAAACTCTTTGACCAATGTATTGCGCAAAAAAAGGATTTCCGAACAGTTTGTAGAGACCTTTGTACAAACTATCAATACAATGAAGAACTCTATTGGCATTATCCTCTTGTTAAGGGCAATATTTTACCTTTAACAGAATATGGACGTATATACTATCGCGGTGAACAAGAGGGGATATGCTTGCACAAGAGTTGGAGGGTAACAGAAAACGAGTGGCGTGGTTATTGGCGTTTGAACGAAAAAGAACCGATATTGCGAACTCGTTAGTGACAAGAAGGACGAGAGAAGGTGGGCGAATGGATAATTATATTCATGCGTCCACCTCTTTTTACGACCAAACTCTAGGCGATTTACAGTTCTTAAAT
>CAJPTV010000127.1 GCA_905373665.1 Bacteroidia bacterium
GGTGATTTGCATTTTACCGCACATTGCGCCCACTGGGCCGTCCGCCCTTAGGACCGCCCCCTAAAAGAACTCGTCGCCGTCTTCGTCAGCTGGGAGGTTTGCGTCCTCACAGTCAAAGGAGACGCCGCGTAACGACTCGGGGACACTCCACGTAGCCACAGGTGAGATCCCCGTCGTGCGGTCAGCGTAAGCCTTCTGAAGGAAAAGCCCCTGAATCGGAAGCGCCATCGCTGCCCCCTGACCGTAATACATCCCCGAGAAGTGCACCGCAGGGTCATCCGCCCCGACCCATGTCCCCATCACGATGTTGGGGTGCACACTCATAAACCACCCATCGGCACTGTTCTGCGTCGTCCCTGTCTTTCCACCTATCGGTCCTTCGAGCTTGTACACCGCACGCAGACGACGCCCCGAACCCTGATCTACCACGCTCCGAAGAAGCGACAACATCCGATAGGCAGTCTCTTGACTGATTATCTCTCGCTTCTGAGGGGTGAAGGAGGCAAGCACGTTGCCGCTCTTGTCCTCAATGCGCGAAACGATGTACGGCTCGACGTGTACGCCCCCCGAAGCAAATACACCGTAACTTGCGACAAGCTCGTAGACTGAGATCACCGACGTCCCGAGGAAGATGGAGGGGACTTCGTCGATGTGGCTGCGTATCCCCATACGGCGCAGGAGCTCAGCCATCGCCTCGGGCGAGAACTGCTTAATAAGCCATGCCGAGATATTGTTAACCGAATTGGCGAGCCCCCACTTGAGGGTCACCATCTCGCCGTCAAGGGGCGTAGGGTTCGAGTTCTTGGGCGACCAGATGGTATCTGCCACCTCAAAGACCTGCGGCACGTTAGGCACCTTCATACAGGGCGAGTAGCCCTCTTGCATAGCAAGGGTGTAAAGGAAGGGTTTGATAGTCGAACCGATTTGCCGACGCCCGGAGTACACCTGGTCGTATTTGTAATACTTGAAGTTCGTCCCCCCGACGTAGGCACGCACCCGCCCCGTATTAGGCTCTTGTGCCATGAAGCCTACACGCAGCTGCCGCTTGACGTAGAGCATCGAGTCGCGTGGAGTCATCACCGTATCGCGCTCGCCACCTTGCCACGAAAAGAGTGTCATTTCGACGGGCGTGTCAAAGCTCTTTTCTATCTGTTCGTCCGTCGCCCCCGCCCGTTTCATATTGCGGTAACGTTCGCTTTGGTGAATACCCGCACGCAGCACCGCCTCGCGCGCCTTACGGTTGACGTCGTAGGAGAAAAGCCCTTTCTTCTTCTCCGCATCAAAGGCGGGTTGGAGGGTCTGCCCTATGTGCTGTGCTACGGCCTCTTCGGCATACTTTTGGAGATTAACGTTGATGGTGGTGTAGATACGCAGCCCATCACGATAGAGGTTGTAGACCGATCCATCGGGCTTCTGGTTCTTTTGACACCAGCCGTAGAGGGGGTTATTGATCCACTCGAGCGAATCGTGTTGGTACTGCTCGTGTAGGTAATACATCTTGGGCTGAGGGTAGGGCGCCGTCATAATCTGTCGGAGGTGTTCGCGCAAGTAGGTCGCTATCCCCGAGTTATGGTCTTGGACTTGGAAACGGAGGGTGATGGGGAGCGCCGAGAGGGAGTCGTAATCGTGCTGCGAGAGCTTATTGTAACGGAGCATCTGCTGCAAGACCACGTTACGGCGTTCGAGCGACCGCTCAGGGTTTCGCACAGGGCTATACCACGTAGGCCCCTTAACGAGCCCAACGAGCACGGCCGCCTCCTCGGTCTTGAGAGAGTCGGGGGTGGTGTTGAAGAAGGTGCGCGCGGCCATCTTAATCCCGTACGCATTCGAGCCAAAGGGGACGGTGTTGAGATACATGGTCAGTATCTCGTCTTTGGTGTAATTGCGTTCGAGTTTGATCGCCGTCACCCACTCCTTGAACTTGGAGATAGCAAGGCGGATCTTCGTCGCAATCTTCGATTCGGAGTAGGTCGAGTCTCGCGGAAAGAGGTTCTTTGCCAACTGTTGGGTGAGGGTACTCCCCCCGCCCGACTCGCCCTTTCCCATCATGACCGTCTTGACAAAGACACGCATCAGTCCCCGCGCGTCAATCCCCGAGTGTTCGTAAAAACGGACATCCTCGGTAGCTACCAAGGCATCCACAAGGGCAGGCGCGAGCTCCTTTCGTTCGACAAAAGAGCGGTTTTGTATGTAAAACGAACCGAGGACCGACTGGTCATCTGCCAAGACCTCACTCGCAAGGTTGCTATTGGGGTTTTCAAGCTCCTCAAA
Organism: Bacteroidia bacterium; assembly: GCA_905373665.1. Taxonomy (GTDB): domain Bacteria; phylum Bacteroidota; class Bacteroidia; order Bacteroidales; family CAJPTX01; genus Bacteroides_D. The sequence goes on from CAJPTV010000127.1 coordinate 2,272, forward strand.
GGTCGGCATCACGCCAAAAGAGCCTTGGGCTATGAGCACGAAAAGGGTCACGGTGAAGAGGATGAGCCCAAAGATGAGCCCCCAAAAGATACGCCCGAAGATGGGCGAGTAACGTCGCTGGTTATCCCACATTCTATTAGATTTGCGCCCCCAAAAGTAACACAATCGCAGCTCTTAACCATCCCCACACACAGTGGCTAATTGTATACCACGAGGACGTTACCGTTCAGGTAGGTGCGGTAGGGGTGAAGCTGGTAGTTACCATCGGTAGAAAGCCCCGCATTGAGTAGCTGATACTCCACCTCGCAGTGTGGGCAACGCACCACGACCCCCGTACGCTCCGTAGCGGTTAGTTCGTTCAGATGCCGCGGGCAGGTCACGTCGTAAGCGGCATACGTGCCCAAGGGGACGAGCTGCTGCACCACATAGACCCCGTTCGCTTGTAGCCCATAGTCAGGGATGGTCATAACCCCGCCCGGCACGGTAAGTTCGGAGAATTGGGGCAAGGCCAGCCCAATGTGCAGACGGAAACGGATATTCCACTCGTGCTTCTCCTCCTCTTTTTCGCAAGAAGAGCACAGCAGGAACAGGGGCAAAAGCACTAGAAAAAAGGAGCGCATCTGTGAATCATTACATGGTAATAACAGAACGCTCGTAGAGCGTCTTTACGTATACCCTCTTTCGCCCCAAAACCTCTTTCCCTACACTTCGGCGATTTAGGAAATCATAAAGCTCATTTTTATAACGAAGAGCAAAAGAAACTCTCGTAAATATACAGAGAGTAGTGTAAAAACAAGGGCAATAAAGGGTAGGTAAAATTACCTATTTTGTAGGGTGCATGTAAAGGGCATGTAAGGAGTATGTAGGGCGCAGACGGGGACTATCAAGCAAGTGGCGGGGATGCGGGTATAGAGATTAAGGAAAACATAAATGAAAAAGAGCCGCCCCATTCCGAGACGGCTCTCTCTATAAAAGAACGCTGTATGACTTAGCTTAAAGGGGGGATTAGAACGGGAGTAGGACAATCCCCATCTCTACAGGAAGAACCTCTGGCCCCATCCCCTTTTCAAAGAGCCCCATGGGGTAGAAATTGGTATAGAGGCGTACGGCACCGATCCCGAGGCGAAGGGTTGGGGCAAAAGAAACGTCGTTGAGATTGAACGTATCGCTGGCGTAGTTTTCGCGATTCTTGTCATAGAGCAGCTTGGTCGACGAGTGGAGGCGGATGTTAAGCAGCACGCCCGTAGAGATATAGACCCGTCGGTAACCATTCCCCTTGCTTTGCAATTCGAGGAGGAGGGGCGCGGTGAGTGCCCAGTTGAAAAAGCGGCTGGAGCGGACTTTGTGCCCGGCGTCTTGCAGGTCGGTATTGAACGTGATCCCGTGTTCGCCAGTAACCATCGTGTTCTTGTTCTTGAAACGATAGTTATTGAAATTGAAACCTAAGCCCGTCAAGACACCGAAATTCGCACGCCAAAGGGGGACGCTATACTGTATGAAATTGAGATTGAAGTTGAAGGACGTGCCATGGTTCATACGCAGGGGCGTCTGTTCGCCAGTAAGGGCAAAAGAGCCCGAGGGGGAAAGTAACCAGTTGAACCCCACCTCAAAACCTGCCCAGTGACCGCGGAAATTGCGTGTGCGGTAGGTCGCGACCGACTTAATAACTTGGGAGAACTTATCGTAATCGTCGTCGTCAAAGATATCATCCCAATCATCGTCGTCATCATCGCACGCTGCGACAGCTCTTTTCTTTTTACCGTGTCGATTAAATGTAGACTCCTGTCCGTTGATCGAGACATTGATCTTTCCATCAGACTCTTTTTTGACCGAGACTGTTTTTACCGTTCCTGGCGCAACCGAGTCGCTGAGGACAATCTGCTGATAGTTCCCCGAGTCGATGGTACTGAAGGTGTGGACTTGCGTAGTACGTCGTTGGGCGCGTTCGAGCCTTCGGTTGGCACGTTCGAGCTGCTTATTCGCACGTTCTAGCTGTTTGGCCACGCGCTCACGTTGAGCATCGGCGCGGGCAAGTTGGGCATCGGCACGCGCTACTTGTTGGTCAGCATGGGCGAGTTGGGTTGCGGCATAGTCGGCCACGAGGTAGGGGGGAAAGTCCACATCTGGCGGGATCTGCAGGGTCGTATCTGGGCGTTCGGAGTGGAACTGGAGCGTAAGGCGGTTATCGTCAGAGATGTTATAAACGGCGATGTCCTCTGGTGCAATGTTGAGCATCCCGAGGTAACCGTCAAGGCTGTCCAAGGCATACTCATATTCTTCGGTAGTGACCGCGTTGGGTGTACGGTTAGGGTCTTTATCGACACCGTCACGTATTACCACGCGATTGCGGTGCGTCGTATTCTGTGCGAAAGCGGTGGTGGTGGTGGCGATGGCAGCAGCCATCAGGAAAAGAACCGTCTTGAAACCATTGTATTTCATTGTTCTCTATCTTTTGGAGTTCGTAGGTAAGACGGGCAAGGGTAGGGAAAGTTACAGGAGGGGCGGCTTTTTATTATCTTCGTGCAACGAAAACAGGCAACAGATGAATACGCTTCAAAGACTTCCGATTAGTACGCAAAGCTTCAAAAAGTTGCGTAATGCTGGAGATCTCTATGTCGATAAAACGCAGTATATCGAAAAGCTCCTTTCACTGGGAACAGTCTTTTTCCTGAGCCGTCCGCACCGTTTCGGTAAGAGCCTTTTCCTATCCACCCTAAAAGCCTATTTTGAAGGGCAAAAAGAGCTCTTTGAGGGGCTATACATTGCGGAGCGAGAGGAGGAGATAGCCCGTTGGCAGCGGCGCGAGCCGTGGGCGGCGTCGCCTGTGCTTTATTTTGATTTGAATGCCACGAATTATAGTTCCCCAGAATCGTTAACCTCTTTGCTCGAACAGCAACTGAAGAAGTGGGAGACGATTTATGGGGTGAAGGGTGAGTCTCTTGCGCCCGAGCGACGTTTTGTCAATCTCATTGAGGAACTTTACCGTAAGGAGGGTAAGCAAGTGGTCATCCTCGTCGATGAGTATGATAAGCCTCTGTTGGAAACTGTGGAGGATAAGGCATTAAACGAGGCGAACCGTTCGC
>CAJPTV010000128.1 GCA_905373665.1 Bacteroidia bacterium
GAGACTGGGGTTGAGGAGGAGCGATCCTAGGGGCGGACGACCCGTGATTGAGGAGGGGCGAGTGGGGGAAGCTCAGTATGGAAGCAAACGGGGAAAAAAACGGTGTCAGTAGAATCGGCGTTATTCAAATAAAATGGGGGCGAAGCTCTGTTCACCCCCATCGTATTTTGTTATGCTTGCTCTGTTTCTTCGGCAGGATTTTCTTCTGACTTCTCCTCTGTTTTCTCCTGCTTCGGAGCTCGAAGCGCCTTGTCTATCTCCTTGAGCTTGTTCTTACGAACTTGGATGTCTTCTTTCAACTGCTTGATCTTCGTTTCCTGTTGTTGAATCAAGGGGTTGGTAGATGACGAACTCCGGAAGAAGGTCAAGTTGTTCTCCATCAACGAGCACTCGCTCTCCATCTGTTGGATTTGCTGACGGAGACGCGAACGTTCACGCTGCAATTGAGAGTCTCCTCCTTCACCCTGTGCCATTTCCTCTACACGCGAGCGGAAGTTCTCTACCTGTATGCGACGACGCTCTACCCCGAGGCTTTCATAGGCCTTGTCTAGCAATTCTCGATAACGTTGTAAGATGTTATCTTTCTGCTTGAAAGGCACATGCCCGATGTTAAACCAACGTGTTTGAAGTTCCTTGAGAAACTCAACGCCAGACTGGAGCTCGTCACGGTTGGGTGTATAATTCTCCAATTCGTGGATGATGGCTTCTTTAGCGGCGAGGTTGTCCTTTTCCTCCTTGTTGCGACCTGCTTGAGCTTCGTCTCGGTGTGCAAAGAAATAATCCATTGCAGCACGGAATTTTTCCCAAAGCTCATCACGACGCTTGCGAGGCACGAAGGTCACTGCACGCCACTTGTTTTGCAGCTCGATCATCGCACGCGTCGTAGCGCTCCAATCGGTACTCTCCTTCATGGCCTCGGCCTGCGAACAGAGATCTTGCAGCTTCTGCAGGTTGTCTTTCCCCTCTTGACGCAGCACACGATCGTAGGCACGGAAGCCCTCGAAGACCTGTGAGCAGGTTGCTTGGAAACGATCGCGCACACTCCCTACGACTCGGTTGGGAAGGAAGCCGAGCTCCTTCCACTGCTTTTGCAAATCCTTGACCTTGTCGGTCGCGGCACGCCATGCTTGTATCGTGGTACGTTCTTCCTTAACGAGTTTTTCGACCTCCTCGAGCAAAAGGACCTTAGCAGCCAAGATCTTTTCGTTCTGTTCCTTCAGATCTTCGAAGAACTTGTGGTGCAAAGCGTTAATCTTCGCACTCGCGGAAGCAAATCGCTGCCAGATTTCTTCACGCTTTTCTGGCATCTCGGGACCGATGTCCTTCCACTGCGAATGCAGATCTTGCAACTTACGGAAGGCATCAACGACATCTGGGGTGGCTAAGAGATCCTCCGCTTGTTCGCAGAGTTTAATCTTAGCGTCGAGGTTGCGACGATAATCGAGGTCGCGGAGCTCTCGGTTGATACTCAGATAGTCATAGAAATGTCTGAGGACGTGGTTGTAAGACTGATAAAGATCTTCCTTATCGGCTTGGGGGACGAGCCCGATCCTATTCCACTCTGCGCGGAGGGCTTCGAACTCTTTATAGGTATCGCCCTTGACTTCGTCACGCGAGGTCAGTTCGTCAATCTTAGCAATCACTTCGCGCTTTAAGCGGAGGTTTTCCTTACGCTCGGCTTCAATCTGTTCGGCATGCTTACGCTTACGCTCCTTGTACTCTTGGATGAGCGAACGGAAGGTCTGTTCCTCTGCACGATAGGGCGGTTCGTAAGTTTCTTCGCCGTGATCTTCTACTGCTTTCCACTCCTCACGAGCTTTCACACGAAAAGCCTCAAGCTGCGAGTTGAAGAGGGACTGAAGGAGGTTAATGCGGTCGCGCGTGCGATCGTTAAGCTCTTCTTTGACCACTTTAGCGAGTTCGTTAAGGAGCTCGGGGAGGGAGAGCTGGGTGTAATCATCATCGGACTCCACGCCTTCGTTTTCTCCGTCCTGCTCCCCTAACGTAGTCGCCACAGCGTCCTTGCACTCAGAGGAGTTTTCCCCCTCCTCTTTCGGGGCGGTATTTGCAGCTGCAATAGCGGTAGCGGAGTCTGAAGCCTGCACCTCGGTCTGAACTGCTGAGGGGGTCTCCTCTTCACGATTTGTTACGGTCGCTGGGTTTAATACTTGTTCCTGCTCTGACATCCCAAATGCTCCTTACCACTATATGTGAATATTAGACAACTGTCACTCAAAAAAATACCACTCGCACACCGAGCTTTACTCGGTGCAAATGTAGAAAAAAAACGGGGTTTTTACGGAAGAGAGGGCGAAATCCGAGTCTTAAAATTTGATAGCAGTCGGATCTTCGGCGATCTTTTCTCGAACCTTAGCTTCGATTTCTGCGGAAAGTTCCTTGTTTTCAACCAAGATTCTTCTTACGGTCTCGCGCCCCTGCCCGAGTTTTGCTCCTGCGTAGGCGAACCAAGACCCACTTTTCTCGATAATGCCGAAAGCCACCCCGAGGTCTAGGACTTCCGATGCCTTGGAGATCCCCTCGCCAAAAATCATATCACACTCGATCTTTTTGAAGGGGGGCGCCACCTTGTTCTTTACAATTTTGACACGGATGCGGTTGCCGTAGTGTTCGTCATTGGCATCTTTCAGCGCCCCAACACGACGGATATCTAGGCGGAGCGATGCGTAAAACTTCAGCGCATTTCCCCCTGTGGTCGTTTCGGTTGGCCCGTACATCGTAGCCCCGATCTTCTCGCGCAGCTGGTTGATGAAGATGCAGACCGTGTTGGTCTTGGAGATTGTCCCCGTGAGTTTACGCAGCGCCTGTGACATCAAGCGTGCTTGCAGCCCCACCTTGGAGTCTCCCATCTCGCCCTCTAGCTCAGCCTTTGGGGTGAGCGCTGCTACGGAGTCAATGACTATCATATCGATAGCTCCTGAGCGGATCAACTGATCGGCCACCTCAAGAGCTTGCTCTCCGTTATCGGGTTGTGAAATCAACAGCATATCGACGTTGACCCCTAGGCTGCGAGCGTAGGTTGGGTCGAAAGCGTGTTCGGCATCGATAATCGCGGCAACGCCGTTACTTTTTTGCACCTCAGCGATGGCATGGATGGCTAGCGTGGTTTTCCCCGAAGACTCAGGACCGTAGATTTCTACGATACGCCCGCGCGGATAACCGCCGACCCCCAATGCGATATCAAGCAGAATAGAACCCGAGGGAATCGAAGGCACATCTTGCTCGGCGCGGTCGCCGAGGGTCATAATTGTCCCCTTGCCGAAGTCTTTATCGATCTTCTGCATAGCCATGATGAGCGCCTCGCGTTTTCCGTCGTCGAGGGTAGAGAACAGGGAGTTGTTCGCCAAATCAGCTTGCTTTTCTTTTGCCATGCGCTATTTTTACAAATAGTCACACTCCCCTATTTTAGGAGAGCGTGACTAGGATAATCACTTTACTGGAAAGATTCCCGTATTTTTAACGTCCCTGACTCTGCAGGAAGCTAAGCACTCGACCACGATCAAAGCCATCTCCTCCGGCAAACGTGTCGCTTGGGTAGGTATTGACGTAATTCCCTTCGCCGTCTAGGAGCACGAAAACGGGGAAGCCGTGCTGTTCGGGATTTCTGAGTCGTTGGAGCGCAGCCTGGTTCTCGTTCCCTTCGCCAGTGTTGAGATGAACCCACTCAAAATTCTGACGCATAGCGCCTAACAATTCCCCGTCGGTAACAATCATATTTGCGAATTTGATACACCACGGACACCAGTTACCACCGACCTGTACCAAGACCATTTTGTTTGAGCCTCGCACCTTAGCGATAGCCTCATCAATCTGTTGATTTCCGTCAATAGAGGTGTTATACCAGTTGTCGCGCGGACTTTCACCAGACTGCTGCTGCTGCTGACTAGCTCCTCCACCCTGGTTAGAAGAAGCAGCCATCTGTTCTGTCCCCTCGTCATCCAGCTCGTCATCGTAACCGCTATCTGCTGTTTCACCGCCGCCCCCGCAGGAGGTTAAGCAGAGAAAAGCGCCTAAGAAAAAGAGCGACGTCAAACGTCCTAATACCAATTGAACCTTATTCATTTAACCGTTCCTCACACTAAAAATTTAAGAGATTATACTAGGAACAAAGGTAAACATTTTTACTAAAAACGTCCACTCTTCTTCGAAGATGCGGCGTTTTTTTAGATGTAAAAACGTATGAGTGAAAAGACACGATACGAACAACAGAGAGGACTCCGCAGCAACTCCGTTTAGCGCCTACTTTGTGCGTTGTGGGGCGTTCTGTAGGAAATCAACGAGCTTGGCGCGGTTATACCCATTGCCTTCTTCGAGGTCGCCCGTTGCAAAGGTGTTGAGATAATTGCCCTGTGCGTCAAGGAGAACGAAAACGGGGAAACCGAGCTTGTTCGGATTCTTAAGCCGCTCCATCACTGCTTCGTTCTTATTCTCTTTGCCGTAGAAGAGGTGTACCCACTCGTATTTATCACTCATCAGCTTGAGCAACTCGGCGTCGTCCTCGATGGTTTGATTGAGTCGGATGCACCACTTACACCAGTCGCCGCCGACCTGTACGAGGAGATATTTCCCTGAGGACTTTGTCTTGAGGATCGCCTCGTCGAGTTGTTTATTCCCGTCGAGCGAGGCATCGTACCACGTTTTTCGCGAAGCTGCGTTAGTGGTTGAGAACCAGAGGAGTGCCGCGAGGAGGAGAAATCCTGCGGGTTTAGCAATTGTACGTAAGAGCGTTTTCATCTTCAAACCTTCTTGGAAACAAAGATAAACATTTTGTTACGAAAACGTTTCTTTCTTCCTAGAAATGGCGTACCTTGCAGAGGTAAAACAGTATAGAGTATGCACAGGTTAGAACAAGAGATTACCTCGATTTGGGAAACGCAGCGCAAGGGCGACGATGTCTTACCAACGATAGAAGAAGTTCTCCAGGAACTGGAAACAGGGGCGCTACGCGTCGCCGAGCCATCGGGCGAGCGGTGGGTGGTGAACGAATGGGTCAAGAAGGCAATTTTGCTCTATTTCCGTTACGCGCCGATGGAGGAGGAAGTACCAGCTGCCCTCTCCTATTATGACAAAGTGCCGATCCGGAGTGGTTGGGCGCAGCGTGGTGTGCGGGTGGTGCGCCCGGCAGTCGTACGTCATGGGGCGTATATCGGTAAGGGGGTGGTGCTGATGCCCTCGTTTGTCAACATAGGGGCGTATGTTGGCGAAGGCACTATGGTCGACACGTGGGCTACGGTCGGTTCTTGTGCGCAGATTGGGGCCT
>CAJPTV010000129.1 GCA_905373665.1 Bacteroidia bacterium
TTACACCTCCAAGTTAATATAAATGGAGCTTACACACTTTTTTAGGACAGTATCACGGCAACTGCCATCAGTGGACGGAAAGCACCCATACCATCGACTCGGTGCGGCAGCACATCCTCCGCGGCACTACCTACGTTGTCGAAGAACAGGGGAGGCGCTTTGCCACCTTCGTGCTCCTACAGACGCCCGACCCTACCTATTCCTTTATCGAGGGCGCATGGCTACGCGATGCCCCGTACGTCACCTTTCACAGCTTGGCGAGCGACGGTAGGCATCACGGGGTGGCGCACTTCCTTTTCGACTGGGCACGAGAGACTTTCCGTTGTGACCTCCGCCTCGATACCCACCACGACAACCACCGCATGCAACACCTAGCGCGCAGTTATGGCTTTCGCGAGTGCGGGGTGATTTACCTAGCGGACGGTGCGCCACGAAAAGCTTACCAATACCTTATTCTTACGAAATGGGGGCTAAATAGATAGGAAATACTACTTTTGTGGTGAATGTGTTATAACAGTTCATTCCAAGTAGTATGAAGAGATTACATCTGTTCGGAGTAGCCAGTCTTGCGCTGTCGCTGCTCCTTTTTTGTTTAATGCCGCTGGTTTCTTTCGCACAAGAGACCAAGATGGAAGCTGCCGTACCGGGCGATCCGCTCGGGGTGCGGGTTTACACCCTCTCCAACGGGTTGAAGGTTTATCTTTCGGTGAACAAGAGTAAGCCGCGCATCCAAGCCAATATCGCGGTGCGTGTGGGGAGTAAGAACGACCCTGCCGAAACCACGGGCTTGTCGCACTACCTCGAACACCTGATGTTCAAGGGGACGCCCCGTTACGGGACTATGAACTACGAAGCCGAGAAGCCCTATTTGGACCAGATTACCAAGCTTTACGAACAATACCGCCACACTACCGATTCGGCGCAGCGTGTGGCGCTCTATCGCGTCATTGACAGCGTCTCTTACGCCGCTTCCTCCTACCTCATTGCGAACGAGTTTGACAAACTCATGGCTACCATCGGGGCGCAGGCCGTAAACGCTTACACGTCGTTTGACCAGACGGTCTACGTGCAAGACATCCCCTCAAACCAGCTAGAGAACTGGTGCGAGATTCAAGCTGACCGCTTCAAGGATATGATCATCCGTGGTTTCCATACCGAGCTCGAAGCCGTCTACGAAGAGAAGAACCAGACTATGGACAACGACGTGACGCGCGTCATCGACTCGCTCATGCATAGCCTCTTCCCCAAGTACCCCTACGGGATGCAGACCACCATCGGTACGCAAGAGCACCTTAAGAACCCCTCTATCGTTAACATTATCAATCACTACAAGACGTGGTACGTGGCTAACAACATCGCGATTTGCCTAGCCGGAGACCTCAACCCTGAAAAGACGATAGCCCTCATCGAAAAGTACTTCGGTGATATGGGCACTAACGAGAAACTGCCCGTCCTCAAGGCACCAGCGCTCCCCCCGCTCAGTCGGATTGTCGAAACCAACGTTTACGGCAAGCAGCAGGAGATGACCGCCGTGGCATGGCGTATGCCGGGGACGGCTTCTGACGAGACGCATCTGGTAGCCATCCTTAGCGACCTCCTCTCTAACGGACAGGCTGGGCTTCTCGACCAAGAGATTAACCTCAAGCTTAAGGCACTCGGCGCGCAGGTCTTCCACTTCGATATGGTAGATTATGACCTCCTTGCGACGATCGTCGTGCCCCTCCAAGGGCAGTCGCTCGAAGAGGCGCGTGACCTCATTCTTGAGCAAATCGAACGTGTCCGCAAGGGCGATTTTGACGAGTCGCTCCTCAAGTCCATCGTTCGCAACCGCGAGTATGCACAGCAGCGCGAGCTCGAGTCGAACAAGGCACGTGTAGACATCATGGTTAACTCGTTCCTCTCCAAGCACCCATGGAAAGATCAGGTCGCTATGTTAGACAAGATGCGCAAGGTGACCAAGCAGGAGATTGTCGACTTTGCGAACAAGTACCTCTCGCTCAACGGCTATGCAGTTTGCTACAAGCGTCAGGGCGACAATACCTCAGTGGTGGGGATTGCGAAGCCTGCAATCACGCCCATCCAGATGAACCGTGACTCGGTGAGCGACTTCGTGCGCCGCATCCAGAACTCCAATCCCTCGCCCGTTAAGCCCGTTTTCGCTAACCCAAAGAAGGAACTGCAGTTCTTTAACTTGCGCAAGGGGGTAGACGTTATCCTCTCGAAGAACAATGTGAACGGGCTCTTTGAAATCACCTATCGCTTCGAGTTTGGCGCAAAGCACAGCCGTACCATCGGGCTCGCAGCAGAGTACGCACAGTACCTCTCCTCGTCGAAGTATAGCCTTGTGGACTTTAACAGCAAGCTCTACGAACTCGGGGCTGGCTACGGACTCTCCACAAGCGACGACAACGTTTACCTCACCATCTACGGTTTGAACGAAGAGGTACAACCGACGCTCGCCCTCGTAGAAGAACACCTCCGTTCGCTCGTGCCCGATGCTGAAAAGTACAACGAGTTTATACAGGCTGTGCTCAAGGGGCGTGCGGACAAGCTCCTAGACCCTAAGGGTGTCTTTGGTGCGCTTTACGCATACGTGCAGTACGGACCTAAGAACCCCACCAATAGCGTACTCTCTAACGAGGAGCTCAAGGCTCAGAAGCCCGAGGATTTGGTTAAGGAAATCGCTTCCTTGTTTGACATGCCGCACACCGTCGTAGCCTTCACCCCGAGCGCTAAGGGCGATTTGACGAAGGTGCTCAACGCGACACACCCTGCGCCCGCCACCTTGGCAGAGTTGCCTAAGCAGCTCCACGACTTTAAGGCACGCATTCCACAGGGCGAGTCGCAGGTCTATGTGGTGAACTTCCCCGAGGCGAACCAGATCTTCTTGTCACACTACGGTAACTCCGACGAACGCTACGATGTGAACAAGGCTGCTGTACGTCGCCTGTACAACGAGTATTTTGGTGGCTCGATGAACGCGATTGTCTTCCAAGAGATCCGCGAGGCGCGTGCTTTGGCTTACAGTGCCTTCTCGGTGTACCGTACGCCAAGCCGCAAGGAAGACCCCTATTACCTCTATTCCTACATCGGTACGCAGGCAGATAAGCTACCAGATGCGATAGCTGCCTTCAACGAGATTCTTCTTAATATGCCCGAGTCAGACAAGGCGTTTGAGGTGGCCAAGAACGGTATCCTCGAGCAGTTGCGCACTAAGCGTTTCGACGGACGCTCGATGCCTAACCTCTATTTCTACCTTAAGAACCTTGGGGTAGAAAAGAGCATCGACGAGGTGGTGTACAACGCCGTACCGAAGCTCCGGATGCAGGACGTGGTAGAGTTCCAAAAGAGCTCGGTAAAGCCCTTGGTGTATGACTACGCCGTACTGGGCGACCCACAAAAGACCGACCGCCCTACCCTCGAAAAGTTGGGTAAGGTCAAGGAAGTGAAGATCGAAGAGCTGTTCGGTTTCTAGACGTCCCACACCAGTGAGACAGTTGTAGACCAGACCATTAGTGATATGAGACGGGTGCACGGCGTTGCGCCCGTCTTTTTTTGGGTCGCCTAGGTGGAAGGTTAACGCGTTAGCAGACCAATATTCTTGCCTTCAATGCAGAATGCGGATAACGAAACGGCGATCTCCGAACGCTTCGAACGCCTCGTGCACTCTATCGAGGAGGAGGTTTCGCGCCTCTCGGAGAGCGTGGAGGCATTGGTCGGAAAACACTAATTTGTTTTGCATGTAAAATAGGAGTTCTCTGAACCAGCAGACACTATTCTTTATACCTTTGTGAACTTATTCCGAACTTTCTAGAGGGCAAACCACAGAAGACAATTGGGGGGAAGACTTAGAGGCGGTGCTCTTCTTGAGAGCCCCCCTATTGTCTTTATAAGGAAACATAGTTCACTATACAATGAAACGCGGCGGGTTACTACTAAAGATGGTGCTCATCTTTGGTATTTGGATGGTATTCCTAGGCATCGTCTCTTCTCTTAGCATCTACAACTCGGCGAGAGAACGTTGGCTCTCTGACGTGCGGGACGTGAAAAGCGAGGCTTACTTGCGGGTGGCGAACGGCAACCTCGCTTCGATGCTCTCTACCACGCATGCGCTGAGTAAGATGCTGCGCGAAGACCCCTTATTGATACGCTATCTTGCTGGTGGGGCGTCCGACACGGCGTTGCGTCAGATGGTCATCCACAAGCTCCGTTCGCTCCACAAGCTTGGTTTCCCCAATATCAACATGGTGAACCACGCCACCCTCGAGTATATGAATGAAAACCTCGAGGTGCAGCACACCCTCAACCCCAACAGTAAGGAGAGTTCGCATCAGTTTTACTTCGAACACCTGCGGCGCGGAGAGCCTATCCACCTCAATTACGACCATGACGAGGTGATTGGCAAGACGCTCTTCTTTGTGAACGTAACCATTGGCGACGTACGTAACCCCCTCGGGCTGGTGAGCTTCGCCATTGAGCCTAAGGTGGTTACTGACGAACTCGCTCTTGCGAAGATGACCGAGGGGACGGAGATCTTTATCGTGGACTCTGCGGGGCATGTAGCCTTTGCTACGAACCATGACTATATCGAGAAGGAGTTTCGTAAGATCTTCGAGGGGGCTTCGGGGGAGTCCCCTTTCCGTTCGGCGAGTGGGTATGAAGAACATGCGCTGTGGCACGGCGAGCGTGTCGAGATGGCATGGATGTCCGTGGGGAGCTACCCTTACAAGAGTATCTTGGTGACGCCAGAAAAAGACCTCCTTGCGCCGCTGGAGCGTATTTGGTGGCGATCGTGGCTCTTTGGGGCGATCTTCTTCTTGGTGGTGATAATCACGATCATCATCGTGTTTAAGCGCCTGACCTACATGATGGGGACGATGAAGCGCTTTATCGAGCGTTTCACGGCTGGGGATACGCAGG
>CAJPTV010000130.1 GCA_905373665.1 Bacteroidia bacterium
TCATTATGCGCCTTGCGGCGCAGGGCGTAGCATGCTGCGCCCCTACAGGACCCCGTAACCCCACCATTCGGTTGCTAAGGGCGGTCCTGAGGGCGCGCCGCCCATGGTGATGGATAATCCTAACTTTTATCCTAGCAACGCTTGCGCCGAAAGGCAATCCTTTCCCTCCTAACAACACTTACGCTTGCACGCTCTTCCTCCACTACGGGCCGTCCGCCCTAAGAACCCCGTCCAGCGTGAGGACCCTTCACCACGGGCCGCGCGCCCTTAGCACTAGCGCCTCAACTTCGCCACCACGAACTCGCGGTTCAGACGCGCGATGTGTGCAATGGAGATACCCTTCGGACACTCGGCCTCACAAGCGCGCGTATTCGTACAACCGCCAAAACCCAGCTCATCCATCTTCGCGATCATCCGCTGTACTCGGATTTCAGCCTCTGGACGCCCCTGAGGTAACAACGCATACTGCGACACCTTTGCCGATACAAAAAGCATCGCCGACGCATTCTTACAAACCGCTACACAAGCACCACAACCAATACAACTCGCCCCGAGGATCGCCTCATCGGCCTTGTGCTTGGGAACGAGTATCGCATTCGCATCCTGCGCCGCCCCAATGTTGGTCGAAATAAAACCGCCCGCCTGCTGTATCTTCTCAAAGGCATTGCGGTCGACGATCAAATCTTTTATCACTGGGAATGCCCCTGCACGCCACGGCTCTACGGTGATCGTCGCCCCATCCTTAAACGAACGCATGTGCAACTCACAGGTCGTCGTCTTCGTCTCTGGCCCGTGCGGCTTACCGTTGATGAAAAGACTACAACAACCGCAAATCCCCTCCCGACAGTCATGGTCAAAAGCCACAGGCTCTATCCCCTGCGTAAGAAGCTCCGAATTGAGATAATCCAACATCTCGAGAAACGACATGTCGGGCACGACGTTCTTGAGCGGATACTTCTCAAACCGCCCCTTTGCCTTAGGGTTCTCCTGACGCCATATCTTGAGTGTAATGTCCATCGTCCTAATCTCCTTTCTCGCCTACTTGTAACTCCGTTCTGCCAACTTCACAAACTCGAACGTAAGCGGCTCTTTGTGTAGCTCGGGCAACTCCTTACCCTTATATTCCCAAGCCGATACGTACGAGAACTCCGCATCGTTACGCTTCGCCTCCCCCGTCTCCGTCTGCGACTCTTCACGGAAGTGCGCCCCACAGCTCTCCGTACGGTTCAGCGCATCAAGACACATCAACCGCCCAATCTCAAAGAAGTCTGCCACACGCCCTGCCTTCTCCAAATCCTGATTGATCCCTTGGTCTGTCCCCAAAATACGAAGGTCTTTCCAAAACTCTGCCTCTAACGCACTAAGCTCCTCAAGCGCCTTTTTCAAACCAGCCTCGTTGCGAGACATCCCGCAATACTCCCACATAATCTTCCCCAAACGCTTGTGAAAAGAGGTTGCGGACTTCGTACCCTTCACCCCCATCAAGCGGTCAATCCGCGCACGTACCTCTGCCTCCGCCTCCTCAAACTCTTTGGTCTTCGTATCAAAACGCGGCACACGAATCTGATCAGACAAGTAGTTCGCTATCGTATAAGGAATGATAAAATACCCATCCCCCGAGGTCTGCATCAGCGATGCCGAACCCAAACGGTTCGCCCCCTGGTCTGAGAAGTTACTCTCCCCAATAGCAAAGAGCCCCGGAATGGTGGTCATCAGGTTATAATCCACCCATAGCCCCCCCATCGTGTAGTGCCCCGAAGGGTAAATCCGCATAGGGGTCTTAAGCGGCGACTCGCCGACAATCTTCTCATACATCTCGAAAAGATTACCGTACCGCTCCATCAACACCTTTTCACCCAAACGCCCGAGTGCTTCAGAAAAATCGAGGTAGACACTCTGCCCCGTCGGCCCCACACCATAGCCTGCATCGCAACGCTCTTTCGCAGCACGCGAAGCCACGTCGCGCGGCACAAGGTTACCAAAGGCTGGATAACGCCGCTCGAGATAATAGTCACGCTCCTCCTCGGGGATCTCCGTCGGTTTGCGCGTGTCGCCCTTCTTCTTCGGTACCCAAATACGCCCGTCGTTACGCAACGACTCACTCATAAGGGTCAACTTGCTCTGAAACTCATTGAGCATCGGCAACCCCGTCGGGTGTATCTGTATAAAGCTCGGGTTGGCAAAGAACGCCCCCTTGCGGTACGCGGTCATCGCCGCCGAACCATTGCTATTGAGCGCGAGGGTCGAGTAGTAGTAAATCGTCCCATACCCCCCCGTGGCTAAAACCACCGCATGCGCACTATGGCGCTCAAGCTCTCCAGTAACGAGGTTACGGGTGATAATCCCGCGCGCACGCCCATCCACCACCACGATGTTCATCATCTCGCGGCGCGAATAAACGGTCACCGTCCCCTTAGCCACCTGCCGGTTAAGCGTACTATACGCCCCAAGCAGACACTGCTGCCCCGTAATCCCTTGTGCATAAAAGGTTCGCGAAACCTGCACACCACCAAACGAACGGTTCTCGATAAGTCCGCCGTAATCGCGCGCAAAGGGTACCCCCACTGCCGTAAAGTGGTCGATCACGTCGTTACTCACCTGCGCAGCGCGGTAAACATTCGCCTCGCGAGAACGGAAATCGCCCCCCTTGAGCATATCGTAAAAGAGACGATACACGCTGTCGTTATCGTTCTTATAGTTCTTTGCCGCATTCGTTCCCCCCTGCGCTGCTACCGAATGCGCCCTTCGCGGGGAATCTTGAAAACAAAATACCTTGACGTTGTACCCCAACTCCCCGAGCGCCGAAGCAGCCGTCGAGCCCGAGAGCCCCGTCCCCACGACGATGATGTCTAGGCGTTTACGGTTCGCTGGGTTCACCAACTTAAGGGTCGCTTTGTGCCGATCCCATTTCTCCGCCAAAGGTCCTTCTGGCACTTTCGAATCTAATACCACACTCATTTACTCCAAATCTTTGACGTTTAACGGACTACCAAGAAATACAGCGGGATGATGGCAAACCCCACTCCCATCGCAATCGCCACTATCGTGGAAATGACACGCAGGCGCGAAATCCAACGCACGTTGTTCCAACCCACCGTCTGAAACGCTGACCAAAAACCGTGCGAAAGGTGCAACCCGAGGACAAGCCCCGCCACCATGTAGATAACACAGTAAATCACACTCCCCTCAAAAAGCGCCGAAACGACCGTGAAAGAGTCGTCCATCGTCACCCCATTCACCACCGTCTGAGGCATCTCCGTATAACGGAAGCGATAGAAAAAGTTCCAAATATGAAGCACGAGGAATAGCAATATCGCAGCCCCTAGGATGTACATATTCTTCGACGACCACGAGGTCAGATGATTCCCCGAACGCACCGCATACCCCACCGGGCGAAACCGGCGGTTACGCACCGTGAGCCACGTCGCATAAACAATATGGAATATAAACCCTGCCGCCAACAGAGGCTCCATCAGACGAATCAGCGGCGTCGAGATCATAAAGTGCGCCCCCGTGTTAAACAGCTCTCCCTTTGCCCAATGGTGCCCAAACAGATGCACATCATTGAGCACGAGCGTCAGGTTCATACTCAAGTGTACCAAGAGAAAGAGCACCAAAAAGAGCCCCGAGACCGCCATCACGAGCTTGTGCCCCACCGAGTTGCTAAAGATTCCTCCTCCCATATCCCGTATCGTATTATCAAACTTACCCTAAGTAGAAAATTTTGCAACAAAGGTAGGGCGGATTTCCCATCTTCTCTAACTTTTTTCCCCACGCACGGAAATTTAGAGTGGCTACATTTAAGAGAAAACAACGTCTTGTGACTCGAAAATCCACCCCCAAGATCGCCACCTCATCGCTACACGTACTTTACGAATTCATAATGCTAATTTTCATAACGGTAACAAGAATAATCCTTAAAATAAATAGACGACTATCTATAAAAACAGCCCTTTCGTAACCCCGAAAATCTACCCTCTTTGTACGCGCAATGTACGCGCAATGTACGCGCAATGTACACGCAATGTACACGCAACAGGGAGTCAAGCCCCAGTCGCGACGCTTCGCCGACTACGTTATTTAGGAAAAGATAAAGAGAAAAGAGCGGGACGATACCTCCACAATTCCCTACATTTGTGTGGAAGACAGAAACGGCGAATGGAGCGCGAGAAACTCTTATACACACTCTGGGAGACACTCCCGCAATGCGACGAAGCCCTATTCACCACAGAAGGGAAGCCCATCAAGCTCCTAGAGGTAGGGCACTACAACGGCGATGCTGGCCCCGACTTCCTCGACGCACGGCTCGAAATAGACGGCGTCTGTTGGGCAGGGGCGGTCGAAATGCATTGGCGTGCCAGCGAATGGGTTTCGCATGGACACCACTACGACACGCGCTACAATGCCGTAATCCTACACGTCGTAGCCGAGCAAGACGCAGAAGTGCAAACAAGTGACGGGCGGGTCGTGCCGACACTCCTCTGCCACAACGTTTCGCTTGGTAGTGTCTGTAAAAGTGTGTAAGCCCCCCCTCTCTTCATTCCTCCAGCAGCA
>CAJPTV010000131.1 GCA_905373665.1 Bacteroidia bacterium
GAATCGATGCGAAAAATGGTGTTGTGTTTTGACACACCCTCCTAGCCCCGCTTGCGCCTCCGTTTCCCTCACCTCTCCTCAACCCCGGGCCGTCCGCCCTAAGGACCTAGGTATTTTCTGCAATTATGCTGCTCTTTTTGTTGACTTTTTGTTACTTTGTCCGTGGAGAGTAAGATTCGTGTATAAACCTAAAGTAATGGAGGTCTAGCGTTATGAATAAACAGAAATTCTACACAGGCTATGGGCTGTTAT
This sequence comes from Bacteroidia bacterium, assembly GCA_905373665.1. Lineage (GTDB taxonomy): Bacteria > Bacteroidota > Bacteroidia > Bacteroidales > CAJPTX01 > Bacteroides_D. The sequence continues at coordinate 253 of CAJPTV010000131.1, forward strand.
CGGCAGTACTTATGGTGCTGTTTATGTTCTCATTCTCGCCCGCAATGGCGGAGAATTACGGGCTCTATATTGCAGACACACAGGTTACCGATGCCAATTGCAATGACTTAAGCAAGATTAAGGGTGTTTGGGTGACCGAGGATGGTTGGTTCAAATACGACCCAGCCAAGAAAATGCTGCTGATGAAGGAGGTTACCGTATCGCTAAGCAATGGTAAAAGTGCAATTGTGAATGATATAGAGGGACTAAGAATAGAGGTATCGGGTACTAACAGTCTAAAAACGACAAATAGTGCAACCTTGGTCTGTCGCACTTCTACAGAGATTGAAGGCAATGGTTCGCTTACTGTAGCAAATAGCAATGAGGCCGCTGTTTTCGTTAAGTTCCTCACCCTTACCATTTCCAATATCACGCTCGAAGCGACTGGGAAATGGGGCATTGCTGGAAAAGATTTCATTCAGAACGAAACTCTCATCATTAAGAATGCTACCGTAACAGCTAAGGGGTCAGAGATGGCTATTGGTGATCTCAGAACCTTAACTTTAGGGAAGTGTCAAATAGTAGCCCCCGAGGGGGCTGAGTGGAGTGATGCCCAACACGCCGTAGTCGATGCTGGAGGGAATAAGGCGCAAGAGGTGAAGATCGAGCCCGTAGTGGCGTACGAACTCAGTATAGCAGGCACGCAAGTCACCAATGCGAATTGCAATGACTTAAGCAGAATTGGAGGCGTTACGCTAGCCTTGGGCGGCGAGTTCCGCTACGACCCTGCGACGAAGAAGCTGACGATGAAGGGGGTGACCGTGTTGGCAGGGAATAAAACAGCGATTCTGAATAGAGACGTAGATGGGTTGAAAATTGAGGTATTGGGCATGAATCGCTTAGAGTCTACCCATTGGTCAGCTTTGACTATAGGAGCTCCTACCGAGATGGTAGGTAGTGGACTTCTTCGAGTGAGCAGCCAGACAGATGCTGTGTTTGTCGAAAACAACCATAGTCTCTCCATTTCCGATGTCACCATCGAAGCGACCGGGGTGCACGGATTGAGTGGAAGCGCACGTCTGATGAAAAGACTCACCCTTAAGAAGGCGAAAATCATAGCAAAAGGCTCAGAAGGTGGCATTATAAACCTTGCTTCGCTTATCACCTCGGGCTGCGGAATCGTAGTTCCCGAGGGAGGTACGTTTAACGAAGAAAAACACGCCGTAGTCGATGCTGGAGGGAATGTGGCGAAGGAGGTGCAAATCGTACCCATTGCAGATTACGGACTCTACATAGCAGGCACGCAAGTCACATACGCCAATAGCAAGCACTTAAGCAGGATTAAAGGGGTTACGGTAGCCGCGGGCGGCGAGTTCAAATATGACCCAGCCGAGCGAACGCTGACGATGAAGGATGTTACCGTGTCGGTAGGCGATGGTATCAATGCAATTTGGAATGAAGGCATAGAGGGGCTAAAAATTGTGGTATCGGGGACTAACAGTCTAAAAACGACAGGTAGGGCAACCTTGAACTGTCACAATTCTACAGAAATTAAAGGCAATGGCTCTCTTACTGTCGCAAGTAGCAGTAATGCAGCTATTTTCGTTAAGGGTACGACCCTTACGATTTCCAACATCACACTCGAAGCGACGGGATACTGGGGCTGGGGCATTGCTGGATTTGATGCCAATCAGAACGAAACCCTCATCATCAAGAATGCTACGGTAACAGCTAAGGGGTCAGAGGCGGCTATTGCAAAGCTCAAGACCTTCACCTTAGAGGGGTGTCAGATAATAGCCCCCGAAGGTGGTAAGTGGAATGATGACCAACACGCCGTAGTCGATGCTGGAGGGAACGTGGCGAAGGAGGTGAAGATAGAGCCCACTGTAGGGTACGGACTCTACATAGCAGGCACTCAAGTCTCAGAGCTCAATTGCAGGGACTTAAGCAAGCTTGCGTGGGTTAAGGTAGCCCCAGAAGGAAAATTCCAATACAACCCAGGCACGAAAACGCTGACGATGAAAGATGTAACAATCAATTACGATAGAGATCAGCTCATTCGGAATGAAAACATAGAGGGACTAAAAATAGAGATCACGGGTACGAATCGTTTAGAAGCGAGCAGTTGGAGAGCTATGAACTGTCTTGCTGCTACAAAGCTTGAAGGCGATGGTTCTCTTACTATAGTAAGCAGCTATAGTACCGCTGTTTTCGTTAAGGGCACGACCCTTACTATTTCCGACATCACGCTTGAAGCGACTGGGAAGTGGGGCATTGTCGGAGAGAAAGGAGATAAAGAAACCCTCATCATCAAGAATGCTACGGTAACGGCTAAGGGGACAGAGGGGGCTATGTATGATTTCAAGACCTTCACCCTAGAAGGGGAATGTCAGATAGTAGCCCCCGAGGGCGCAGAGTGGAATGATGAGAAAAAAGCCGTAGTCGATGCTGGAGGGAATGTGGCGAAGGAGGTGAAGATAATGCCCGTTGTGAAGTACGAGCTCTACATCGCAGGCGAACAAGTTACCAATGTCAATTGCAATGACTTAAGCGGGATTAAAGGCGTTACGGTAGCCGTGGGGGGTGAGTTCAAATATGACCCTGCCAAGAATATACTGACGATGAAGGGGGTAACCGTGTCAGGAGGAAACATAAATGCCATTGAGAATAAAGGGTTAAAAGGGCTGGAAATTGAGGTATTGGGTATTAACAGTCTCAAAACGACAACGGCTACAGCCTTGAGTTGTCGCGCTTCGACAAGGCTTGAGGGCAATGGTTATCTTACCGTAGTCAGCAGCGATGACGCAGCGGTTTTCGTTGGTGGTACGACCTTTATTATTTCCGACCTCACGTTCGAAGCGACTGGGAAATGGGGTGTTGTTGGAGAAGACGGTGATAAAGAAAAACTTGTCATCAGGAATGCTATGGTAACGGCTAAGGGGAGCGAGGCTGCTATTGCTAAGTTCAAGACCTTTATCCTAGAGGAAGGGCGGATAATAGCCCCCGAAGGTGGTAAGTGGAAGGCTGACAAACACGCCGTAGTAGATGCCGAGGAGAATGTGGCGGAGGAGGTGAAGATAGAGCCTGTATTGACGTACGAGCTCACTATAGCAGGCACGCAACTCACAAGGCACAATTACAGTGATTTAAGCAAGATTAAAGGCGTTACAGTGGCAGCGGGCGGTGAGTTCAAATATAACCCATCCAAGAAAACGCTGACGATGAAAAATGTAGTTGTGGAGATAGGAGGATATGCAAATGCCATTCGGAGTGGTATAGAGGGGTTGAAGATTGAGGTATCAGGTACGAATCTGTTAAAGGCAGCCAACTCCTCAGCTTTGGCTTGTACAGCTTCTGTGTCGATTGAAGGCAATGGTTCTCTTACGATAGAAAGTCTTGATGATGCCGCTATTTATCTCTACAACGCCACCGCTACGATGTCCAACATCACGCTTAAAGCGACTGGATACTGGGGCATTGCGGGATTTGATGGCAATAAGAACGAAACTCTTATCATCAAGAATGCTACGGTAACAGCTAAGGGGAGCGAGGCGGCTATTGTAAAGCTCAAGACGTTCACCCTAGAGGAGTGTCAGATAATAGCCCCCAAAGGCGCAGAGTGGAAGGCTGACAAACACGCCGTAGTCGATGCCGAGGAGAATGTGGCGAAAGAGGTGAAGGTAGAAAGGGAAGCAAGTTCTGTTGTCGTGACGGGGGTAAAGGTAACGCCTACGACAGTAGACTTGAGGAAGAGCGAAACGCAACAGCTTACTATTTCAGTAGAACCAGCCACAGCCACCAATAAGAACTACACTTGCAATAGCAATGACGAAGGCGTAGCAACCGTGGATAGCAAAGGATTGGTCACTGCGGTAGGGGCAGGTACAGCCACGATAACTATTACCACAGAGGACGGGGGCAAAACAGCACAGTGCACGGTAAATGTCTCTGAAGGAGGAAGTAGCCCGAGCTTCGCGCTTAGCGCACCGACGCTTAATGTCGTAGCGGCAGGCGGCGCACCGAGCGTGAACGTCACTTCTGATAAGGCGTGGACGCTAGACTATGACAGTAGCGTAACGTGGCTGACGGCTTCAGCTAAGACAGGTACAGGCTCGCAGGCAGTAACCTTCACAGTGGCAAAGAACGAAGCAACTACGCCGCGCACAGTAGTAATGACGTTTAAGCAGGCAGAGACGGAGAAGGAGCTAAAATTAACCATCACGCAGGA
>CAJPTV010000132.1 GCA_905373665.1 Bacteroidia bacterium
GGACCCACCCCCGCCCTATCCCACGACTCTCCTTCACCACGGGCCGTCCGCCCTTAGGACCGGTATCTGCCTAGGAAACGATAGGCGAGCGAGACCCCTAGGACTCCCAAGCCGTATTTCACGCTTCGGGCAAAGTTGATGGAAGAAGCCTCCTTGAAATACTTGGTGGGACAGCTGACCTCACCGATGCGGAAACCATGACCAAAGCACTGAGCAAGAAACTGATTGTCAAAGATAAAGTCGTCACTATTGTCGTGATAGGGGATGCGCTCTAACACCTGACGCGCGTAGGCTCTGTAACCCGTGTGATACTCACTGAGCTTCTCGCCCAAAAACAGGTTCTCAAAGAAGGTGAGAAAGCGGTTAGCAATGTATTTGTAACGCGGCATACCGCCCTTAAGACAATCCCCCCCTAGGATGCGCGAAGCGAGCACGACGGGGTAAAGCCCATGGGCTATCATATACGCCATGGAGTGGATAAGCAGCGGAGTGTACTGATAGTCAGGGTGAAGCATAACAATGATATCCGCACCGAGACTGAGCGCATAGTCATAGCAGGTCTTTTGATTCCCACCATAACCACGGTTCTGCTCGTGTTGGAGGACGTGGGTTAACCCAAGGGAGGCAGCCACGGTCACGGTGTCGTCGCTACTGCGGTCGTCGACCAAGACGATGTCGTCAACAATATCACGAGGGATCTCCGCCACCGTACGCGCCAAGGTCGTTGCGGCATTGTAGGCGGGCATGACCACTACGACGCGCTGTCCTGCTATCATTGTGGTGCTCCTTCTCCCTGTTGTCCGCGGGCAAGACAGGCGGCAGCACGCGGATCGCCTATACGTTGGTAACAAACCCCGAGGTTGTACCAAAGACGCGCCTCGGTCGGGTACTCTTGGGTCAGTGCCTCAAACTCGGCAATCGCGACATCGAACTCTCCTTTAGCGAAGCGGATCATCCCGAGCGTTTCACGAAGGGCTGGGGGGAGGGGGAGCTTTTCCGCCTCAAAGAGCTTTATCGCTTCGAGAAGATACTCATGTGCCTCGTCGGGGCGTCGTTCGGCTAGGCTCAGATTCGCAAGGCGATAGTAGGCTTCGGGGTTGTCTTGATAGACATAGAGCCCTGACTGAAGACGCTGACGCTGATCATCGACCGAGCCACTCCGCGCCTCGCGGTGTATTTTGAAGAGAAAGGTCGGTTCGCTCGATCCCTCGTAGTGCACGAGCTCGAGGTAATCGGGCTGTTCGCGCAAGACGTAGCTCAGCATGATGTGCATCGTGTTGATAAACTCGTCGGTTCGCTGCTCGGTATAGCGCCGCAGGCGTCCACACATCGCGTAGGCGACATGGTTCGCGTCGAGGTAGTCTCGGATGGAGGCAGCGTCCTCACCCGGGAGTTTGAATACGCCAAAGAAGGGACGGTTGCCATAAATGCGCGAGTTATTGGGCTTACGACACGCCACCACGACCGAATCTGGGAGGTGCGTCCCCACCCATTCGCTCATCTTGAGGTAGCTTTCCCAGTCGGGGGTATAGCCCGCATAACGGTCGCCCTGCAGATTGGCACGGATACGCAGCACATCCACCCGCTGCCCTGTTTGGAACAAAAGCGCAAAGAACGAGATGAAAAAGAGCACCAACACCCCCACACGCAACCCCGCGTGTCGCAAGAAATAGAGTATGCCCCCGAGGACGAAAAAGAGGAAAAGCGGGAAGTAGACCAAGACCAGACGCTCTTGGTTCCACGAGACTTGCTGCGTAATGAAGGTGACCCCATACATGGCTGCAAGGTAGATACCCAGTAGGGTCAGCGTCTTCTCACGTCGCCAACTTTTGACAAGTAAAAAGAGCAGGAGCGCCACGAGGAGCACCGTAACAGTCCAATAGGAGGTGAAGGTGACGGGAAAGCCGAGGAAGTGGAAATTGTGATAGCCGAGGTACTGTTTGCAGTTAAGAGCAAAGCGGGTGAGCATCCCCCAGAAATCTTCTTGCCCCGCGGCAGCGTTGTAAAAATCGACTTGTAGGGCACGCGCTAGCTGTCCGCTAAACGAAGCATCGGTCACGCCCCACCAGAGGCGTCGGTAGAGATTAAACAGCAGCAATAGCCCTAAGAAAGTAACCCCAAAGACCCGCGCCCCACGAATCTTGTCTCGCGCGACGGCAAAGAAATAGATTAAAAGCGCAAGGAATGCCCCATATCCTACGTTTCGCGTCAAAGCAAGTAAAAGAGTAAGGACGCCTAGCGCAACAAGCCAAATAAAGCCCTTTCTCGCGTTTTTCTCTTCTGCGGGTAAGGCTTCGTAGGTAAAGAGGGCGTAAAAAATGCCACTTTGGAGGAGGAGGAAGAGGGGTTCGCTGTAGGTGGTACTCCCGAGTATCACGAAACTCGGGGTGATAGCACACAGCGTAAGCCCGCACAACCAAGGGAGCGGCGCAAGGCGTTTGCGGAAGGCTACGCCCAAAATCCATACGCTCGCTAGGGCAAAGAGCACCGAAAGGAGCTTCAAGGGCACAAGGGCAAGCCCCCACAGTGCAATCAGGGGACTCAGTAGGATAGAATAAAAAGCGCCGTGCCACGAGGGGAAAGCAATGCCGTTCCAGAAGTCTTGGGCAGCAAGCAAATACCAAGAGTCGTCGCCCCCGATGCTGACCTTCGGGTCAAAGGTCAGCCACATCAGCAGGGCACTCAGCGCGACGACCACAAGTAAGAACACCCGCCAGTGCTGTGCAATAACGGGTGAGAGCTTATCGGGAGAGGGGGAGGTGGGCGATGGAGCAGAGGAGCTGCGTGCTCCTCTACTAGGCATCACACTTGCTTATAGCACTGATAAAGGGATTGGAATCTCCGCCGTCGTGGAGGTCTATTTCACCAAAGTTCGCTTCATAGCGACGCACGTTCTCGCCTAAGGCGTGCAGGAGACGCTTCACGTGGTCGGGCGTCATAACCACGCGGCTTACTACCTTTGCGCCGTTGTGTCCGGGCATGACACGCGCGAAGTCTATCACGAACTCTGAGCTCGAGTGAGAGATTACGGCCAAGTTCGAGTAGACACCGAGTGCCATAGCCTCGTCCAAATCAATAGAGAACTCTTTCTTATCTTCCGTTGCCATCGTTATACCTTTCTACTACTTGACAAAAATAGTAAAGAAGTTGAGAACCATGTTACGACTGCGCCTCTTTCTTTTGCTTCTGTGTATATGGGGGCTTGTGCCACAACTGCGCGCACAACTGCGCTTGCATGCCACGCCGCTGGAGCTTCCCCCTGCGCTCCCGACCCCGACGCACGAGGCGCATTTCGGTTCGTGGTACTCGTGGGGCATACCTGCGGGGCTGGTGATCGGGGGGAGCGTTCTCCTCAATCGTCTCGACTGGTTTACACTCAATAAGGAGATTCGCGAACGTTGGCGCTATCGCGAATACCGTGCACGTTACGTTGACGACGTGCTACAGTTTGTCCCCATGGCGGGCGCTGTGGCGTTAGATATGAGCCAACTTGTACGCAAACGGGAGTGGCTCCCCCTTGTGGAGAGTGCGAGTAGTATCGCCCTTATGGTGGGGCTAGTGCACAGTATCAAAGCGATGGGCATTGAGCTGCGCCCCGACCATTCGACGTGGAATAGTTTCCCCTCAGGGCACACGGCAACCGCCTTTGTCGGGGCAGAGCTCTTGCGGCAACGCTTGGGGGCAGAGTACTGGTATCTTTCTGTCTTGGGGTATGTTGCAGCCACAGGCACGGCCTACCTACGCATCTACCACAACCGCCACTGGCTGGGCGATACCCTCGCGGGGGCAGGAATCGGCATCCTCTCAGCGTGGATAGGTCGGGGGGTGACGCGGAAAGTATTGGGCGAGAGATAGCGCGTCTGCCCTGCAGGGCGGCGCTGCGGCGTCCCTACAGGACCCCACCATTCGGTTGAAAAGGGACAATCGGGAAGGCTGCGCGCCTTGCGCGCGAAAACCCACTACGCCCATACAAAAGACGGGGAGAATCGTATTTTGACACACCCTCACGAAATGAGTCGTTACCGACCAGAGCGTGCTGTTAACTCAAGCTCTTCCGCTATCGTCGCCACCATCCGCAAATACCACTTTACGTCATCAAAGTCTAGGCGACGCCCCACACGCTTCTGCAACCAGAGGCGCGCGGGCTGATATGCCCCGACGTAATGATCCCACATGCGGCGCGGAACGTGGGCGAAATACTGCGTATCGTTGATCCATACGCGCCCCTCGGGGGCGTTCCCATCAAGGACGTTTCTTTCACCCAAAGGGGTTTCTTCGTAACGGACAGTGGTCACCTCGTTACTTCCCGCCACCTCGAAGGTAGCCACTTGGGGCAGCTCTAACAATTCGTCCATCAGGTGCAGGCGTCGCAACCTTGCCCCACGTTCGGCAAATAAGCGGTATTCTGCTAGGTCTTGCGGGTAGGGTATACGTGGATAGTCT
>CAJPTV010000133.1 GCA_905373665.1 Bacteroidia bacterium
GTTTTCTACTCCCCATCCCCCCCCAGTGTCTCTTTTAGAGAGCGAACCACTTTCCGAGACATACTATAGATTCCGCAAAAACGTCCTATATTGACAAAAAGAAAACACGAGACACAACGCTCAAAGATGACTTCCATACACGACATATTAGCCTTCTTGCGAAAAGAATCGCTCACGGAGACGGAGAAAGGGACGCGATTTGAACATCTCATGGTCGCTTGGCTCAAAACCACACCCACCTACGCCAACCTCTTCGAGGCAGTATGGCTATGGAACGACTTCCCGGCACGAGACCAGCTCGGCGGGCGAGATACGGGTATCGACATCGTGGCAAAGACCCACACGGGCGACTACTGGGCTGTGCAGTGCAAGTGCTATGCAGCAACGACGTTAATCGACAAACCCGTTGTAGATACGTTTATCAGCACCTCGGGTAGGAGCTTCACAGACCCGACCACGGGCAAGGCTACTCGCTTCGCTCACCGACTCTGGATTAGTACGACCACCCACTGGGGGCGAGAGGCAGAGAATGCCATTCAGGATCAGAACCCAGCCGTTACGCGCGTGCAGCTCGCCGACCTCGTGGGCTCGCCAGTAGATTGGGACAAACTCTGGAACGGAGTAGAAGGCAAAGAGGCACGCACGGCAAAGAAAGAGCTCCGCAAACACCAGCGCGAGGCACTCCAAGCCGCTCACGAGCACTACGCTACGGAAGATAGAGGAAAGCTCATCATGGCTTGCGGGACGGGGAAGACCTTTACCTCCCTAAAGCTCGTCGAACAGGAACTCAAGGCGCAGGGAGGAGAGAAAGCACACGGACTCGTCCTCTTTCTCGTCCCCAGTATCGCCCTCCTTGGGCAGTCGCTGAACGACTGGATGGCGGACGCCGAAGAGCCGCTCAAGGCGATCTGCGTTTGTTCGGATAGCCACGCCTCTCGCAAGGTAAAGCGCAACGAAGACGAACTCTTTGGTACGCCCGTAGACCTCGCCTTGCCCGCCTCTACAGATCCCGAAGCTATCATTCGGCAGCTCGAGGTTTATCAAAACTACAGAGGGCTCGTGGTGATCTTTTCCACCTACCAAAGTATCGAGATTGTGGCTGAGGCGCAGCGCGCACTCCTCGAAAAGAGTCAAGGCGCTTTCGGGGTCTTTGACTTCATCGTTTGCGACGAGGCACACCGCACGACGGGCGTAAAGATCTCGCCCAAGGACGAGAGTCATTTCACCAAAGTGCACGACAACGAGATTATTCAAGGAAAGAAGCGCCTCTACATGACCGCCACGCCGCGCCTCTACGCGCCAAGTGCCAAAACGAAGGCGGAGCAGGATAATCTTATCCTCTGTTCGATGGACGACCCCGCTATCTATGGCGAAGAGTTCTACCGTGTGAACTTCGCTTATGCTGTGCGGGAGGGTATCTTGACAGACTACAAGGTGCTGGTACTCACCATCTCGGAGGATCAGATCCCCGCCGAGTTGCTCGAGCAGATAAAAGACGACGAACTCAAAGAGCTTAACTACGACGATACGGCGAAGCTCATAGGCGTCATCAATGCCCTATCGAAAAAGCTTTACGGCGACAATGGGCTCACTTGGCGCGCAGACCCACGACTCATGCGGCGTGCCCTCGCATTCACCTACAAGATTGGTAAAACCGATGAGCCCGGAACGTCAAAGAACATTGCCGAGGTCTTTCCGAGGGTTTCGCAGACCTACAACAAGAGCCTCGCTGTGGACGAACAAGGGCAGGTGGTGCGTGTTGCGACCCGTCACGTAGACGGGAGCATGGGCGCCTCCGAAAGGCAGGAAGCCTTGGCTTGGCTGGCAGAGGAGTCCGAAGACCCGCAGGAGTGTCGCATTATCACCAACGTGCGCTGCCTCTCGGAGGGGGTAGACATCCCCGCCCTCGACGCGGTGCTCTTCCTCTCGGCGCGCAATTCGCAGGTGGATGTCGTGCAGAGCTTGGGGCGCGTGATGCGCTCGTTTCGGCGCGGCGAACCTGACGAGAAGAAATACGGCTACGTCATTATCCCCGTGGTGATCCCCGAGGGCGGAAGCCCCGAGGAAGCCTTGCAAGGTAACGCTTTCGCTACGGTGTGGAGCACCCTCAACGCCCTCCGTGCGCACGACGACCACTTCAACGCCATTGTGAATTCCATCGAGCTCAATGTGAACAAGTCTTCTAAAATCACCTTCGCTTCGCTCGGGTTCGGACAGGCGGGGGTTGGGCAGAACCGCCTCGCGCCCGACGAAGGGGTCACAACCGGGCTCTCATCACAGGTCATTACAAGCCAGCTGGATATCCGATTTCCGAACACCACCCAAGCCATCTATGCCAAGCTCGTAGAGAAGTGTGGCGAACGCCTCTATTGGGAGAATTGGGCTGCCGAGGTGGGCGAGATTGCCAAGAAGTACATCGCGCGTATCAAGCGCCTGGTCAGCGGTGGTAACCCTACCCTTGTGGGCGAGTTCGGGCTATTCGTGCGAACCCTCCAGCAAAATATCAATCAGGGGATTACCACAGACCAGTGCGTTGAGATGCTGGCGCAGCACCTGATCACGCGCCCGGTCTTTGAAGCCCTCTTTTCCGAGTATAAGTTCGTCACCAACAACTCGATTTCCTCCTCAATGCAACGGATGGTCGAGCTGCTCGCGCGGGAGGCGGTGGACAAAGACCTCTCCGAGCTTGGCAAATTCTACCACTCGGTGCGCACCAACGTCGGGCAAATAGACAACCTCGCGGGCAAGCAAACGGTGATTAAGAACCTCTACGAGAAGTTCTTTAAGCTCGCCTTTCCCCTCACCGTAGAGAAGCTGGGGACGGTCTACACGCCCATAGAGTGCGTAGACTTCATCCTCCATTCCGTAGACGACGTCTTGAAGAAAGAGTTCGACACTTCCCTCACGCAAGAGGGGGTACACATCCTCGACCCTTTTACGGGAACGGGGACTTTTGTCACGCGCCTCCTGCAGTCGGGGCTCATCCGCCCAGAAGATATGAAGCGCAAATACCTGTCGGAGATACACGTCAACGAGATTATCTTGCTTGCTTACTACATCGCCGATGTGAACATCGAGAGCGTCTTCCAAGCGGTATGTCCCCAGGAGGAATACCTCCCCTTCAACGGCATCTGCCTTACGGACACCTTTCAGCTGAGCGAAAGTGACGAGGGGCTTGTCATTAACGAATTCTTCCGCGAGAACTCCGATGAAGTAGAAAAGCAGCGGCAGACGCCCATTCGGGTCATTATAGGCAACCCACCCTATTCGGCGGGGCAGAAATCATCGAATGACAACGCGCAAAACCAGCGTTACCCGAAGCTAGAGAAACGCATCGAAGAGACCTACGTAGCGGCGTCGATGGCTACATCCACTAAAAACCTCTACGATACCTACATCAAAGCCTTCCGTTGGGCAACGGATCGTATTGCGAAGGATGAGCGGGGCGGTGTCATTGCCTTTATATCGAACGGCGCGTGGCTGGATGGCAATTCGCAAGACGGCTTCCGCGCATCCCTACAAGAGGAGTTTGATAAGATTTATGTCTACAACCTCCGCGGCAATCAGCGTACAAGTGGCGAACTATCTCGCAAAGAGGGAGGAAAGATCTTTGATGCTGGCAGTAGAACCCCCATTGCGATCACTCTCTTAGTGCGCTACCCCGCAGAGCGACGTCTCCCCAAGGGGGAAATCTACTACCATGATATCGGCGACTATCTCAGCCGCGAACAGAAGCTTGCCACCATTCAGAAGGCAAAGAGCTATGCGAACCTAGCGTGGACACCGATCACCCCTAACGCAAAGAACGACTGGATCAATCAGCGCGGCGACCTCTTTGATACACTCACCCCTCTCGCCCCACAAAAGAAGCGTAATACACTTACTGAGAGTGTGTTTGTTGTAAATTCTCTAGGAGTGGCGACTGCTAAGGATGCGTTTCTATACAACTTCAGCACTCGCGATTTACATGCTACAGCCGAGCGCATGGTCGCCTTTTACAACCAAGAAAGGGAGCGCCTTGCTGCCGACAAGGACTATTCCTTGAAGTATGATCCCACCCAGATAGTTTGGACTTATATGTTTCAGGATGCTGCAAAGCGCGGCGATGTTTTCTCTATAGAGGCGGAGCGCTTTTCGCACAGTCTCTATCGCCCATTTTGCAAGCAGCAACTCCTCTTTCAGAAGAACTTGATACAACGAACCTATCAACAGCTAACCTTTTTCCCAACGCCACAACATGAGAATCTGTTGATTTGTACAAGTGGAGTGGGGGGCACGAAGGATTTTTCTACTCTAATAACCGATGTAGTGCCAGATTTGCAGTTATTGGCAAATGGGCAATGCTTCCCCCTCTACTACTACACGGAGCACAAGGGCGGGGGGGCAAGCACGCTCTTTGCC
>CAJPTV010000134.1 GCA_905373665.1 Bacteroidia bacterium
GAGCAAGACTACGGCGCACCAACTCATAAACGAGGGTCGCACCCACATTCCCTGCTCCGATGACAGTAATTCGTTTCATCTTAATTGTCAATATTTTTAGACTGCAACACCCTTTACGCTACCCTTGTGCTTTTCGCCAAACGCCTCTACATTCGGAGCTCGAAAAGCAACCATAAGAAAAATCATCTGATAAAATGAAAAACACCACGTGGGGAGCTTACTGTGGATACAAGCCGAACGAATAGAACGTCCAAAAAGAACAAAAAAGAGCTGAAAAAGAGCCGTTAAACCCAAAGGACGTAACCTGCGAGCGGTACGCAGACGGTGACTTGCTCTCTCCAATTGTGGACGAAACTCCTCATCTGCTCGCCAAATCCGAACCAGATTGATCAACGAATCCTCTATCTTGTCCACAAACGAGCTAGTGATCGTTCGGTCTTCATGCTTGACCGGATTGTCTATCTTTATCGGCGTCGTTCCCTTCTTCTTAAGCTCTATAGAAAAGATCTGATCCTCCTGCCCATACGTCGTCAACTTCTCATCGAAGTGAATTGACTCAAAAAGAGTACGACGGATCAAGAAATTCCCCGTTGAAATATACTCGTACAACCCACGTCGACTCAAACGAGCACGATGACGAAGTGCCAACTGTTGGGTGCGCCATTGCAACTGCTCACTCCTATGCGTGGGCTTATTGCCATAATACACATCCCCATAAAACACATCGTTTACCCCGCGCGTACACTGCTCGTAGGTGCGCAAAAAATCTTGGTTCATGATCGTCACATCACAGTCCAAGAAAAGCAACCAGTCCCCCGAAGCCAAATCTGCAATACGATTCCGTATCCGACTCGTGCCGATGTTTTCTATAAGGGGAAGATAAATCACATACTTCTTATCTCGCAACGAATCATTCTGCCTGCGGATCTCTTCCGTAGAACCGTCGTCAAGAAGAATAATCTCAGCATCGAGCCCTCCTTTCTCAATTTGCTGTACCAAGTCGTCTACCAAACGATTCACGTTTCGGTTAAAAACTGGTATGCATACAGAAATCATCACTCTCCGATTTTAAGATTCTTGAGAATAAAGAGACGGAACTGCTGCTCTATGCGCACCTCGTATCGACTCCTCCACACGCAACGCAATCTCATCCAACGAGTTACGCGAAAACTCCTCCACTGCAATAGGCGCAAGGAACTTTAATCGTATCGGGACGATCGCAGGCTCTATAAAATAACCACGAATCGACTGCACAGGCCCCGAAATCATAACAGGTACCAACGGCACTCCCGCATCCAAAGCCACCTGAAATGCCCCCCGCTTGAAATGCGCAACACGCCCATCCGCGGAACGATGCCCCTCAGGAAATATCGCAACACTCACCCCACGCTCCAACCACCGATTACAAAGCCGAAGCATCTGCGACGCATCGCGCAACGAAGCGCGATCAAGACTCACATCCCGACCAAAAAAGAGCAACCACCCCACAAAAGGACGAGAAAAAAGCTCCTTTTTCGCAACCCACTTAAAATGACGATTCAAAGCCAAAAGAACCACTATATCAAAGAGACTCTGATGATTCGCCGCAAATACACACGCACCACGCGGAAGCGGACTTTCCTTCTCGATCCTAAAGCGCCAAAAAGGACAAAGCTTCAAATAAAGCCAACACCATACATGCAAAAGGGCGCGAAATACACGACGCTCAGGGTCAAAAAGAAATGTCAACAACCAAGCGACGGCACACAACAGAAGCCAAAAAGTGAAATGTACCAACGTGTAAGGCCAAAAGTAAAGATTTACCAAGACCTTGCCCACTCTATAAAGAAACATCCGTTTCCGTCCCTTTCACACCCGTTAATACTGCGCCTAGCAGAGCATCGCTTTTACAAGCGCCTCTATACCACGAGCCACCCCCGCAATATTACTATCCAACATATAACAAGGCGTCGTATAGATCAGATGCTTCTCATCAACACAAACCTCCCCCTCTGTCTTCTCTTGCACCGAAGCACCTAATTTTGCCGCAATAACACCCGCTTCGCACGCTCCTCCCAAAGTTATCTGTACGCCAAGCAAAACTTTAGCCAACAAAACAGGGGCGATACAAAGCGCTGCAATCGGCTTCTTCGCATCATAAAATTCGCGCAGCACACGCTCCACATCGGGCAATACCGTATAATTTTCCCCTGCAAAAGCAAAGGTGCACAAGTTCTTTGCCACACCGTAACCGCCTGGGAAACAGACCCCATCAAAATCCGAGGCTTTAAGCTCCTCCAAAGGGCGCACATCACCACGCGCAATACGAGCTGCCTCATAAAGGACATTCCGTTGCTCATACTGCGGTTGCGAATTGTAGTGGTTCACCACCTCGTGTTGCAACATATTCGGAGCAAAGCATTGATAAACAGCGCCATTCTTAGAAAGCTCCGCAAGCAAAAGAACAGCCTCATGGAGGTCATTACCATCCAACTTCCCAGCTCCAGCCAGTACGACAGCAAAGTTTTTCATTAGCATCTTCGTTTTCTTACGCAAATATAAGAAATGCGTACGAATTATCAGACCTCCGAAAAGGAATATTCTCCAAAACAAAAAAAACGGAAGTAACAAAACTACCTCCGTCTTCTCATAAGGGCGTGCCCCTATTTGTTCTTTTTATGACGATTCTTGCGCAATCTCTTTTTCCGCTTATGAGTCGACATCTTATGGCGCTTACGCTTCTTACCACTCGGCATCTCGAAGTCCTCCCTTGTTATAGATGATACAAAAACAAAAATCAAGCTATACCCCAATCCCAGCTCCTCGGTATGGGGAATTTACGCTTCCTCTTCCTCCTCCTCAAGAGGCTCGTTCCCGATCCGCCCCATAAGACTCTTAGAGGGTTTGAAAGCCGGAATTTTGTGCGCAGGAACAACAATAGCACAATCCTTAGATATATTACGCGCTATCTTCTCCGCACGTTCCTTGATGATGAAAGAACCAAAGCCACGTAGGAATACACTCTCTCCACCTTCCAAGGAAGCGGAGACAGACTCCATGAAACCTTCCACACAGCGAAGCACTATCTGTCGCTCGATTCCAGTTTTACGTGCGATTTCGTTCACTACGTCAGCCTTTGTCATAGTATTAACCTTTTGTCTAATGCGTTGGCAACTGCCTCAATGTTCAACGCACAAAAGTAGTACTTTTTTCGCAGATGTCTAAGCATTTACAATACGAAGAGCATTTTCTTGAAAAGAAACTCCGATCGCTACAACAAACGACCAACCTCACAAATAAGAGGATACAAAAAAAGGATAGTACATAGACCTGCTATATACTATCCATAAAACGTACTGCTACACAGGCGATTAAGCTCTAGAATAGTCAAACATCTGCTGCTCAGAGGCTATCTTTCGCAGATTGATCAACGCATAGCGCATACGACCAAGAGCCGTATTGATACTCACCCCCGTATGCGTCGCTATCTCCTGAAAAGTTAAACCCAGAAAATGGCGTAAAATAACCACCTCGCGCTGCGACTCTGGCAACTCCTGAATAAGAGTACGAACCTGCGACCGCTCCTGCGAAACAATGATATCCGCATCTGGAGTCGAACTCCCTGCAAACATATCTGGTAACATAGAAACCTCGCGATCCGAATGAACTTGGTGAAAACGCTTCCGATCACGATAATGATCCATCAGCACGTTCCGAGCTATGCGAATCAACCAAGGCTCAAAACGCCCATCTTCATGATACTGTCCCCGTTTTATAGATACGAAAGCCTTCATCATCGCATCTTGAAGAAGATCATGCGCCACCGCCTCATCCTTTACCGAAGCAAAGATGTAGTGGTAAAGTCTCGTCTGATATTTAGAGAAAAGACGCTCCGAAGCGTCCGTACTCCCTGCACGTACCCCCTCAATAAGGGTAACGTTCTCAGTTTCAGAAAATGAAGTATTCACGTCTGCAAATGCTTGGTTACGTAAATATCACTCGATGGGCTCTTTCTTTCTATTTTGCACCGCAAAGATAAAACTTTTATCGGAATTGGGAGTAAAAAAAAACACTCTCTCAACAAAAAAGTTTATACACGACGAAACTTTTAGCCCCCTCCCGTCCGTTTTGTTGTAGGGGAGTCGCGTACTACGCCGTGCCTTGGAGATTAACCTTTTATCGATTCCCGTCCCCTCCTCCACCACGGGCGGCGCGCCCTTAGCGCCCCATGGTGAAAACATGGGACATGGCGCACCGCGCCAGCAAACCCCGCGCTCGTCGCCTCTACACTCCCCTTAGAACCGACTCTCCTCAACCACGCGCAATGTGGCGCTAAAGACCCACGAATCGCGCGCCATTATCGCTAAACCACTGTCTCCCAG
>CAJPTV010000135.1 GCA_905373665.1 Bacteroidia bacterium
ACTAAGTTACTAAAAATCATCAATATAAGATGTATTTACTGTGCAATAATCCCGATCTATGGGTTGTAGGCAAGCAAGTCACAGATAAGAATTGCAACGACTTAGGTCTATTTGTTGGCGTAACAGTAGCCGATGGGGGTGAATTTCACTACAACCCAAAAACGAACACGCTGACAATGAAGGATGTATCAGTGGATATTGAGGCTACTCCTGCAATTCACAGTAAAATAAAGGGACTAAAAATTGTAGTATCGGGTGAGAATCGTCTGAAATCGCGCTCATACAGCCTCTATATTAAAGCTTCTACATTTATAGATGGCGATGGCTCGCTATATTGTTTTGATGGCGTTCATATTTTCTCAGAGAATCTCTTTTTTTCGGAAAAAATCCCTCTCACCATTTCGAATATCTATTTCTATACTAAGGGCAGGCTTTATGGCGATTATGAGTTTGGAGGGAAACTTACCCTTAAGAATGTGACGGGATATATCTATGGTGGAATTTACGATCTGACTGAATTTACTACTGAGGGCTGCGGTATTATAAAACCCAAAGATGGATATTTTGATAAAAAAAAGCGTGCCGTAGTAGATGCAGATGGGAATGTGGCGAAGGAGGTGCAGATAGGTAAGTTAACGTTTCCGCTTTACATAGCGGGCGAGCAAGTAACCCGAAAGAACTGCAAAAACTTAAGCGTAATTGATGGGGTTACGGTAGCCGAGGGAGGTGAATTTAAGTATGACCCTGAAGCAAACACCCTGACAATGAAGGATGTTACTGTGTCGGTGGGTGATGATGACAATGCAATTGAAAATAGGGGTATTGAAGGGCTAGAAATTAAGGTAAGTGGAACGAATCGATTAGAATCAACCAATTATTCAGGTTTCGGCTTTGTAGCTTCTACCCATATAAGCGGCGATGGGACTCTTACTACAGTAAGTACGGGGGGAGCTTCTGGAGTGATTGTAAATAGTACGACAGTGACTATTTCTGATATTACCCTCGAAGCCTCTGGCAAATATGGTATTTGTGGGGCCTATGGCACGGGAGTGACCGAGACCCTTATCCTCAAAAATGCAAAGGTAATAGCGAAAGGCGCAGAGGCTGGAATTGCAAAATTGGCTTCGTTTCGTACTCAGGAGTGTGAAATTGTAGTCCCAGTACGGGGTAAGTATGACGCAACACAACGCGTCGTAGTAGATTTCTATGACAATATAGCCCAAGAGGTAAAGATTGGGAAATCCTACGGTCTCTACATCACTGGCAAGCCCGTAACCCCCTTCAACTGTAACGATTTAAGTCAGATCGATGATGGTGTAACGGTCGCTTCGGGGGGCGAATTTAGGTATGAGCCCACCACGAAAACGCTGTATATGAAAGATGTAACCATTTCAGCAGACAGATTTGACATGGATGCAATTGATAATAGAGGTATAGATGGGCTAAAAATAGCGGTATCGGGCGAAAATCACTTACAAGCGACAACGTATTGCGCTTTCATTTGTTCAGTTCCTACGTTTATAGAAGGCTGGGGGGCTCTTACTGCTACTGCCAACAACGGAGTTGCCGCTGTGTATGTATTGGGTACTACGCTTACCATTTCAAATATCACCTTGAAAGCCTCTGGTCAACGTGGTATTGCAGGCCATGACGGTCGAAGTGGCGAGAAACTTTTCATCAATAATGCAAAAGTTTCTGCGAAAGGTGCACAGACAGGAATTGCAAAACTAGAGTCTCTTATTTTGGAAGACTGCGGAATTCGTTTTCCTGTAGGAGGCGAATTTGACCCTACGCAATCCGCTGTAGTGGATAGCGATAAGAAGGTGTCGGAGTTTGTGACGATAGAAAGAACATACCAGCTTTACGTAGCAGGCGAACAAGTGACTAGTGCCAATTGCGATGCACTAGTGAATATTGTAGGTGTTGATCAGGCTATTGGGGGGCACTGCTATTACAAGCCAGAGATCAAAAGACTGTATATGAAAGGTGTAACGGTGTCACCAAAAGGTAACCATAGAGCAATCGACAACAATGGCATAGAGGGGCTAGAAATTGTGGTATCAGGCACTAATCGTTTAAAATCGACTGAATGGAGTGCCTTGTTTTGTGCCTATTCTACAAATACTACAAGTATAAGTGGTGATGGGACTCTTAATGTAGTCAGTGATGATAGGGAAGCTGTTTATGTCGGTAAAACTCTCACCCTCTCTGGTATTACCCTTGAAGCATCAGGTAAATATGGTATTGCTGGACCTAATGATACGTGGAGCGAGGAACTTATCCTCAAGAATGCGAAGGTAACAGCGAAAGGCACCGAGGGTGGAATTGTAAAACTGTATAAATTAGTCACCGAGGGCTGCAAAATAATATATCCTGTAGGCGGGAAGTTTGACGGGGATAAACATGCCGTAGTCGATGCCGATGGGAATATCGCGAAGGAGGTGAGGATAGTGCCAATCAAAGATTATGATCTCTTTATAGCAGGCGCGCGCGTCACTCACGCGAATTGCGATGATTTAAGTAAGCTTGACGGCGTTACGGTAGCCGAGGGCGGCGAGTTCAAGTATGACCCTGCCACGAAAACCCTGACGATGAAGGATGTTACGGTGTCAGTAGGCGATGGGAAAAATGCAATTGAGAACAAGGGTATCGAAGGGCTAGAAATTAAGATAAGCGGCACGAATCAGTTAAAATCAACCAATTTTTCAAGCTTGTATTGTGGAGTTACTACAAATATAAGCGGTGAAGGGACTCTTACTACAGTAAGTACGGGAGGTGCTGGAGTGCGTACAAGTCATACGACATTGACTATTTCTGATATTACCCTCGAAGCCTCTGGTAAATGGGGTATTGCTGGACAAGACGGCAAGCAGAACGAGAAACTAATCCTTAAAAATGCGAAAGTAACAGCTACAGGTACAGAGGCTGGAATTGAGGATTTGGCTTCGTGTACCATCGAGAATTGCAAAATGGTAGCACCAGTAGATGGGAAGTTTAACGAGGAGCAACATGCAGTAGTAGACGCCCAAGGGAATAAAGCGAAAGAAGTGAGGATAGAGCCGTTTGTAAAATACCAACTCTATATAGCAGGCACGCAAGTTACAGAGCTCAATTACAATGCCTTAAAAGATATTGAAGGCGTTACGGTAGCCGAGGGCGGCGAATTCAAGTATGACCCTAACTCGAACACCCTGACGATGAAGGATGTAACAGTGTCGGGTGTAATTTCCACGAGCGTGGCAGGTCTAAGAATTATAGTATCGGGAGCGAATCGCCTAGAATCGAAAGCTTGGGGCACCTTTGCTTCTGGTGCTGCTACGTTTATAGAAGGCGATGGTTCACTTACTATTACAAATAGTTCGGCATCATCAATACTCGTCGCCGAATCGACTCTCACCATTTCTGACATTACGGTCGAAGCATCTGGCAAACTCTTTGGCATTGTCGGATTCTCTGGTAACGGCGAGCATCTTATTCTAAACAATACGAAACTAACAGCTAAAAGCGACGACAATGGAGCGATTAAAGGTTTTGAATCGTTAACCCTTGACGCTTGCAAAATTGTAGAGCCCGTCGGCGGCAAGTTTAACGAAGCGGAACACGCTGTAGTCAATGCTGAGGGGAAGGACGCGAAGGAGGTGAAGATAGAAAGGGTAGATCCTGTTGCCGTAACGGGGGTAAGGGTAACGCCTACCACAGTAGACTTGAAGGTGAAGGAAACTCAGAAGCTCACCGTCACAGTAGAACCAGACAAGGCAACGAACAAACGCTATACATGCCAAAGTAACAACGAAAGCGTAGCAACCGTGGATAGCAAAGGACTGGTTACTGCGGTAGGGGTAGGTACTGCCACGATAACCATTACCACAAAGGACGGGGGTAAAACAGCACAGTGCACGGTAAATGTCACTGAAGGTGGTACCCCGAGCTTCGCGCTTAACCCAACGACGCTCAATGTCCCAGCGGCAGGCGGTACGCCGAGCGTGGATGTCACTTCAGATAAGGCGTGGACGCTAGATTATGACAATAGCGTAACGTGGCTGAAGGCTTCGACTAAGGCAGGCACGGGGGCTGGAACAGTAACCTTCACGGTGGAAAAGAACGAAGCCAGTGCGCCTCGCTCTGTAGTAGTGACCTTTAAGCAGGCGGAAACGGAGAAGGAGCTACAGCTAACCATCACGCAGGAGACGACGGCGTCAGCTCACGTGCCTTTGCAGGGTATCTCGTTTGAAGAAGCGAACATGAAAATCAAGGTCGAGACGTCGGCAACCTTGGTCGTGAAGTACAATCCCGAGAATGCCACCAACAAGAAGGTAACGTGGGAAGTGACCGAGGGGGCAGCAT
>CAJPTV010000136.1 GCA_905373665.1 Bacteroidia bacterium
CATACAAAGATTAAAAATACTCTTCACGGCTTTTATTCCGTCATAAAGGGAAGTAGTGAATACCTACGTTTTGTCTTCCTTACGGGGGGGACGCGCTTTAGTAAGGTGGGGATCTTTAGCGGGCTAAATAACCTAGAAGACCTTAGCATGCGCTCCGCCTACGCGGGGATTTGCGGTATTACACAAACAGAGCTTACCGAGAACTTTGCACCAGAAATAGAGGCGCTTGCTGAGGAACTCGCATTTTCGTCCGAGGAGACCCTCGAGTTATTGAAAAAGCGCTACGACGGTTATCTGTTTACCCCTCGAAAGGAATATGTTTATAACCCCTTTAGCTTATTGAATGTCTTTAAGAGTAAAGAGTTAGGAGACTATTGGTACACCACGGGCACGCCAACCTTCCTCGTGGAGAAGCTCAAACGCGAGCGCCATTACTTGCCTAGTTTTGAGAAGGGGGTGGTTGTGCCTAAGATGGTTTTGGAGAATTACAGTACCGACTCGCAGGATGTGATCCCTGTACTCTTCCAAGCAGGCTATCTGACTATCAAAGACTATCAACCTAAGAAGGAGGCTTATCTATTAGGCTTCCCCAACGATGAAGTAAAATACAGCTTTCTGGGCAACTTACAACCCATCCTCGCCCCCTACCCCATAACCTCGCTAAACGGGAAGACGGCCGTCTGGGAGTTCCAAGATGCCATCGAAGCGGGCGACGTTGCCCAAATGATGGAGAAGATAGAGTCTCTCCTAGCGGGAGTCCCTTATGACAACATCAATGATGTACAGTACCGCGAACGCGATGCGCAGGTAGCCTTATATTTCATCTTTACGCTGTTAGGGAAGTTCGTTGCGACGGAGGTGCACAACAACAAGGGGCGGGCAGATATTATCGTCCACACAGACGAGGTGATTTACATCTTCGAGTTGAAGCTCTGGAGTGCTGGTACACCCGAGGATGCCATTGCGCAAATCGAGGCACAGGGCTATGCCACCCCTTACCAAACCTCGCATAAGAAGGTTCTCCTGATTGGCGCATCGTTTGACGAACAGAAGCGCAATATCGGCGCTTGGGTCTCGCGCCAGATGGAATCCTAAGGGCATCGCGGTCTCCCCGCGCTGTGATGATTTGCATTTTACCGCACATTGCGCCCACTGGGCGGCGCGCCCTTAGCGCCCGAATGGTGGGGTCCTGTAGGGGCGCAGCATGCTACGCCCTGCGCCGCAAGGCGCATAATGAATCGATGTGAAAAAACACCACATGGCGCATCGCGCCATCAACCCCGCGCTGTGATGATTTGCATTTTACCCTTACCCACCACGCCACTCCTCCACCACGGGCGGCGCGCCCTTAGCGCCTTGAACCCCACCAGCTGGTGGGGTGGGTACTTTTAGCCCATGGTGAAACCGTGGGACATGGCGCATCGCGCCATCAAACGCCGCGCTTCTTGGGGATGCTCTTTTGACACACCCCTACAGTGAATGGTGATTTGATTATTCAGAAATAATATCTACCTTTGCACCGTGCTTTTGAAGGAGTGCACGGCGTTGTTAGCCCAGGTGGCGGAATAGGTAGACGCGCTGGTCTCAAACACCAGTGGTAGAGATACCGTACCGGTTCGACCCCGGTCCTGGGCACACACTCCGCACCCTGCAAAGCATTTCCAAGTTTAACTACCCAAAGTGAGTTGTCTGGTGGAAAAGGAACAACGGAAGCTGGAAGAACTGGACAGGCGTTATCTTCGTATGGCGCGTATTTGGGCAGAGAATTCCTATTGTGAGCGCCTCAAAGTGGGCGCTTTGCTTGTTAAAGGCAAGATGATTATCTCTGATGGCTATAACGGTACGCCGTCAGGTTTCCCCAATGTTTGTGAGGGTGAGGATGGGCGAACCTATCCCTACGTGCTGCACGCTGAGGCGAATGCGCTCACGAAGGTGGCGCGATCGTCGAATAGTAGCGAGGGCGCAACGCTCTATGTTACCGCCTCGCCTTGCATGGAGTGCGCTAAGCTTATTATTCAATCGGGGATTAAGCGAGTGGTCTACTCGGAAGAATACCGCCTTCCTGATGGGTTGGAGCTCTTGAGGAGAGCGGGTGTCGAACTCACACATATCCCGTTAGACGCCCCCTGTGCAGAGCAGAGAGTGGCAGAAGAAACACCAGCAGAGGCGACGGCGAGCGAGCCAGATACTTCTCAACATTAAACAGATTTGAGATGACCAAGCGTCGCGTTCTCTGGCTTATCGTTCTCAGTTTGGCCATCTTTCTGGTGGCTATTTATGTTATCGTCGAGCGTTCTACTACGCGCTTGACCCGTTTGGTGGATGGCTTTACGCGTGGGGATAAGTTCCATGCCGTTCTATCTTCAATCCAACATGACTACGTCGATTCGGTAAATGCCGATAGTCTTGCCTCGCGTGCGATAACCCTTTTGGTGCAACAGTTAGACCCGCATTCGGAGTACTTTACGCCCAAACAGCTAGAGGAGGTTGCCGAGCCGCTCCGTGGCGATTTTGACGGCATCGGCGTGACGTACAACATGGCTACCGACACGGTGATTGTGCAAAGTGTGATAGCGGGCGGTCCTTCGGAAAGAGCAGGCATCTTGATGGGCGATCGCTTCCTGAGCGTGGATGGGCATAACATTGCGGGGGTGAAGGTGGGGACGGATTCGGTAATGCATCTCCTGCGCGGGGGGCGTGGAACAAAAGTCGTGGTAGGCGTGCGGCGTGTGGGGCTTGCTGATACGTTGGCTATCGAAATTGTACGCGATCGTATCCCTATTCATAGCATCGAGGCGGCATATATGGCAGATTCGTTGACGGGCGTAATTCGCTTGTCGCGTTTTGCGCAGACCACGCCGCAGGAATTTAAGGAGGCCATCATTAAGCTCGTAGAGCAGGGGATGGTACGCCTCGTGTTTGACCTCCGACGCAATGGAGGGGGCTTCTTGGAGGCGGCTTGTTTTATCGCGCAGCAATTTCTGCAGGATGGGCAATTGATTGTCTATACCGAGGGGCGTTCGCGTCCGCGGCAAGATATTGTGGTGCAGGGCGAGGGACCGTTGCGGAATATCCCGTTGGTGATCTTGGTCGATGAGTTTTCGGCGTCCTCTAGTGAGATTGTCGCGGGAGCAATGCAGGACAATGATCGGGCGCTTATCGTGGGGCGACGCACTTTCGGTAAGGGGCTTGTGCAGGAACAACGGATGTTGCCCGATGGCAGTGGGTTACGTCTCACGGTGGCGCGGTATTATACCCCGTCGGGGCGTTGTATTCAAAAGCCCTATAAGTTAGGGGAGGGGGAAAAGTATAGTGCTGAGTGGCTGGAACGTTGGGAGCGTGGCGAGTTCCTCCATAGCGATAGTGTCCATCAGGACACGCTTCAGCGCTACTCAACCCTTAGTGGGCGACCCGTGTATGGGGGCGGAGGGGTGATGCCCGATGTCTTTGTGCCGCTCGATACGGCGGGGTACTCTCCGTTTTATAAAGCAGTAAATAACAAGGGGATAACCATCCGCTTTGCACAGCGCTACGTAGATGCGTATCGTGGGCAGTTGGCGCGCTATACGGATTGGAGGGAGTTAAATCGCTACTTGAAGTCGCTGCCCCTGTTGACGCTTTTTGACCAGTTCTTACAGCAGGAAAAGGTGTCGGAGCGGACGCTCTCGCACGGGAAGTCTGATTCGCTCATTGAGATCCAGTTGCGTGCACTGATTGCGCGTGGGGTGTTGGACAATGCGGCTTATTACCCCATTATTCAGGAGTTGGATGTTGAGTTGCAAAAAGCACTATCTTTGGTCGCGCAACCCAAGGATCTGCTCTTGCAGTCGGGGCGTGTGAGCGCTGCGCAGTAATCAAACAGTGGAGGTATGAACCGCGCGACTTGTCCGTTTTGTAATATTCGTTGGCGACAGTGGATGCCGCACGGCATCGCTGTGGTGCTTTTTTTATTGCTCCCGTATATCTATTTCTACCCGCTCCTCTTCGGTAAGACGGTGCAACAGACCGACCGCGATATGTGGCAGGGTTCGGCACAGGAGCTGGAGGAGTATCGGGCGTCGCATGACGGCGAACAGAGCTTTTGGACAGGTTCGATGTTTGCGGGGATGCCCTCGGTGATGGTCTCGTTGACTTATGACCACAATGTGGTTTCGCCCATTGATTCGATTTTGAACTTTGGGGCGCGTCCAGCGAGTTATCTCTTCATCACCATGCTCGGCTTTTATATCCTGCTGTTAGTCTTGGGGGTATCGCCTTGGGTGGCTTTGGTG
>CAJPTV010000137.1 GCA_905373665.1 Bacteroidia bacterium
GCTGCTGGAGGAATGAAGAGAGGGGGGGGCTTACACACTTTTACAGACACTACCGGGAATGGAGGGATGGGGTGTTCGGTAAGGGTACTTCACAAAAGTATTATTCTAATATACATTCTTCTTTCTTCTTTTATCATTTTGCGTTTGCGGTTATTAACCTGATAAAAGACTCTATAAAAGTCCGTTACACTTAGACACCTTGAGTTGTAAGCAAAACTTAAAGAACTGTCTACCTTTGCGACATGAACACGTACTTTCAGGAGGGGTTAACGCAGGGGGAAAATCGCCTTTCGGCAGAGGAGGCGTTGCACTGTGCGCGATCGCATCGTTCGCGGGTGGGTGAATCTGTAATGTTAGTTAATGGAAGGGGTGGACGTGGGATGGGGCGTATCGCCACAATCTCTCGCGGCGAGGTTGTTGTGGAAGTGGAGGAGGTACGGCAAGAGCCTCGGCAGGCGTGTGAACATACGTGGCTCGCGGTAGCGCCCACCAAGAACTTGGATCGCATGGAGTGGCTTGTGGAGAAAGCCGTGGAGGTGGGTGTAGGGCGTATAAGCTTTTTTTACAGCCAGTATTCGGAGCGTCGGGAGGTGCGCCTTGAGCGGTTTCAGCGAATCGTGGTCGAGGCGGGTAAGCAGTGTCAGGCGTCGTGGTTTCCGCGTGTGGAGGAAGTCGGTTCGTTCTCAGAGCTTTTAACGCTCGAGGCGGCGGCGGAGCAATATGCCCTTGCTATAGCGCATTATCCTGCAGAGGGTCTGCGACCTTTAGCGGATTTTATGGAAGAAAAAAAATCGTTCGTCAAGTTGCTCATTGGCCCCGAGGGTGGGTTCTCTGAGGAGGAGTACGCGGCCGCTGTGGCGCACCAATACACCGGAATCAGCCTCGGGACGCGGCGTTTACGCACCGAGACGGCGGCGTTGGTGGGGTGCATTTTACTAGCGAAGTCCCCTCTTGTTCTACAATAGTAGCGGAAGGAACGTAACATTCTGTTAAAAAAGCAGTTTCTATAATTGCAAAAGAGAAACACGAGCAGGCGATGTACGGAAATGAGCCTCAATTATTGTTGGTGGAAAAAGACCTGAACTATGGGAACCTGTTGAAGGGTTACTTTCAGGCGCTCCACTTCAACGTTGTGATGTCGATGAACAGTGAGGACGCTTTCCAAACCTACGTCTCACAGCACTTCGACATCGGAGTCATCGAAGCTAACCTCCCGGATGGTAACGGGTTGACGTTAGTTTCACGCTTGCGGGAACGCAATGCGAATTTCCCCATCATCATCGTCTCTGAACTGACAGACCAAGAGAGTGTGCTCAATGGTCTTCGGAGCGGTGCTGATGATTACATGAAGAAGCCCTTCGATTCGGAGGAGCTGACCTTACGCATCTACGCGCTGTTGCGATTGGCGTATCCAATCCAACGATTTTCGAACACGCCGTCGATGTTTAAGATTGGTTCTTTCACGTTCGATGTGGTGCATCAAACCCTCCAGAGGGCTGGGGCGCCAGAGGTGCGTCTGACGGCCAAGGAGTCGGAGTTACTCAAGCAGCTGGCGTTGCATGTGAACAAAGTCTTACCGCGAGAGTATGCGCTCAAGACGGTATGGGAGGAGTTCAGCACGTTCAATGCGCGGAGTATGGACGTTTATATCACGAAGCTTCGTAAGATCCTGAGCGTGGACCCTTCGGTAGAGATACTGAATGTTCGTGGCAAGGGGTTCAAACTGGTGGTTTAGGGTTGTGGCGTTGGCACGGGCAGCGTTTCGATTGTCTTTCTAAGTTTTTGCTACCTTTGGCAGGCAGAACAAGCGACAATGGAAGCGAGGAATCACGGGCAGCGACCCCTAGATGACTATCTATTAGAGGGAACGGACGAGACGCTCACCGCCGACTTACGTACGGCGGGAGCGCTCTCTTTTACGGGGGTCTCTCTATGCGTGCATCCGACGGAGGTTTATGCCGCAGCGTTGGCTTGGGTGCGAGAGTATGTGAAGCAGCCGGCGTCTCGTACGCACGTGTTGTTTTCGATCCAGTATTTCAATACTTCGACCTCGAAGGTGATATTGGAGATCCTTCAGCTCTTGGAGGGTGTTCAGCGCAGGGGGGGGGAGGTAGAGGTGCATTGGCGTTACAGTGCATTGGATCTCGATATGGAAGATGCGGGAAGGGGGTATGCGGAGAATACGTCCTTACGTTTTTACATGGAACAGATTTAGAACATTCAGAACGATGGCAGGGTTAACCGCACGGCGTGTCCGAGTACTTCGTCTTTTGGGGCGTATGCCTAGTGTGAGCAAGATAGAGGCGCGTCGCGCGTCGCATCGTCGCTCTTTTGAGCGTTTTCAATCGATAGCGGCTTCGCAGGAGTGGAAGCGGTATCAGACCCTGGCGCAGTATGTGGCTTCTGGCGAGGCGGAAAAGGAGCGGCAGCGTTGTGAGGCCGAGAAGGTGAAGTTTCGCAATACGGAGGCTTATGCTAAGCTGCAGGAGCTCAAGTCGTTGAGCAAGAAGCGCGACATCGCATGGTATTTGGCGCAGGAGCAGAAGGGGGTCTTTGCAGATCTATTGCATGAGCGGGAGCTCTTCTTTGAAGATTTCACCGCAACGGATTTGGACACGAAGCGTTGGTTGCCTCGTTTTTTCTGGGGCGATGCGCTATTAAAGAAGGGTTATTCTTTCGTGGGCGACCCGCACTGTTACCCAGAGGACAACAATCTGGAGATAGCGGGTAGTTCGCTGGTCATCGAGACGCGTCCGGATGAACGCACGGCACTGGCTTGGGACAAGGTTTTGGGGTTCGTATCTGAGCGTTTTGCGTATTCTTCTGGCGTGGTATGTACGGGGCAGAGCTTTCGTATGCTGGGGGGGCGCGTCGAGGTAAAGTTGCGTATTAGGCATCAGCCGGGGGTGTATCATGCCTTGTATTTGGCGGGGGATAGTCGTACGCCGCAAATCGACGTATTTCGCACTACGACGGGGAAGAAAGTGGGGTTGATGAGTGGGGTTTCGCGCAGTGAGGCGAATGCGCTCGTGCCAGAGGATGGGGTCGGGGCGTTGCCTGCGGGCAGTGATTATTTCCTTCTGCGCTTGGATTGGGAAGGTCACAACCTCCGTTGGAGTATCAACGACGTCCCCTATCTGAGTATGGAGGCACGCGGACTGGACACCCCGATGTATCTCGTATTTGCTAGTGGCGTAGAGCCTGGTGCGACGCCTACGGGTGTGGCACAGATGGAGATCGATTGGGTGCGTTGTACGGCGTATGACGCTTAGTCTCTCCCTGCTTCTCGGTAGCGCACAATGGAGGTAGGCGTTTACGGGTGGGGGGTTGGTCATGAGAATTTTGATGCCTTAGCGTCATTGCTAGAGCGTTTGCATGCGCGGGGCTGGGTGCTTTGGGTTTATGACCGTATGTTGGGCACGCTCTACTCGCAGTTCGGTTACACGCCAGAGTTTGCACGCCCCTATTCGTATCGGGAGGAGCTCCCCAATGACCTTGACTTTCTTTTGAGTATTGGCGGGGATGGGACGATCCTTGATGCGGCGCAGTACATCTTAGGTAGCAATGTGCCTATCGTGGGCATCAACTTCGGACATCTGGGTTTTCTTTCCTCACTTCAGGCCGCCACGTTGGAGCACTTAGAGGAGACGCTGGAGAGTGGTTACTATTCGATAGAGCGTTTCCCGACGGCACAGGCGCAGATTTCGCAAGAGGGGGAAATATTGCCTTTTCACTATGCCCTCAATGACATTACGGTTCAGAAGAGTGGCAAATCGATGCTGATTGTCAATACGAGTATTGACGGGACGTTTGTGTGTACTTACTGGAGCGATGGGGTGATCGTCAGTACCCCAACGGGCAGCACGGCGTATAGTTTGAGTGTGGGGGGGCCGATCGTCTCTCCCCTATCGCGCGTATTGCTTCTTTCCCCGATTTCGCCTCACACGCTTTACACGCGTCCGTTGGTGTTAGCAGACACTTCGGAGATACACATGCGAGTACGTTGTCGGGACAAGGAGGTGCCGATGATTGTCGGTATTGATGCGCAGGAATATTCCTTTCGCGGGACGATAGATGTGCGTGTGACGCGGAGTCCTCTGGAGGTCTCTCTTGTTCGTTTTCGCGAGAAGAATTTTTACACCGCCCTACGCGAGAAGCTCGGTTGGGGGAATGATCCACGGAATTAGTCCTAAGGGGTGCGGGGGCGCACCGCCCGGGGTGAAGGG
>CAJPTV010000138.1 GCA_905373665.1 Bacteroidia bacterium
GAAAGAGGCTCTGCATAAGCATTCCACTGGTAGGCAGGGCAACCCCGACCAGCAGGGCTGTCAAAAGCTTCGGTAAGCGGAAGTTAAGTACAATCACTTGCGTGGTAATATCCGCCTCCGTGGCACATCCACACAAGACACGCACCACCGCCTCGAGAGGTAAAGAAACCGAACCGAGGCAAAGATCGAACACCGCAAGCAGCAGTAATGCGAAAGAAAGGAACGCAATCGCTTTTCGCATAAAGAAGAGGGGTTATGGGCTAGAAGAGTATATACCCATTCATGGTAGAGATACCCGTGTCATCCCCCATATCGCAGTTGCTCATAGTACGAGCGTCTTGTGCCATGAAATTTTGTGAACCAATTGGGTCAAGCAAGACAGAGCTTATAATCAAACGATTAGGTTGTTCTACGTTCTGATTGTGAACCATTAGTGAACCAATTGGGAGAGTAGAAGTGGTGCGTATCACCCCGTATCGCAATGGGGCGTTAGTACGAGCGTCTTGTGCCATGAAATTTTGTGAACCAATTGGGTCAAGCAAGACAGAGCTTATAATCAAACGATTAGGTTGTTCTACGTTCTGATTGTGAACCATTAGTGAACCAATTGGGAGAGTAGAAGTGGTGCGTATCACCCCGTATCGCAATGGGGCGTTAGTACGAGCGTCTTGTGCCATGAAATATTGTGAACCAATTGGGTCAAGCAAGACAGAGCTTATAATCAAACGATTAGGTTAATCTGCGTTCTGGTTGTGAACCATTAGTGAACCAATTGGGAACGTAGTAAGTTCCCTTTCCTACCCTTAGCCCTTCCTTCTCCTCCCCTTACCGCGGCGACGGATTGCGGAAGGTATGCAGCTGACACTCGTCGATAGTGTAGGAATAGTGCGCCCCCACGGGGAGCTCTGGCGCACGCACCCCGTCGCGATAGAACTGATTGCCCACGAAGACACGCGCTTCGTCCCACAAGCCATTCTTGAGGAAGTTGTTGAGCAGCGTTGCCCCTCCCTCGACGATGAGCGAAGTCACGTGGCGCTTGTAAAGCTCGGCTAAGAGAATCCCCTCGAGCCCCTTCATAAAGTCTAACAAGATGAGCTCTGTGTTGGGAATGTCGTGGAACTCCGCCTCGCGCGTCGCAGCCTGAAGGTTGTTCCCCGCAATGACTAGCGTAGGCGTCGAACCGTCGAACAGGTGAAGCTCTTTAGGCAAACGAAGCTTGCGGTCAAGGACGACGCGAAGCGGATTACGACCGTTCCAGTAACGCACCGTGAGTTGCGGATTGTCTCGCTGCGCCGTATTCGTCCCCACGATAATCGCCATTTCCTCGCTCCGCCACTTGTGGACGAGCATCTGGCTCTTGCGGTTCGTAATCCACGCATGGGGCTCTTCGTCAGGACGCTGAACGTCGATAAAGCCGTCAAGGGTCTGTGCCCACTTCAGGATGATATAAGGGCGTTTCTTCTCGTGATAGGTAAAGAAGCGACGGTCGAGCTCCTTGGCTTGTTCCTCGAGCACGCCGACCTCGACCTCCTTGCCTGCCGCACGCAAGAGCTCGATACTCTTCCCATGCACCTCGGGGTTCGGGTCAAGGGTCGCTATGACCACGCGACGCACAGGGCGCGCCACAATCGCCTCGCAACATGGGGGGGTCTTGCCCGTGTGTGTACAGGGTTCGAGGGTTACATAGAGGGTAGCCCCCTCGAGGTTTGCCCCCACGGCATCGGCTTGTGCAAAGGCCATAATCTCGGCGTGCGACTCTCCATACTTGGCATGGAAACCCTCGGCAATGATCTGGTTGTTTGAGACAATCACCGCCCCCACCATCGGGTTAGGCGCTACGTGACCGAGCCCATTACGCGCAATCTCTATGGCACGCCCCATAAAGACCTTGTCCAACTCCTGTTGCGTTTGCTTCTCTTCCATATTCACTACCTTTGTGCAAATATAACGAAAAGTGAAGACACGGCTCTCTTTTCTACACGCCTTGCGCAATCGCCTCGCCGTTCTCCTACCCGCCGAAGAGCAGGAGAGTCACTATCGGCTCATCGCCGAATACCTTTTCCGTGCACCTTTCCACCAAATTTACGCAGCACACACCCTCTCTGTTACGCCCGAGGAGGAAGAAACGCTCGAGCGACTCCTAGAGGGCTTAGCCGCGGAGATGCCCATCCAATATTTATTAGGCGAGGCTTTTTTCTACAACCGCCCCTTTCGGGTGACGCCCGCCGTGCTCATCCCGCGCCCCGAGACCGAGGAACTCTGTTACCACCTCCTCAAGCGCCTTGAAGGAAAAAAACGGTTGAAGGGAATGGATCTCTGTACCGGATCGGGGGCTATCGCCATCACACTCTCGCTCGAACGCCCCGACGATACACTCTCAGCACTCGACCTCTCTGCCGAAGCGCTCGCCGTAGCACGCGAAAACGCAGCAGCACTCCACGCTTCCGTCACATTTATCGAAGCCGACCTTTACGCATGGGAACCTGCCCCCTCGCAGGAATATGACTTTATCGTCTCGAACCCCCCCTACATCCCCACGCACGAAGCTGCGGAGCTCCCCACACGGGTACGCAATTACGAACCCGCCCTTGCGCTTTTCGTCCCCGACCAGACCCCCTTACTCCCCTACCAACGGTTGGCAACCTTAGCACAACAAGGGTTACGCCAAGGGGGACTTCTCGCCTGCGAAGTACACGAGCGTCTCGCCGTGCCCACCCAAACGCTCTTTCACAATGCAGGATTTGCACAAACAGAGCTGCTCAAAGACCTACAGGGCAAACCTCGCTTTATCTTTGCACAACGATGACTTCCGACACCCCACTAGATTCCAAGCTACTACAATGGGCAGAACGAGCCTGTGCACGCCGCGAACATTCGCGGGCGAGCCTACGCCGAAAGCTCATTGAGCGGGGCGCGACGCACCTTGATGCATCGGCCATCGTAGACCACCTCGTAGCCGAAGGCTTTATAGACGACGAGCGTTTTGCTCGCGCTTATCTGCACGACCAGTTTCACTTTTCCCACTGGGGCGTTGCGAAAATCATGGAACACCTGCGCTACGAACACGGGGTGGGTGAAGAGACGCTGCGCGCGGTACGCGAGGTCATCTCCCCTGCCGAGGAGGAGGCGGCGCTCGTTACCCTGCTACTTCCACGACTGCGCTCGGCGGAGCTTCCACTAACTACCGTTTCTCGCGCCAAATTGGCCTGTTTCGCTCGCCAAAAGGGGTTTGCTTATACAATATTCGGAGTGGCGCTGCAAACCGCCTTAAATGAACTAGAAAACGAACAGGAATAGAAATACACTTTAGACAACATGCACACGCGTATCACGACCGTATCCCCTTCCCTCCTGTCTGCCGACTTTCTCCACCTCGGCGAAGCCATCGACCTGCTTGAGACGAGCCGCGCCGAGTGGCTGCATCTCGACGTGATGGACGGTTCGTTTGTCCCCAACATCTCGTTCGGTTTTCCTGTCATTGAGCAGGTTGCTAAGCGGGTAAAGCGGTTAAAGCTGGATGCGCACCTGATGATCGTCGACCCCGATCGTTACCTCGAACGCTTTGTTGCCCTAGGCTTACACGTCTTGACGGTGCATTACGAGGCATGTACACACCTACACCGTACCCTCTCGCGCATCCGCGAACTGGGGGCTTTAGCGGGGGTAGCTCTCAATCCGCATACTCCCATCTCCTCTCTCGAATATATTTTGCCCTACACCGACTTGGTGCTCATCATGAGCGTAAACCCAGGCTTTGGTGGGCAGCGCTTTATCCCCAATGCGGTAGAGAAAATCAGCGCCTTGCGTGAAATGGCGGCTCGTCTCAACCCTTCGCTACTTATCGAGGTAGATGGGGGCGTCAATCCCTCCAATGCACAAACGCTTTACACAGCAGGCGCCGACGTGCTCGTAGCGGGCAATGCGGTCTTCAGTGCCACCGACCCTGTGCAGGCAGTGGCAGAAATGTCGCGGGTCCTCACGCCGGACGGGCGGGAGTGAAGGAGGGTCGTGGGGGAGAGCTAAGGGTGCGCCGCCCGTGGTCATAGAGAATCACGGGATGTGGGAAATGTTATCTCATCGAGGCGGCACGTAGTGCCGAGCTGCGAAAACGCATCAAAAACATTGTATACCAGTCCCCTGTAGGGGTGTAGCGTGCTACACCCGCAACTCGCGGC
>CAJPTV010000139.1 GCA_905373665.1 Bacteroidia bacterium
ATTTACGACCTAGTCACGTTATCTTTTGTACATAAACTTTTATGACCTAAGATGAACGTTTTGGATTACACAAAGCTTTGCCCTGAACAAAGCGCAAAGACTGTAGAAGGCTTGGCACAGTTGCTTGCAGACATGCAGGTGTTTTATACGAATCTTCGTGGTTTTCACTGGAATGTAAAGGGGCACGATTTCTACCAGCTCCACGCTTACTTTGAGAGCACCTACGACGCTTACGCAACGCACATTGATGACATCGCGGAGCGTATCCTTCAGCTTGGCGGTCAGCCCAGCTCTCACTTCTCTTCTTACCTCAAGGTAGCGAAGGTGCAGGAGCAATGCAGCAAGTGCATCAGCGGTTGTGACATGCTGAAGAACGTTCTTGAGACCTATAGCTTCCTTCTTGAAGCAGAACGCACCCTCCTCACGAGCTTGGATGCGAAGGATGCAGCTACGGCAGACCTCCTCACAGGGTTTATCGCTGAACAAGAGAAAGCCATCTGGATGTTGTCGGCTATGCTCAGTGGCGACTGCTGCAAGAAGTAGTCGTTTGGTTCTGAACGAGATTGCAAAAGAGCGCTCCCTAGGAAGGGGGCGCTCTTTTTTGCGGTCCTTACGCCGGACGGGCGGGGGTGAAGGAGGGGCGGTGCGTTTTTATGGCGCAAAGCGCCATGTCCCACGGTTTCACCATGGGCTAAAAGTACCCACCCCACCAGTAGGTGGGGTTCTAAGCGGTATGTAGTTTTAATAGCGTCCCCGAAGGGGACGATGTGGGAAAGGTAAATGTTAATCACCATGGCGCGGCGTTTAATGGCGCGGTGCGCCATGTCCCAGGGTCGAACCCTGGGCTAAAAATCCCCACCCCTGACGGGGTTCAAGTTGTTGCCCCCTGAAGGGGGCGAAGTGTGGGGCAGCGCCCGAAGGAGGGAGGAGGCGTTTTTTCGCATCGAATCATTATGCGCCTTACGGCGCAGGGCGTAGCATGCTGCGCCCCTACAGGACCCCACCATTCGGTTGAAAGGGAATAATCGGGTAGGCGCGGCATTGCCGCGAGTTGCGGGTGTAGCACGCTACACCCCTACAGGGGATGGGAGAATCGTATTTTGACACGCCCTCTCGCCCGAAGGGCGAGGTATGTCCCGAAACCATTCCCCTGAACCCACATTCCACGTTGTGCGCTTACGGCGCAGGGCGTAGCATGCTCGCCCCTACGGACTCCGAACCCCCGCCGTTCGGTTGCTAACGACACGCCGCATGAGCAGTGAGATTTAGGAAAACATAAACGTGTATTTTAACAACGAATTTGTAAAGATTGTGCACGAAAAGATGAGAAGAGTCGCATAAATACAGGGTGCGAAGGGGGGTGAAAAGTAAGAAAAAGAGGCTATGTGTCACATTCTGCCTTTAGGCTGCCTAGGTTCTGCCTGCCGTCTGCCCACGTTCTGCGCCGAATTTGTAGTGGGTGAGAGGATAGAGAATTAAGGAAAAGATAAAGTGGTCCTTAGGGCGGACGGCCCAGTGGGCGCAATGTGCGGTAAAATGCAAACAACTTAGGCGGCACGTCGTGCCGAGTTGCGGGCGTAGCACGCTACGCGACCACTATCCCATCAAAAGGGCTGCCGATTACAAGAGCCGAAAACGAAACATTGTTGTATACACAACCGTTTTGTAGGAAAACTTCTTGATGATGAGAACTATTAGCTTTCTCTTTTTTGCTAGTAGTCTCTTTCTTGTAAGCAAGAAGTAAAAGGCGAGGCGCAGGTGTTGGTTCGCTTGGAGTACAGGTAGCTCTTGCTTATTTCATCCAAACGGGTAAGTAGCTTTGATTATCATGAGTTCTCGATTTCGCAATACCATTCTCTTGCTGGTGCTAACAGCAGCCCTTGTACTTCTCTTTGTCTACAACGAGGATAAATGGGACGCTTTTATCCAGTTTTCTTTACTCCTTATCTGTTTACCACTGACAGAGCTCTGCATATTGTTGTTGAGTAAGGTAAAAAGGAAGGGGAAGGAGCTCATTAAGCCAGAGGAGACTCGTAAACAGCCCAAAGGGTTGGTTGGACTAAACCTCTTGTTATTGTTCATTCTCTTACTACACTTCGTCGTCGCTCTTGTATTGCACCAGAAGGGGTATCCGCTCTACGCAGGCGTGCTCTCCTTGTTGCTGCTTTTTGGCGGTACGATTGTGGTATTGGTGCTCTATAAAGGCTTCTTACGCAGCGCGGGGCGGTCCTAAGGGCGGACGGCCCGTGGTGGAGGAGAAGCGAGGGGGAGGCGCAGCATATTAGTTGCTTGATTATCGTTATTACCAAAAGCCGTTTCAGGTAAAAC
Source organism: Bacteroidia bacterium (assembly GCA_905373665.1). Lineage (GTDB taxonomy): Bacteria > Bacteroidota > Bacteroidia > Bacteroidales > CAJPTX01 > Bacteroides_D. Next base: position 2,329 of record CAJPTV010000139.1, read on the forward strand.
TGGGGCGGCTTTTATTGGTCGTTAAACAAGAGCAGCCCTTAGCGCCCGCAACAGTAGCCACTCTCCTGTCTCTAAGCAGAGTTGATGAATATTGCTACTTTTGGGCAGTGCTGCGCCTAGGTAGTGTACAGCCAATCCAACGCGTGATGATAATGAGCGTTCTCCCGCATCGCCTCCTCCCTCTTCTCTTCCTCCTTGCGAGCCTATTCCCCCATACGCTCTTTGCACAAGAGCGAGACTCCGTAGCGGTCTCTACTGTGCAACGTATCAAGGCAAAGTTCTATGTCACAACGGCTGAAGAGAAGCCCTTCACAGGCACGGTAACGCTGCTAAGCGAAGGGCAGGATCGCGTATATCTTTACCCCAATCGCTTTGGCTTAGGCTTCGTGACGCTCCTTCCCGAGACGACCTATTCGGTTTCGGTCGACGGCTTCCCTAAACTGACGCACGTACATAGCTGTTCGCTAGACGAAGGGGAGATGGAGGTAGAACTCTCCCTTCCCCCCACCTCCCTACGCGGGCAAACCGCCAAAGAGAACTACGGGCTCGTGCTCTTTACCTACCTAGACAAAGAGCAACGCCCACTCCCCAATCGCCTCCTATACTGCACCACAGACGACGGACAGCTCTACTCGGGGAGTACCGATCGTTTTGGGAAGGCGCGTGTGGAAGTCCCCCTCGGTTTACATTACACCTTTAGCGTGGACGGTAACCCCGACTTTGACGAGCATACCTTTGACCACTTTCCCCCCCTTCAGACTGTCGAACTCTCCCTAACGCTCGGCACGCCACGCCCCCCAAAAAAGAGAGCGCCTGTAAAAACAGACGGCGAGTCAACCCAGCGGGCTCTCCCAGCCAAGCCCCGTTTCCGTAACTTGAAAGACAGTCTCGTCGGAGCAACCAAGCGAGTAAAGCCAACGCGCGAGCAAAAGAAAGAACCGCCGCAAGCCTTCACTATCCCCATTCGCAGCGGACGAAAGAGTGAACCTATCGTCTCAAAACGAATCTTGGAAGGGGTATATATGTTGCGGAATGTGGTGCAACGCGAACTCCGTACCGACTCGCTCTTTATCCGTCGTTCGTGGCTCTCATTGCTTCGGACACTGAACCGAAAGAGCTATGACAATGCGGTCTACGTCGTGGACGTGACTTGTAGTATGGATCCTTTTCTAGAGGAATACCTGCTCTGGCTCTCGCTTGCCAACCGTAGTGGGAAGATGCTCGGGGGGGTCTTGTTCAATGACGGCGATGGGCGCGCAGATAGTACCAAAAGCGTAGGCAGTACGGGCGGCATTCGCGCCACAACCACCGACCTAGAAGAGGTATCCGATGTCTTAGCCGCCTCAATCTCGTACGGTTGTAGTGGTGACGACCCCGAGAACGACCTCGAAGCGCTCCTTTATGCGCAGCAACGCTTTCCGAAAGCGCAGCAGCTGGTCTTGTTGGCAGACAATGGGAGCAGTGTCAGAGACCTCGAACTGTTGTCGCAACTTCTTAAACCCGTGCACGTTATCCTCTGTTCCACAACCCCGCTAGATGAACAAAACCCGCCCAACCCAGACTACGTAACCATCGCCCATACGACGGGCGGCTCGATCAGCTCACTACTGGAAGATCTGCGTATCTTACAAGATGCTCGACATTCTGACCAACTTTCTGTAGGGCGTTGGCAATATCAGAAACTCAAAGACCGTTTTGTAC
>CAJPTV010000140.1 GCA_905373665.1 Bacteroidia bacterium
GTTCCGTCTTACCGATGAGCTCTACATCAAAATGAATGCTCGTGGGAAGGCGCTTACGCCCTTTGAGAGCTATAAGGCGCACCTCACCGAGGTCTTGCGCAGTGTACAGGGAATGCGTGAGTACAACGGGGCATTCATGAACTATGAGGCGTATTTTTCTCTGCGTGCTGATAACCAGTGGCTAGATCTATTCTGGAATCCGGAGAAAACGGGGAATATTGATACCCCGATGCTTAACTTTTATCGGACTCTTGCGCGTTTATGCTTTTTCCGTCAACCGCAAGAAGACGGAAGGTTTATAGAACGTCCAGTGTGGGATTTTGATGATACTGCCGCTTATGAGGTCTTCCGTAAGGAGGAGAATGCCCATTTCCTTTTCGATACCCTTGACCTCTTTTGCGAGATAAAGAATGGACAGGGGATTAAAGGCTTCTTTGTGCAACTTTTTCAAGGGATTCGACTCTTTGATGAACAGAATAATGGGAATCTTTTTGACGAAGCTTGTAAGAAGCTGTCTCCAGATGTCCGTAGCCAGATTTTGTTGCTCTTTGTGGTGGAGTATATGCGTAAGTATAACGTACATGAATGCAACGACGCTTTGCGCGATTTTGTGCACGTCGTGCGCAACTTGTTGGCGCGGAAACGAACGTGGGAAAAGACTCACTACGGTTCGGATGTGCGTATTAATCGCACGGGGATTTATTGGAAAGAGTGGTCGCCTCTCTTGGTGGATGCTGACGTGTATCGTGCGCTGAATGAGCCGCTTGCTAAAACCATAGATGCGCATGAGTGCCATAAGGCGGCGCTCGTGTTGGCGCACCCCGAGTGTAAGACGCCTTTGCAGCGCCTCGAAGAGCACCCGCTACTTCTGGGCATAACTGATGCTCTGGAAGTAACGGATATAGACCAGTGGGCAGTCGATCTACCAAATTGGACAGAAGCCTTTTATGACATTTGGGGATTGGTTGAATCAGAAGACGATTATCGCATTGCACAAGCACTGATTGCTTATGGTTTTGACGGGCGATTTATTGTCGGGGTAAATTCTTATAGGGGAAAAGCAATGTTTATGGGGAAACACGTTTCTTGGTCACTAATATTAACATCCGAGGAATATGACGATGAATGGAGGAAATACCACATCGCAGCGCCGTTGCAAATGCTTCTTCGCAAATACTGTAACGCACAGGGAACACCGATCGAGCGGTTGCAAAGTATTGTTGATGATTATTGGAAAAATGCAACCATTCGTGATTGGCACTACTATTTCTGCAAATATCCCGAGATCCTCAAAAACAGCGTTGCGTATTTTGCCTTTTCTCTTGAAGATAAGTGGGATGTGCGAAGCTTAGAAACGAAACTCAGTCTCCGTCCGACACGCGGATGGCACTGCAATCCGTATGCGTATGTGGTGGGAAATAGGTTAGGGAAAAAGGAGATTATTGCCTATCTACAAGGCGGGGATGACAATGTTGCGCTTGAATTATTGGGAAGTGTCAGTATTCGTTCGGTAAAGGAGGGATGGCTTTTAGGATGGTGGGAGAATGCGCCTTTCAAGAAAGAAGATTTCGCCGACATCTACGCGCAATTCGGTATAGGGATAGATGAGCACGTTTTACGTGAAACGCCCGAGCAAGACCGTATAGAGATTGCCATAGACTTTTGTAGTAAACTTCTGGCGAAGTATATATAAGTCGTTGATTAAAAGCAAGAAGAAACGACAGGGCTTCCGTAAAAATCTAGTCCGATAGATTTCCTTAGGTAGAAAGAAGGTTCAAATTGGGTGTGTTAAATTTTTTAGAACTGCATATTATGCGTACAAAACAACTACTGTGTTTTCTAACAGCTGTTTTAGTGCTGTTGTTATTTACTTTAGCTGCACAGGGCAAAGGACGCCCCTTCATCACCCGTTGGAAAGGAGAGGCAGGAAAAGAGCTGCAAATCCCGATTAATGGTCAAAACTGCAAGGTGGTGATTAAAAAAGCAGATGGTACGGTACTGAAAACGGAATCATACAATTTTCAATTTTATCGGTATTCGTTTACCCCCACCGAAGACGGCGAATTGCTGGTAGAAGCGGAACCTGAGGGGGTAACTTCGTTTCAGATGACAGACGATTTTGGGAATCTATTTGGGAGTCCTGAAGCACTTTTGCGCGTCGAGCAATTTGGTACTGTACAATGGCAAACGATGCGTAATGCCTTCGTTTTTTGTAAAAACATGCAATTTGCCTCAGGGATAGACACGCCCGACTTGAGCAAGGTAACGAACATGCGGAACATGTTCCGGGGTTGCACTTCTTTCAATCAGCCTTTGAACAGTTGGGATGTGAGCAAGGTAACGAACATGCTCTGCATGTTCGTTGGTTGCACTTCTTTCAATCAGCCTTTGAATAATTGGGATGTGAGCAAGGTAACCGATATGAGCGGTATGTTCTCTGGTTGTACTTCTTTCAATCAGCCTTTGAACAGTTGGGATGTGAGCCAAGTTACCGATATGAGAGACATGTTCTTTAGTTGCACTTCTTTCAATCAGCCTTTGAATAGCTGGGATGTGAGCAAGGTTACCGATATGTGGGGCATGTTCCAGGGTTGTACTTCTTTCAATCAGCCCTTGAATAATTGGGATGTGAGCAAGGTAACCATTATGCGTGAGATGTTCTTTGGTTGCACTTCTTTCAATCAGCCCTTGAATAACTGGAATGTGAGTAAGGTTACTCATATGGGGAGCATGTTCCAGGGTTGTACCGCTTTCAATCAGCCTTTGAATAGCTGGGATGTGTGCCAGGTTACCGATATGTGGTGCATGTTCTCTGGTTGCACTTCTTTCAATCAATCCTTGAATAATTGGGCTGTGAGCCAGGTTTTTCATATGGCGGCGATGTTTCTAGGTTGCACTTCTTTCAATCAGCCTCTGAATAACTGGGATGTGAGCCAGGTAAAATATATGGGCAAAATGTTCTTTGGTTGCACTTCTTTCAATCAGTCTTTGAGTAATTGGGATGTGAGCAAGGTCACCAATATGGAGGACATTTTCTCAGGTTGCTCCTCCTTCAATCAAGACCTCGGGATGTGGAAGCTGGAAAAATGCGAAGAGCTAGATCTCAATAACTGCGGCATGAATGAGGAGAACTACAGCAAGAGTTTAGTGGGTTGGGCGGAGCAGGCTAATATAAAACAGGGATTATACCTAAGTGCTCGAGGATTAAAATACAATGCAAGAGGCAAAGCAGCTCGAAAGAAATTGATAGAGAGTAAAAATTGGAGAATAATTGACATTATTGATGAAAATGGTCGTCCTTTCATCACTCGCTGGAAAGGCGAGGCAGGAAAAAAGTTGCGAATTCCTATCACAGGTCACAACTACAAGTTAGTGATTAAAAAGACAGATGGTACGATTCTGAAAACTGTACCATCGCTTACAAGCCATGCTTTCTATCAATTTACTCCCAGTGAAGACGGCGAACTGCTGATAGAAGCAGGTCCTGTTGGCGTAAGATCGTTTCAGATGATAGCGTCTGGGCATAAAGGGAGTGCAGAAGCGCTTTTGCGAGTCGAGCAATTCGGTACAGTGGAATGGCAGACGATGCAGAGCGCTTTCGTTGGTTGTAAAAACATGCAATTTGCCTCAGGGATAGACACGCCCGACTTGAGTAAAGTGACTTCTATGCACTACATGTTCTCTCGTTGTGCATCTTTTAACCAGCCTTTGAACAGTTGGGATGTGAGCAAGGTGACCGATATGTATGGTATGTTCTATTATTGTGATTCTTTCAACCAGCCGTTGAATACTTGGGATGTGAGCAAGGTTATCAATATGTTGGACATGTTCCATGGTTGCACCTCCTTCAACCAAGACCTCGGGATGTGGAAGCTGGAAAAGTGCGAAACGCTAGATCTCGATAACTGCG
>CAJPTV010000141.1 GCA_905373665.1 Bacteroidia bacterium
TAGATGCGAATGCACTCCAGAAGCCGAAGCGTTTCTTTGGTGCGGCGCGAAATATCGAGGGGGGCGGCTCGCTTACGATACTTGCTACGGCGCTCACGGAGACGGGCTCGAAGATGGACGACGTCATATTCGAAGAGTTTAAGGGGACGGGCAATATGGAGTTGCAACTCGACCGTAAGCTTGCCAATAAACGAATATTCCCAGCGGTGGACATTACCTCCTCGAGTACGCGGCGCGACGATTTACTGGTTGATAAGTTGACCGTCGGTCGTGTCTCTATCTTGAGAAATATCCTGAGCGAGATGAACTCCGTGGAGGCAATGCAATACATACGCAGCAAGATGGAGGGGACGAGCGACAACGAGGAGTTCCTCTTTTCGATGCAACGCTCCTCGCGCATGTAATACGCGCAGTGTGAGATTTTGGCAAAGAAAAGATTTTTATAACTTTGTGGCACGTTAAATAAAGAAATAAGTGCGTGGGAGGTGAAGGCTTTCCTGCACGCCGCACTGAATATTGATGGCTAAACGCTTTCATTTTAATCCGGAGACTCTGCAGTTTGAGCAGAGAGTGGTCAGTACCGCCACGCGTTTGAAACGAACCTTCGGTTTTGTAGCCCTGTGTACCGCTGTAGGTGTGGGCTCTATGTTTTTCTATACGATGTTCTTCAATACGCCTCGCACGCAGGTCTTGTCTCGTGTCGGGGACGATTTGAGTTCGCAAATCTCTATGTTGCAGTCGCAGGTCGAGAGCTCGGCGCGTCAACTCTCGCGAATAGAGAAGCGAGATAACTTGCTTTATCGTACAATCTTTGAGGCGGATAGCATCCCCTTTTCCGTGCGCCAAGGTGGTACGGGAGGGACGTACCATTACGCTGGTCTCGAAGCCTTGCGAAACGGAGAGGATTTGAGACAGTTGGCGCTAAGTATCGACAACCTTTCGTGGCGCGCTTATATCCAGTCACGCTCTTTTGATGAAGTGACAAAGCTCGCACATGAGAAGGATCGCTTGATGCACTGCATCCCAGCGATTCAGCCCGTTTCCGTACGCCAGTTAACGCGCATGAGCTCTACGTTTGGCTATCGGCGCGACCCCTTTACGCGCAGTGGTAAGTTCCACTCTGGGGTTGACTTTACTGGAGCACACGGGACGCCCATTCACGCCTCGGGTGACGGGGTGGTGGTCGTCGCAACCCATTCGAGTACGGGGTATGGCAACCAAATAATCATCGATCACGGGTTCGGTTACAAGACGCGCTACGCACACCTGAGTAAGCTTGAGGTTACTGAAGGGGAGCGCGTAAAGCGAGGACAGGTCATTGGTGCTATGGGCTCCTCGGGGCGTAGTACGGGGACGCACCTTCATTACGAGGTTTTGGTAAAGAACGAGCCCGTAAATCCACTCCTTTACTTCAACGATATGAACGAAGAGGAGTATGAGGAGATGCTCGCACACGCTGAGGTGCAGGACTTGGATTAGTCGTTTCGCTGCTATTTTCTCTCCCTCGCTTGCTGTGTAAGGTTGTTACTTCTACCCAAAAACATATCTACTGGTGGCTAAGCAGAAGTATCAGTTCAATCTGGAGTCGCTTTCGTACACAACCGTAAAGCGAGGGCTTAAACACTACCTAGTTCTCATCTTTCGCTATTTTCTAGCGAGTGTCTCTTTGGCAGTACTTAGTTACATCATCTATTCTTTATTCTTCAACACGCCACGAGAGCAGCAGCTCGCCTTAGAGAATAAGGAGCGAGAGGAACTCTTGGTTCAATTAACAGAGCGTTACCAGCAGGTAACTGCGGTGTTGAAAGAGATACGCCAGCGAGACGACAATATCTACCGTACTATCTTTGAATCCGAGCCCTCGCACGCCGATGAGCAGGATGGGGAGCAGATTGTAACCCTGCTCTACGATCAGCTTAAGCTCCAAGGGGCACAGCGCCTCGTGGATAAGACAGATAAGCTACTCTCCCTAGTGAAGGAAAACGTGACGGAGGTCTCGCAGACCTTCGATACGGTGATTATGCTCACACAGCAACAGGAAAAGCAGCTGCTGAGCGTCCCTTCCATCTTGCCTGTTAGCGCTTCCCATTATACCCGCGTAGCTGCCCCCTTTGGGGTACGGATGCATCCCTTTTACAAGGTGCTTAAAATGCACAGCGGGCTTGATTTTACAGCCTCTGTGGGCACACACGTCCACGTAACCGCCGAGGGGGTTGTACGGAGCGTAGTGAGCTCTAAACGCGGTTATGGTAATACGGTGATCGTGGAGCATGGCAATGGCTACGAGACCCTGTACGCGCACCTAGATGAAATGCACGTGCGTGTCGGGCAAAAGGTCACGCTGGGAGCAATCATCGGGACGGTGGGCAACTCGGGGATGAGCATGGCGCCCCACCTCCACTACGAAGTCCATTTGAATAGCACCCCCGTAGATCCACTGCACTATTTCTTTCTAGACCTAGACCCTATCGCGCTCTCTGACATGGCGCAGAAGGCCTTGCAGTCGGGGCAATCGCTCGACTAAGCCCCCATCTTTCCCTCCCCCATCTTGCGCTTTGGGCGCTTTTTCCTACTTTTGTTTCCCGCAGGGAGTGCTTACTCCGTGCTGCGAATAGATACAAAGTCTTGTCGCTGTCTATTGGACTGCTACTGGTTACTAACCTCTTGGACGTTCCTAGCTTAGCGCACACAACAGAGAGCGACAGACCTACCCAAAACGGGACACAACGGCGACGCGCTGGACGCGCCTTGTGGATGTAAAAGGAGGGGGAATGGAACTGGCTTTTATTACGTGGAATATCTCGCCCGAGTTCTTGCATATCAGCGAGAGGGTCATCATCCGTTACTATGGGCTTTTTTGGTCATTAGGACTACTGGTGGGCTATTTCTTATTGCACGCCTTAGCAAAGAGGGAGCAATACCCCTCACTTGTTGCCGATAAGGAAGCGCTTTATGCCACCATCGGCGTATTGATTGGGGCGCGTCTGGGGCATTGCCTCATCTACGATCCCGTCCATTACCTCTCTAACCCCCTAGAGCTCTTTCATTTCTGGGAAGGTGGGCTCGCTAGCCACGGCGGGGGCGTCGGCGTCTTACTAGCGCTTGCCTTGCTTGCACGTCGCTTGCGTGTACCTTTCCTCTGGATTATGGATAGGATTGCCATCCCGATCGCCTTCATTGCGACGATGATCCGACTCGGCAACCTCATGAATAGCGAAATCTACGGCGTTGAGACCACACGCCCTTGGGGCTTTATCTTTACCCGTGCGGGCGAGACGCTACCTCACCATCCGACGCAGCTCTACGAAGCATCGGGCTACTTCCTAGTCTTTATCCTCCTTGCGCTTCTTTACGATCGTCGCCCTACTTTGCGACGCTATCGGGGATTGCTCTTCTCTATTTTCCTCGTTCTGATGTTTACGGTGCGTTTCCTTGTCGAGTTTATCAAAGAACCGCAGAGTGCTTACGAGGTCGGTATGTTCTTGAACATGGGGCAATTGCTCAGCATCCCATTCCTACTCTACGGAGGCTACCTCTTTGTGCAACAACTCCGACATGGTCCGTATGAGAAGGTAAAGATTACGCTCTCTACTCCAAAGAAGAAAAGAAAATAATGCGAAAGTTGTTATTGGGTGCACTGCTCTTTTGCAGCGTACTGCTCCTTTCGTGCGAAGAGTCGCAGCATGGACTCACGACACGCATTACAGGAAAGCCCGGCGAGGTGCTTGTGGTCTCTTCCCTAGATATTTCCAAAACCGCGCTACGCGACACGCTGGAAGCTATCCTGAAGGCGGAGTTCCCCTACATCCCACAGTCCGAACCGAGCTTCTCAACCGTCTTCGTTACCGAGAAGACCTTTTCACACATCCTACAGCCCTTTCGTAATATCCTCTTCATTAACTT
>CAJPTV010000142.1 GCA_905373665.1 Bacteroidia bacterium
CCGTCGCGACGGAACGAGAGGGTTAAGAAATATTTTTCTGCGAAATCGTATTGTGCACGACCGAGGAAACCTTCGATACGATAGATGCTTGAATTAGACCCCGTCTTTGGCGAAGCAATAGCCCCATCCAATTCCAGTGTTTTGTGGTAGAACATCTTGTTTTTCTGTCCCCACAGAGCTCGCTCCTCTGAAGAATTATATTCGTGTCCGAGCAAGACGTCGATGTTATGATCGCCGTAGGCGTGACTCCAATTTAAGAGTTGTTGGAGGTTCAGTGTCCCCGTATAACTGAGCTGTTTTACTACCTGTCCGCCAGCGGATGCATATTGTCCGTAGAAGGGGTTGGTGGTTTCTGTGAAATAGGTGTTGTCTACGTCATACCCCACATTAAGCGTTATTTTGAAACCGTAGGGAATGAGGATGTCTGCATAGCTACGAAGCCCGAGCACGGTAGCGTCGTTGATATTCTTGTTGTACGTGTTTTCTGCCAAGGGGTTAGCCCAGCCGCTCCCAGGGCGAGCTTCCAGTGTCGGGAATTGCTTAAAACCGAAGTCATATACGGGCAGTCCGTTCGGGCTTTTAAGAATCTTCTTATCCGCATCACGCACGTACATCGGGTAAAGAGGAGAGATGACATCCAAAACGCTAAAGAGGTTCGTGGAGAGTCCCTGTTCTTCCGAATTTGCGAGAGTATTCCCCTTATAACCAGCATAAGAGATATTTCCCCCCATATTGAGCCACGTTTTTACTTTGTAGTCTCCACGAAGACGGAAGGAGTAGCGCGTGAAGTCCGCATTCTTCGTATAACCTTTATCATTCAAATATCCTGCGGAGAGGAAATAATTGGCTTTATCACTACGCCCAGACATCGAAAGCGTATATTCTTGACGCATATTGGGCTTAATAGCCTCTTTTTCCCAATCGTCGGGGCTCATCCAATACCGCTTTCCTTCTTTATCTTCTACCCAGCGTCCGATTGTGGCGTCGGGGTGAAGAGCCCAAGTACCATCGTTGCGACGAGTAAACCAATCGGTTTCTGGTTTTACGGCATTGACGTTGTCATCCCCAACAGAGAATGGGAAATAGACAAAACCTTTTTTAGCATTAAAAACCTCATTCAGTGCAGATGTTGTGACATCGTCGTCGCTTGCGTCTGCAGGTAGTTTTGGGTTACTGTAACGATGAAAATTCCATACCGACTCAAAATACTTTTCTGCATATTTCTTAGGGTCTGTGATACGCTCGTAGGAGGGAACCCCACGGAAGTTGTAGCCGAGTTTAGCGGCAAAATTCACGTTAGCCATCCCTGCGTTCTTAGAGTTCGCCCCACTCTTGGTCGTGATCATCACCACCCCGTTCGCAGCACGCGCACCGTAGAGGGCAGCAGAGGCAGCGTCTTTGAGTAATACTGTGCTCTCTACATCGGCTGGGTTTATGGAAGAGATGTCCCCCTCGAAAGGCACACCGTCGACTACGTAGAGCGGATCGCTGCTTGCAGAAAACGAACGTTTTATTGAAGCCACTTTTTAGTCCCCTTTGCGAAGAGGGGGTGCGATGGAAAAGTCCTCAAAAAGTTACACCATGTTTCGTTTTTTTTTTATCTTTGACTAGGAAATTCTTCTGGGGAAAGGCGAATTATCGAAATCGGGCGTGGTTTCCTACGTGGTTTCCTTAGGCGATGTTGGCACTCTTGCAAAGTGGACGGCAACTGGTAGATTATTAACTTTCAAAAAGATAGCTGTATGAGAAAAGTAGTACTACTGTTCGCATCCTTGTTGATGTGGATTGGGTGTGCGTTGGGTCAGCAGCGCACCGTGACGGGGGTTGTGACGTCTGTAGAAGATGGCGCACCTTTGATTCAGCTGGCTGTGCAGGTAAAAGGCACGCAGACGGGTGTGGTAACCGACGCAGATGGGCGTTATACGATTCGTGTAGCAGGCCCCGAGTCAGTGCTTGTGTTTACCTACACAGGATATGAAACACAGGAAGTTACGGTTGGCGAACAGCAGACCATCAATGTGGTGATGCAGCTCGCTAACGAGGAAATCGACGAGGTGATGGTCGTTGCCTTTGGTAAGGCTAAGAAGAGTACCTTTACCGGGTCTGCTGCTTCTGTAAGTGGCAAAGAATTAGAGCGTAAGCAGGTATCGAACGTGCTTAATGCTTTGAGCGGTAAGGTGCCTGGGGTGACGGTTTCGTCGTCGAACAACCAACCGGGTACTTCGTCCACCGTCCGTATTAGAGGAAATGGTTCGTTTTCTGCGAGCAGCAGCCCACTCTACGTAGTGGACGGCGTGCCTTTTGACGGTGATATTTCTTCCATTAACCCTGCTGACGTGGAAAGTACCGTCCTTTTGAAGGATGCTGCTTCGGCGGCTCTTTACGGAGCACGTGCTGCGAACGGCGTAGTGATGATTACTACCAAGAGCGGCGCAAATGCCAAGAACGCAGGAATGGCTAATATAAATTTTGCTGCTAAGCTCGGTTACAACTTCCGCGGGATTCCTGCTCCAGACCGCATTACCGATCCCAAGAAGTATGCAGAAAAATACTACGAGGCTGTATGGAATGCCCATCGCTACAACGAAAAGAATAAGGATTTGTCTGATGAAGAAATTACCAAGCTTGCAGACAAAGAAATTTTTGATCCTACTCAAGGGTTCAACTACTTCCCGTTCCATATCGATGATGATGATGTAGATTTCCCAACAGCAGAATACGACGGTGCGCGTTGGTTTACACAACGCAGTGATGGTACATGGGCAATGAACCCTAACGCCAAAATCGGACGTACGTACATAGACCATAAGGACAACGATACAAAGTATTGGTTACAACCCGACGATTGGGAAAAAGAATCTATCCATCCCGCGCAACGCCAAGAATATAACTTGTCTCTATCGGGACGTTCAGACAAAGTGAATTACTTCCTCTCTTCGGGGTATCTCAACGATAAAGGATATACCGAGAACTCTGACTATACCCGCTACACCATTCGTTTACGCGGGGACTATAAGCCCAAGAAGTGGCTCAACATGGGAGCGAATATCTCCTATACGGGAAGCCAGTCCAATGCCATAGATCCAGATAATGACGGGACGGTGAGAGACTTGTGGGGGATCATCAACTACATGGCACCGCTCTATCCGATGTATGTACGTGATGGGAACAAGCAAAAGCTTTATAAGAATGGCATGTTGGTCTATGACTACGGGACAGGCGAATTCCCAATGCTCCCACAGCGTTACAATGCCAATGCGAACCCTCTGGCGCAGAATATCTACGACTACCATTACTATGATGTAAATATCATCGGGATGCGGAGCTACGTAGATTTCTTGTTGCCTTATGACTTCAAGCTCACGATGAATGTGGGATATGATGCCGACAATACCTACTACACAGAGACAATGAATCCGTTCTATGGAGAATATGCTGGCTCGCAGGGTGGGAATATCACAAAGCAGTTTGATCGTGTCTCCCACCTCAACTTACAGCAATTGTTGACTTGGAGTCACGCGTATGATCAGCATCATATCGATGTACTCCTTGGACACGAATATAGCAGCCGTACGGGACAAAATCTCTATGGTAGCAAAGACAATCTCTTCCATTATAAGACGAAAGAATTGAGCGGGGCTATTAACAATGACCAGACGGGCTCCTCTATTACTCAATATCGTGTAGAAGGTTACTTGGGGCGTGCACAGTACGATTTCGCAGAGAAGTATTTCTTGACCCTCTCGTTCCGTCGCGACGGCTCAAGCCGCTTTGCTAAAAACCGCCGTTGGG
>CAJPTV010000143.1 GCA_905373665.1 Bacteroidia bacterium
GGATTTACACTCCTAGTCCCCGCCGTTTCGAGTGCTAAAAACCTACGAAACAAGCAGGTCGTGCTCATTGGGTACTCTTTTTCCCTCGATTCCAAAATACGCAAAAAGCTTGCTCCTTACGAAGAGCTTTTCCCAGATCTGCCGCGCGGCGTAAAGGGGAAAGACCGTGTTTACAGCCGTCTTAAAGCGATCAGTTATGAGATGTTGCGGATGCGTCTTGAAAAGGGGCTTTCGCTGTTTATTCTCCCTGTAAATGTCTACGGGCGGCGCTTCGATTACGACGATTATGGCTTCCCAGATACGGGGATTGAAAAGGCGCAGCGTTGGGGGGATGCGAAGATGTACCTGAAGGTGCATATTTCGCTCATCGCTAGTCCAGAGAGTTCGTTATTTACCTCAAAGCCAGAGGATTTGGATACGGACTTAGAGCCTGATGAGTATTTGCGTCCGCAGGTGAAAGTTGAGTTAACGTTTTACAAAAGCAAGGGGATAATCCCGTACGCCAACTACTCCTCCGAGATGCAGTGGCAGACGCCCCTTGTCCTCGAACCTACGGTGCTCGACGGGTTGGTTAACACTATGGATCGCACGGATTTACGAACCCTTCGCGAAGCTATTGATCTCGGCATGAGTGCCATTGTGGAAAAAATAGAAGGGGGAAAATAGAGTCCCCTCATAGAATTAAGTTAGAGATGCAACGTACGCGTATTCGAGAAATCTTCTCCTCCCAGGCAGGGCAACGACACACCGTTAAGGGGTGGGTTCGCTCAAAGCGGGGGAATAAAAATGTCGTTTTTCTAGCCCTGAACGATGGCTCGTGTGTCGCATCATTACAGGCGGTTCTTGACCCCTCGCAGTTAGACGAAAATCTCTTAAAAGAGATCACCACGGGGGCGAGTGTTGCCGTGGAGGGCGAACTTGTTGCGTCCCCGGGTGGGCAGCAAGGCGTTGAATTACAGGTAGAAAAGCTTACCCTCCTTGGTACTGCAGATCCGCAAAGCTACCCTCTTCAGAAAAAAGGGCATTCGTTGGAATTCTTGCGAGAGATAGCGCATCTTCGTCCGCGTACGAACACTTTTGGAGCGATCTTGCGTCTGCGTAACGAGATGGCGTATGCCATCCACGATTTTTTTCACCAACGAGGTTTCGTTTACCTTCACACCCCGTTAATCACGGGCTCTGATGCTGAGGGGGCAGGCGCAATGTTCCGCGTAACGACCCTTCCGGTGGATAATCCGCCCCGCACCCCCGAGGGAAAAATTGATTGGAGTGCGGATTTCTTTGGTACGAGCACCAACCTCACCGTGTCGGGGCAGCTTGAAGGGGAACTCGGGGCGACGGCGCTCGGCGAGATCTATACGTTTGGACCTACTTTCCGAGCAGAGAACTCGAACACGCCACGTCACCTTGCAGAGTTCTGGATGATTGAGCCCGAGATGGCCTTCTATGAAATAGAGGACAATATGGAGCTCGCGGAGGATATGCTTAAGTATCTCATTTCCTACGCTCTAGAACACTGTGCAGAGGATCTAAAGTTCCTCAATGATATGTGGGATAAGGGGCTCATCGAGCGCCTTCAGTCGGTCGTTAAGCAAGATTTCGTTCGTTTAACCTACACTGAAGCGATTGATATTCTTCTCAAAGCTGATGTGAAGTGGGAGTACCCAATTGCGGCTTGGGGGGTAGATTTGCAAAGCGAGCACGAACGTTACCTTGTGGAAAAACATTTTCATGCCCCTGTGATCTTGACGGATTATCCTGCTGAAATCAAGGCTTTTTATATGAAGCTCAATGACGATGGGAAGACGGTGCGTGCGATGGACGTCCTTTTCCCCATGATCGGAGAGATTATTGGTGGGTCGCAACGCGAGGAAAGCTATGATAAGCTCGTGGCGCGCATGGAGGCGATGCACGTGCCTGTGGAAGAGATGTCGTGGTATCTTGATACGCGTCGTTTCGGCACCGTCCCTCACAGCGGCTTTGGTTTAGGTTTTGAGCGATTGATGCTCTTTGTCACGGGGATGGGAAATATTCGTGATGTCATTCCTTTCCCACGCACTCCGAAACATTGTGATTTTTAAGCGATAGGCTCTAGGCATTAGATGACGCATCTACAAATAGGGGATGCTGCCCCACTCTTTGATACGCACTTTTCCGATGGGAGCGAGTGTCGGAACAGTATGTTCCTTGGACACAAGCTTTTACTATACTTTTATCCGCGAGACAATACCCCAGGGTGTACCTCGCAGGCTTGTAGTTTGAGAGATCAGTGGACGGCGCTCAGTGAGCTCGGGGTGCGGGTGATCGGGGTAAGTCCTAATAGCGATGCTTCTCATCAGAGGTTTGCTGCGAAGTATTCGCTACCCTTTCCGCTTATTGCAGATCCTGACCTCGTGTTAGCGCAAGCGTACGGCGTTTGGGGTGAAAAGGTACGTTGTGGCAAGACGAGTACGGGCATTCTTCGGACCTCTTTTCTTATTGATGAGCACGGGCTTATCGAGCATATTTTTGATAAAGTACAGACTGCAGGGCACGGTGTACAGGTCTTGACTTATTTTCGTCGAAAACACGAATTTGTTAGCTAAAGGATGCCAGATTCACAAGAATTCAAAATGCAGCAGGAGTCTACGCGAAAAAAGAGCGTTGTGGTCAGCGTCCTCTTTTTTCTTCTTATCTTTTTGGTGATTGTCGCTGGTGTGTTAGCTTATTTCTTGCGAAGAGCACAAGTTGTCGCCGAGGAGCAAGCGACGGAATATCGCATAGAGAAGGACTCGATCGTCTATCAGTTGCAGAACCAAGTGCAGGCTTTTGATTCGCTGAAGTCCACCTCTGCTGAAGTACAGGGGCGGTTAGAGACGGAAAAGAAGCGGGCGGAGGCATTGGTTGCCGAGCTTCAGGCAAAGCAGCAGGTTACATTTCAGCAGCTCAAGTCGTATCAACGCGAGTTGGGGACGTTGCGTGAAATTATGCGCAATATGGTGCACGAAATAGACTCTCTTAATACAGCCAATCGAGAGTTGTTAGCAGAGAACTCGCGGATGCGCGGGAGTTATGCAGAGTCGCAACAGCAAGTGCGTCAGCTGACCTCCTCAAATGAGGAACTCAGTACGGCGGTGATGCGTGGTTCGGTGGTGAAGGCGCGTAACATCGCGATAGTGCCCTTAAATAAGAAGCAAAAGCTTGCTAAGCGTGCGAGCAAGACTGTGCTGCTGCGTACAGACCTGACCCTCTCAGAGAATGCTCTAGCTAAGCCTGGAAAGCGTACGGTTTATATCCGTCTTACGGATCGTGACGGTATTTTGCTTCCCGCACAAGACGGAGCAACCTTCTCGTTTGGCGGTCAGGAGATGCCTTGTTCTGCACACCGCGAGATAGATTATCAAAATCAGGATGTGGATATGCAGATCTTCTATGGTGACTTGGCTAACACGAAGTTCATCTCAGGAGATTATCATGTCGCTATCTTTATGGACGAAACCCTGATCGGTGAGGGGAGTTTGACGCTAAAGTAGGCGGGCGCTAAGGGCGCGCCGCCCGTGGTAGAGGAGGGGTGAGGGAAGGGGAAATGCCAAATAATTACTGAGGCGCGGCGTTGATGGCGCAAAGAACGAGAGTTAAGCGCGCCCAAGGGGGTGTCGAAGATGTGTCAAAACACAACATTACTTTTTACATCGATTCATTATGCGCCTTGCGGCGCAGGGCGTAGCATGCTGCGCCCCTACGTGTCTTATCCTGAAAAAAGTTGA
>CAJPTV010000144.1 GCA_905373665.1 Bacteroidia bacterium
AACATCCCGACACCCGTTCTGTAAATAAAAGCTATCAATTTTGTACAGGAATATTCATTTAACCAATTTGCAGAATGAAAAGAGTATACCATTTTATTACCCTAGCGCTGTTGTTGGTTTGGGGGGGAGGTACTGCTTGGGCTGGTGGACGCCCTTTTATCACGCAGTGGGAAGGCAAGGGCGGAGAGCTGCTCAAGATCCCCATCAAGGGTAAGTATCGTCTTGTCGTTAAGGATGAGAAGGGAACCGTGCTAAACGATAGAGAAGAGACAACCATTCTCTATACCACCTTTCTCGTACCTAGAGATGGGTTTTATACTGTAGAGGCTGGCCCCGAAGGGGTTGAGTCTATGCAAATGAGTAACCATGATATAGATTTGGGCAGTTGCTATAGCTTGAAAAAAGTTATACAGTTTGGGACGGTGGAGTGGACGTCGATGGAAAAGATGTTCCATAAGTGCTTGTATATGACGTTTGCTGATAATATAGACGTTCCAAACCTATCGAAGGTAACCAACACGAATAAAATGTTCTTTCAATGTACGGCGTTTAATCACCCAATCGGAAATTGGGATGTGAGCAAAGTAACGGACATGGGAGGGATGTTTCAAAGTTGCTATGCTTTTAACCAATCGTTAGAAAACTGGAAGGTCGGGAATGTGACCAATATGAACTCGATGTTCTCGGGTTGCATGGCATTTAATCAACCGCTCGGGAGCTGGGATGTGAGCAAGGTAACGAACATGGGGACTATGTTCACTAATTGCTTCGTATTCGACCAGTCGTTAGCGAATTGGAAAGTGAGTAATGTGACCGATATGGCTGGGATGTTCTACAAATGTCACAGGTTTAATCACTCTCTTAGTAATTGGGATGTCAGCAAGGTGACAAATATGCGGGCTATGTTCCAAGGCTGTAAGGCATTCAATCAGCCGCTTGCGAACTGGAAGGTGGGGAATGTCACGGCTATGGACGAGATGTTCCAAGACTGCGAGGCTTTTAACCAGTCGCTCAGTAACTGGGATGTAAGCAAGGTGACGAATATGCAGAGTATGTTCCAAGGTTGCGGGGCTTTTAACCAGTCGCTCAGTAACTGGGATGTAAGCAAGGTAACGAACATGAAGAGTATGTTCCAAGGCTGTGGGGCTTTTAACCAGTCGCTCAGTAATTGGAATGTAAGCAAGGTAGCGAATATGTGGAGTATGTTCCACGGCTGTAAGGCTTTTAATCAGCCGCTTGCGAACTGGCAGGTGGGGAATGTCTCCAACATGATCAATATGTTCAATGAATGCGCCGCTTTCAATCAGCCACTAGAAGGTTGGGATGTGAGCAAGGTGACCGAAATGAGCTACATGTTCTCTGGTTGCTCCTCCTTTAACCGGTCGCTCGCTGCGTGGAAAATAAAGACTGTCGTGGGGAGCTTAGGTAAAACCGCCATGAGCGTGGAAAACTACTCAAAAAGCCTCGTGGGGTGGGCAGAATGGGCTAAGCAAGCAGATATAAGGGATATCGCTTTTGAAGATAATGTCCAAGGACTTGTTTATAACGCTAAAGGTAAGGCGGCACGTGCGGAACTCATCAAGCGCGGATGGTCTTTTGATGGAGATAAAGAGTTAACCTTTGAGGTGACGCTCGTACAGCCCGAACATGGGACGCTCGCGATAGAGGGCTACACTACGGAAACGCTTAAAAAAGTAAGCGATGGGGCGGAACTCACGGTAACGGCTACGACCACAGAAGAAGGCTACGAGCTGAAAGAGCTACAGGTGAACGGTACGAAGCTCGAGGGTAAGACGTTCACCGTAAAGGCAGATACCAAGGTCACGGCGGTGTTTGGTAAAAAGACCTTCCCCGTTACAGCCAGCGTAAAGGATGGTAAAGGTGGCGAAGTTAAGCTCGAGGGTGCAGCAAATCTAGACGCTGTGGAATACGGCACAACGCTTACTGTTGTAGCGACTCCAGATGAAGCCAATGGATACAAGTTCAAAGCCGTAACGGTTAATGGGACGCCTCTCGCCGAAGGAGTAATGACCTTTGTGGTAAAGGAAGCGAAGACGGTAGAGGTCGAGTTTGCATTAAAGACCTTCCCCGTTACGAAAGAGCTAAAGGGCGTTACGAAGGGCGAAATCACCATTACGGGAGCAACGAACCTCGATGCTGTCGAGTACGGTACGGAGCTTACCGTCGAGGCTACAACCACAGAAGAAGGCTATGAGCTGAAAGAACTACAGGTGAACGGTACGAAGCTCGAGGGCAAGACGTTCAAAGTAACGGGCGAGGCGAAGGTAACGGCAGTGTTTGGTCTCAAGACCTTCCCCGTTACGAAAGAGCTAAAGGGCGTTACGAAGGGCGAAATCACCATTACGGGAGCAACGAACCTCGACGCCGTCGAGTACGGTACGGAGCTTACCGTCGAGGCTACGACCACGGAGGAGGGCTACGGGCTAAAAGAGCTACAGGTAAACGGCACGAAGCTCGAGGGTAAGACGTTCACCGTAAAGGCAGATACCAAGGTAACGGCAGTGTTCGCTCTTAAGACCTTCCCCGTTACGAAAGAGCTAAAGGGCGTCACGAAGGGCGAAATCACCATTACGGGGGCAACGAACCTCGAGGCTGTCGAGTACGGTACGGAGCTAACGGTAGAAGGGGCTACGACCTCGGAAGAAGGCTACGAGCTGAAAGAGCTACAGGTGAACGGTACGAAGCTCGAGGGTAAGACGTTCAAAGTAACGGGCGAGGCTAAGGTGACGGCAGTGTTCGGTCTTAAGACCTTCCCTGTTACCAAAGAGCTAAAGGGCGTCACGAAGGGTGAAATCTCCATCACGGGGGCAGCGAACCTCGAGGCTGTCGAGTACGGTACGGAGCTGACCGTAGAGGCTACAACCACAGAAGAAGGCTACGAGCTGAAAGAGCTACAGGTGAACGGCACGAAGCTCGAGGGTAAGACGTTCAAGGTAACGGGCGAGGCAAAGGTCACGGCAGTGTTCGGTCTCAAGACCTTCTCCGTCACGAAAGAGCTAAAGGGCGTTACGAAGGGTGAAATCTCCATCACGGGGGCAGCGAACCTTGACGCCGTCGAGTACGGTACGGAGTTGACCGTGGCGGCTACTACCTCAGAAGAAGGCTATGAGCTGAAAGAGCTACAGGTGAACGGCAAGAAGATCGAAGGCAAGACGTTCAAAGTAACGGGCGAGGCAAAGGTGACGGCAGTGTTTGAGAAGAAGGATAATCCTCCTACACCTCCGACGCCGCCTACGCCACAGCCCAATCCTACGCCAGATCCGAAGCCCGAGACCTTCGAGGTAATACTCACGCAGCCCGAACACGGGACGCTTGAAATCGAGGGCTACACCACAGAAACCCTCAAGGCAGTAGCCAAGGGGACGGAACTGAAGGTAAAGGCTACGCCTAAGAATGAAGGGGGCGTTACTTACGAACTGAAGGAGCTCAAAGCCAATGGTGTAGATATCAAGGGCACGATGAAGTTCATAGTAACCGCAGCTACCACAGTCACCGCACGCTTTGAGAAGAAGCAAGGGGGTGAGGACAATAAGGACAAAGACAAGGACTCGAAAAAGCCCAATGCGGTAGAGGATGCTGTACTAGCTTCGCTCAGCGTAGCGCCGAACCCGTTTACCACGCAGTTACGTATCCTGAACCCTGAGGGTATCGTAGGGCGTTACGATACTGTCCTAAAAAAGTGTGTAAGCTCCATTTATATTAACTTGGAGGTGTA
>CAJPTV010000145.1 GCA_905373665.1 Bacteroidia bacterium
GCTGCTGGAGGAATGAAGAGAGGGGGGGGCTTACACACTTTTACAGACACTACCGCGCCGCCCAGTGGTGGAGGAGAGTCGAGGGAAGGGTAGATGTTAATCAAATGATGCTGCGGTTCTACAGAATACAGCAGAATAGTAGAAACCGTTTCCCCTTCTTACACACTTCGCTATGCGTCGTGCGTTATGCAAGAAGGGGAAACGGTTAATAGTCTCTTTGTGAAAGGCGCTATTTTATCGTATCAAAGCCGTTACCGTAAACCCCCATCACATTCCCGACCGAGAGGAAGGCTTTCGGGTCAACGTCACGCACTAGGTGGAGGAGCGTCGACTGCTCTGGACGACGGATAACGACCAAGACGACCTGCGTTTCCTCCTTGGAGTAGCCACCAACCCCCTTAAGGAGCGTACAGCCTCGGTGTAGTTCCTGTGTAATCCTTTCGGCGATCTCTTGGTGTTTGTTGGAAAGGATGAGTACTTGCATTGATTGGCGAATCCCGTTAAGGTAGGTATCTACCATGTAGGAAGTCATAAACATGACGATGTAGCCGTAGACGATGGCTTCGATACGTTCGGGAATCGAGAGATCTTGCAAAACGAAGAAAGCCGAGCTAATAATCACCGCATCAGCAGCTAAAATAACCTTTCCAGGACTCACATTGCGATACTTGGTTACAAGCATTGCGACGATATCAGTCCCCCCCGTAGAGCCCCCAGCACTAAAAGCAATACCGATCCCCAAGCCCGAGAGCGTACCTCCTAGAATTGTAGATAGGAGTTTTTCATTGGGCAAAAGACTTGTGTGTATGAAGTGCTGTTCGATGACTAAGAGGAGCGAAGCACCGATTACGGCAAAGATCGTTTTTACGCCAAAGTTGATACCTACGACCTTCGCCGCGATCCCGATAAGCAAAGCATTAAATAACAAGAAGGTGTAACCGACAGGAAACCCCGTAAACATGTAGACAAGATTACCGACCCCAGTAGCTCCTCCCCCAGTAATCTGCATCGGGATCAGAAAGCCACTCCACCCGAAGGTATAGACAATGAGTCCGAGGGTTATCTTGGCGTAATCGCGCACTTGCTTCGCGATACTGCCTTTCGCCTGCAATTGCATTGTTTGAAAGACGTTGTGTATTGTTTTAACCTAGTACGATATTGACAATCTTGTGTGGCACGACCACCACTTTTTTGACTGTTTTTCCCTCAAGATGTTTTTGAGATTCAGGAGCTTGCAGCACAGTCTTTTCCACTTCGGCAGGCGAGAGGGTGCGTGAAAGCGTGAGGGTGAAGCGCACTTTGCCATTGAAAGAGACGGGACACGCGAAGGTATCCTCCTCAAGGAGGGTTGGGTCGAATGCCATCCATGATGCTGTAAGCACCGTTCCGTCCAAACCGAGGAGTTCCCACAGCTCTGAGGTAATGTGAGGGGCAAACGGCGCAAGTAAGACGAGGAGCGGGCACACAATATCGCGTTTCGGCGTCCCGAGCTCTTGAAGCTCATTGAGGGTAATCATGAAACGCGAAACGCAGACGTTGAAGCTCAGGGTCTCGATCCCCTCTGTAATTTGCTTTATGGTATTATGGAGAATGCGTAACTCAGAGCGCGAGGGAGATTCGCTCGTGAGGGGGGCGGAGGTGCAATAATTCCAGAAACGACGTAGGAACTTAGAGACACCGTCAATCCCGTTCGTATCCCAGGGTTTGGACTGTTCGAGGGGGCCGAGGAACATCTCGTACATACGGAGGGTATCGGCACCGTAGCTCTTCACGATCTCATCGGGGTTGACTACGTTGAAGAGCGATTTGCTCATCTTTTCAATCGCCCAACCGCAATGGTATTCGCCACCTTCGAGCTCGAACTCGGCATTATCTACATCTTGTGCAGCTTTGAAATAAGCCTCGAGGTCGAGGATGTCATTGTGTACGAAATTGACATCTACGTGGATTTCGGTAGTTTCGTACTTGTCTTTGAGCCCCGCCGAGACAAACTTGTTCGTCCCTTTGACACGATAGACAAAGTTGGAGCGACCGAGGATCATCCCCTGATTGACGAGGTGTTTGAAGGGTTCGTCGTGGGCGATATAACCTAGGTCGTGGAGGAATTTGTCCCAGAAACGCGAGTAAAGGAGATGCCCCGTGGCGTGCTCCGTCCCTCCCACGTAAAGGTCGACTTGATTCCAATAATCAGCTACGTCACGCTGCACGAGCGCGTGTGCGTTGTGGGGATCCATGAAGCGGAGGTAGTAGGCAGAAGAGCCTGCAAAGCCTGGCATCGTGGAGGTTTCGAGCGGATAGCCCTCTTTTGTGACCCAGTTCTTGGCACGTGCTAGTGGAGGTTCTCCTGTGGCGGTAGGGAGGAAACTCTCGACCTCGGGGAGACGGAGCGGTAAGTCGCTTTCGGACAATGGGCAAGGAACGCCCTCTTTGTAGTAAATCGGGATGGGTTCTCCCCAATAACGTTGACGGCTGAAAATCGCGTCACGTAGACGGAAGTTGACAAAACGAAGCCCACAGCCACGCTCTTCCAAGATAGCTCCCATGCGGGCTATCGCCTCGGGGGTAGCCAATCCGTTGAGTTGGTGACTATTCACCGCAACACCACTCTTTGCCTCAAAGGCTTCTTGCCAAGTGGCGGGGTCAGAGAGTGAGGCTGCGGACTCGGCTACGACCTGTAAGATAGGGAGCGAGAAGGTGCGCGCAAAGGTAAAATCTCGGCTATCATGGGCAGGTACGGCCATAATAGCCCCTGTGCCATATCCGCCTAATACATAGTCTGCTACCCAGATCGGGATACGTTCGCCTGTTAGTGGATGCACGGCGTACGAACCTGTGAAGACGCCTGTGCAACGCTTAGTCTCCATGAGACGCTCGCGCTCGGTACGGCGAGAGACACGGTCGAGGTATTCGTTTACCGCAGTGCGCTGCTCAGCGGTAGTGAGGGAATCAACGTAAGGATGTTCGGGCGCAAGCACGAGGAAAGAGACGCCATAGATAGTGTCGGGGCGTGTGGTGAAGACTTCAATCTTTCGCTCGTCGTCGGCAATTGGAAACCAGACACGCGCCCCCTCGGAACGCCCAATCCAGTTACGTTGCATCTGTTTGAGCGAGTCTGTCCAGTCGAGCTTTTCGAGCCCATCTAGGAGACGCTGTGCGTATGCGGTAATGCGCAAGCACCACTGCTTCATCTGTTTTTGCACGACGGGGTGACCGCCGCGTACGGAAAGACCTTCTTTGACTTCGTCGTTAGCCAAGACCGTGCCGAGGGCTTCGCACCAGTTGACCATCATCTCGTCTTGGAAGGCGAGGCGGAACTGTTGTAAGACCTGCTCGCGTTCGGCATGTGAGAAATTCTTCCACTCCTGGGCAGTAAAAGAGGGCTCTTTGCCCGCAAAGCCTGTATGTCCTTTGCTTCCGTGTGTGGAGAAATAGCTTTCTAGTTCGGTAATGGGGCGAGCTTTGTCAGCCTTGGTATCGTAGTAATGGGCAAAGAGTTGGAGAAAGACCCACTGCGTCCAATGGTAGTAGTCGGGATCGGAGGTGCGAAATTCGCGCGCCCAATCGTAGCTAAGTCCGAGCATCTGGAGTTGGCTACGGTAGCGTTCGACATTGCGCTCGGTGGTCACGGCAGGGTGTTGTCCTGTCTGAATGGCGTATTGCTCGGCAGGGAGTCCGAAGGCGTCGTAGCC
>CAJPTV010000146.1 GCA_905373665.1 Bacteroidia bacterium
CACAGGACGCCATCGACCAGATCAAGGAACGCGGTTATCTTAAGAAGATCCGTGCGACCAAGCGTCCGATTCACCTTGTGGGGGTGAGTTTCGACGAGAAGACCCGTAACGTAGGGGAGTGGAAGGAAGAGGTCCTAAGGGCGGACGGTTCGGTGAAATGAGGGAAAGGGGGGGGCGATGATCCAAGGAGGAACAAAATGGCAGGGTGCACTCTTTTCGTTTTTGTAGCAGTGTCCTCAGAAATGCAAGATATTGAGAGCGAAGATATTGCATATACGGAACGTTTTATATCTGATTTGGAACGAGGATACCCGTAGAAACGGATCATATTTGTCTGACAGGAGAAACGGATCTCGCGCGGTATGGGTACGGCACTGCGTGGCGTGAGGTCTCGTTTGTTTCACATTTTGTTGTAGGTTGTCTTTATTTTATATATTTGGTAGACGAATCGTAACTGTTATGTGTAGCTTTTCTAGGGATGTTGCTCACTTTTCGGCGTCGTTCTCTGCTTAGCTTTGTCAGCGAAAGTCGTAAGAACAGCGGGGCTTGCAGGGCTGGGAAAGGGGGGCTACTACCGTAGCTATCTCACAGTAGAACAGGACAAATCGCAGAACAATGAAGAGGATATTTTTTCTATGGCTTCTTGGCTTGCTGAGCTGTTGTAGCCATCTGGCTCTGGCTCAGACTTACTATGAGTTCGCTTACAAGAACCAAACAGGGAAGCAGTGCTACGGTTTCATGATTTACGAGGATGACGACAACTGTACGATGCGCGTCGTCGAGGTATCGAAAGATCAAGAGGTTACCGCTTCCAAGGATATCAAATATACGGGGCAGCAAGGCGTCGAGGATGGGCAAAAATACACCGCCCTCGTCCCCGAGAAACAGGAAGCCAATGCGCCCAACATTATGTTCTTCTGGGATAAGGTTAAGGGCTCAAAGTCTCTGGAGCTCATTCCCGTTTTCTGTTTCGATCTGGAGAAGCTTGATATTCAAGAACCCGAGTCTTTTGGCGAAATAGGGTTAGCGGATATGGATGCCGAATATCTCCAGCAATTCTATGAGGAGAGTGAGCCGACCTACAAGAGCCTAATGAAGGCGAAAAAGCGGGTGGTGCGTCAACGCTCTGCCGTTGCAAAGAAACTCGGGGACGGGACGGATATTTACCGCACCGTAATGATGCTCCTGGCAGAAAGTGGAGTGAATGTGGATATCTCCAACCTTCCGACAGCAACGACACAGAGCAATCCGCCCACGGAGGAGAATATCAATAACGACGGGCGTAGCGGCAATACAAGCGCTCAAGGCTTCGACGGGAACGACGATGAGGATGACGACGAAAGCGACGACTGGAACGATGGGGATGGGAGTGACGATAGCGACCAAGGTAGTACCAGCAACGCCAATCAGGGGAGCAATGCCACAATACCTGATGGCTCGGGGGTTACGCTACACTTCGTATCGGTCATCAATTCCAATGTTCAGGATATTGGGGCTTCTTGTGAGCGCGACTATGAGAACCTGAAGAGTGAATTGAAAGGGGTTGCTCAAGCGCTGGGACTTCAGTTTAAGGATTACAATGTGATGGGCGATGCTTACTCTCGCGATGCCGTATCCGAGACGATCGACGGTTTTCGCCCAGGGAGCAATGATGTCGTATTTTTCTACTATAGTGGTCACGGTTTCCGGTTTGACGACCAACAGAGTCGTTACCCAGCGATAGCGCTCACCACCACCGCTTACGAGGATATCACAGAGAACTATCTACTGATGAGCGATATTTACAAGGAGATCTGTTCCAAGAATGCGCGTCTGAATATCGTCCTTAGCGACTGTTGCAATACGCCCATTGGTGTAGAGCAGCCACCAGCTTACGAGACGGGGACGCTCTATGGGCGTGCCACCAACAACGCCTCACTGAGTCGTCTCGGGCGGCTCTTCCTCCTCGAGCGTGGGAATTTGCTCGCAACGGCAGCTTCGCCGGGCGAGACCTCGATTTGCGACATGATGGGTGGGGTCTTTACGCTGGCCTTTCTCCGTTCGCTGCGCAAGGAGGTTAATGCGACGAACTCGGAAAAGGTCTCTTGGACGAACATCGTGAATAATGCGATCTCGACCGCCTATCAGCGTAGTTCGGAGGCGGGTAATCAGCAACATGGACTTAAAGAGACAACAATGTACCGATGAGACGCTATAGTAGTTTTTTACTTCCCCTTCTTGTGCTTCCCTTGTTCGTGCTTCACGCCTGCTCGGAGGCAGAGTATACGACGCGCACTCTTTCTAAGCTCAAGCTATCTCTAGAGCTGGATTCTGAGTCGAAGGTGCTCGTGAATACCAATCGCGAGGCGATAATAGACACGGAGGGGATTGTGGTTCAGATCACACGGCTGGATAGGATGCGGAATGATGATGAGTCTATCGGTAAGCTCGTGCTTTCCACGGCGAAGGAGGAGGGGCTCGCCCTTGCTTCTCTCAAAGTCGCTCGTCTGGATGCACGAGGTATTTCGGGGGTCTGTGTCGAGGGGGAGAAGGGCAATAATGCGATTCTTATTGGCGGTTTTGTGGGGCTTCTCTCAGTGGATGGTTATCTGTGCACCTTACGCTTCCCGAAGGGGAGTGAGGAGAATGCGGAGCGTGTGATACAGTCCATTTCCTATCTCCGAAAATAAAATCCTTTAGTGTGTGTGAATAAGGTTCGTAAAAAAGTGTACATTTGCGTGCTCGTAGCGCTAGACTTAGCCCTATCTCTGAGTTCAGAAGAAGGGGCAAAAGTCGCACGGGAGCGTGTTGAAAAGTAGAGTTAACTGTCTAAAAACTATACGTAATGAAAAAAGTTTTTTTGAGTCTTATGGTCGTCTTGACTGCGGCTTTTCTGTTCACCTCTTGCGCGAGCAAGACTGAAATCCTTCAGAAGGCGGTAGAGAAGGTAAAGAAAGACGGTGGGATACCTAAAACAGATGGCGGAGTCCTGTTTAAGGACGTCGTTTTTGAGCCATCCTCCAACACCATCTCTTACATAATAGAAATTCCCGCGCAAATGTGGGAACCAGTAAAGTTTGCGGCAGATCAGCCCGTTTACAAAGACTTCTTCCTTTATTCGAATAAGGACAATGAAGCATACAAGCTGTTGGCAGACCTCCTTATTTCTGTCAACGGTACACTGCAGTTCACTTATGAATGCGCAGGAGGTTGTGGTGCTCCGTACTCTTTAACCTTTGGTTCCGATGCACTCAAGAAGTTGGTAGATGGTACTCTTCCTGCAGTAGATCCTTCTCAATTGAAGCCCTATCAACCCGAAGCACCCCAAGCAGTACCTGCAGAAGAAGCTCAGGTAAACAACGAAGGTGCTGAAATGGAAGCAGAAGAATAGTCTCTGTTCTTAGAATTTAACCCATCGAGCCGCGGGAGTATTACTCCTGCGGCTCGCTTTTTTTGAGCTAAAGGGGAGGGGTGCTCACACTGAAGGAGGTCTAAGAGCGCGCAGCGTGCGGTTGAAGAGACGGAGGGGGAGACGCTCGGGGCCTATGAAGGGCGAGGAGAAGGTGGAATGGGGAAAGACGACAGGGGGGTAAAGAGGTATAAAAGAAGATCTCACAAGACAAAGCAGCGATATCG
>CAJPTV010000147.1 GCA_905373665.1 Bacteroidia bacterium
CCTCCTGTTTTTAGAGTCAACTTTTTTCAGGATAAGACAGTTGCGGGCGTAGCACGCTACGCCCCTACAAAAGACTGGGAGACAGTGGTTTAGCGCTAAGGGCGCGCCGCCCGTGGTGGAGGGTTCTCGCGCTGGACGGGCGGGAGTCCTAAAGGCTGCCTCTTAGGACTGCCAAAAAATAACCCGCTATCTTTGCCCCCAGTGTATAACGGGTTACTGCAATGTGACCCACTAAATCTTTATCTATAAATGAAAAAAGTGTTTTGGATGCCGGAAAGCGTAAGTCACTTTCGGCGGTGGATGCGGACACAGTTCGCAGTATTCTACTCTATCGGACATCGGGTGCGAATCGGCGTATTGCCCGTCATCTACGTCCTTACCTCGTTCACCCACTCGGCTTTTGCCCAAGATGAAGCCTCACGAAGTGCCTACCACGCAGAGATAGATTCGGTACTGGTAGAGGCAGTAAAACAACAAGCCCTTGCCCTTGTCCCCCGAGCCTCCGTCGTACGCCTAGGGGGTGCTGAGTTGTTGCGCGGCGGCAGCACCTCAGTACAACAATCGTTGGAAAGCCTCCCCGGGGTGGATGTACGCCAACGCGGTCCGCTCGGGATGCAGGCTGACCTGAGCATCCGCGGCGGTGGGTTTGACCAAGTGCTCGTTTTGATGGATGGGCTCGACGTCACCGACGCACAAACTGGTCACCACAGCCTGACCCTCCCCCTACGTCCCGAAGCAATGGGACGTCTCGAACTCCTCTCGGGCCCTGGGGCACGCATTTACGCTCCGGGGGCTTATTCTGGCGCTATCAATCTTGTTCCGCGTCGCGCGGATTCCACCCACTTGCTTCTTTCTGCGAAAGGGGGGCAGTATGGGCTGCGCGATATCTTTGCGGGGGCAGCACATCGCTACAATAACCTTTCGGTAATGGGCTATGTAGCAGGGAGTAGCGCCGACGGCTACACCGCCAATACGGATCACATCCTCTATAACGGCTATCTGTCCACGCAGGTCGATCTGCAGCGCGGGGTCGTGCGGGTGCAGCTCGCTCATTTAGCCAAAGAGTTTGGCGCACAAGCCTTTTACAGTCCGAAGTTCCCCGATCAGTTTGAGGCACTCAAAACGAGCCTTGCGACGCTGACCTACCAAGGTTATAGCGGTCGTTGGGAGTGGGAAGCGAGCGGGGTTTATCGTCACCTGAGCGACCGTTTTCAACTCTTTCGCTACAATGCGCCCGCTTGGTACAAAGGGCATAATTATCACCAAACCCAGCTATTTTCGGCACGGGGACGCGTCGGTTACAATACCCGCTTTTCGCGTACGCAACTGGCTCTTGTGGCACGCTACGACGAGATTTGGAGTACGAACCTTGGCAAGGAAGCGAAGCGTTCGCGGGCAATACCTGGTGTTGACGGGGCACGCTATACCCATTCGGGCGAGCGTTTGAACCTCACGGCTGCCTTGGAACAAACGTTCTATTTCGGCGCGTGGACGCTGAACGTCGGGGGGATGAGCTCGCAAAACTCCGCCTACGGGCTGGCGTACGGTTACGGCGCGGATTTGAGCTATCAGATCACCCCCTCTGTGGCGGCGACGGTTTCAGCCAATAGTGCCTACCGATTGCCCACATTTACAGACCTTTACTACCAGTCGCCTACGCGCGTAGGGAACGAAAAATTGCATCCCGAGGAGGCGCTTACGTTTGAGGGGGGTGTGAAAGCCGAACGCGAGTGGCTACGAGCTTCAGGATCATTGTTTTACCGCATGGGAAGCAATATCATCGATTGGCAGCAGGAGTCGCCTACCTCGACTGTGTGGCGTGCACAGAACGTGAAGCGCCTGAATACGGCAGGGGGTGAGGTGGTGCTATCCGTCCTGCCGCAACTCTCTTTCCTAAAGAACGTTTCGGTGGCATACGCCTACTGTAAGAACCTCTCTGACAAGGAGGAAGGCAAGGGGGCATCCTACACCTACGACAATCTTTTGCACCTAGCCACGTTGCGGGCGGAGGTGCCGTGCACGCGCTGGGTAAGTCTTTTGCCCTCAGTGCGCTATGCGCAGCGCGATGGTAAATATACCCCTTATTCGGCAACGCCAGGTGCTACGCCGCGCTCCTATCCTGCGAATGTGAGTGTAGACCTGCGGGTGACGTGTCACGTCCCCTCGGTCGATCTTTTTGTAGAAGGGACGAACCTTTTGGATGCAGAACGGGTGGATATTGGTAACGTCCCCCTTCCGGGGCGTTGGTTGACCTTCGGGTTACAGTATCAGATGGGGTGGCGCTAGGAGAGCCAAAGTACTACTGACAAAGAAGTCGTCTCGAAAGGGACGGCTTTTTTATTACCTTCGTGTAAAGAAAATATGCAACAGATGAATAGGCTTCAAAGACTTCCGATTAGTACGCAAAGCTTCAAACAGCTGCGTAATGATGGAGATCTCTATGTCGATAAGACGCAGTATATCGAAAAGCTCTTTTCGCTGGGACGTGTATTTTTCCTGAGCCGTCCACATCGTTTTGGGAAGAGTCTTTTCTTATCGACCCTCAAAGCCTATTTTGAAGGGCAAAAAGAGCTGTTTGAGGGGCTATACATTGCGGAGCGGGAGGAAGAGATAGCGCGTTGGCAGAGGCGCGAGCCGTGGGAAGAGAGCCCCGTCCTCTACTTTGACTTCAATGCGAGAGACTATGTAAATCAAGATGCTCTTCCTAACCGTCTCTTAAAACAACTCAAGAAGCTAGAAAAGAAGTATCAGGTGGTAGGAGAGGGCGACGTACCAGAAGAGCGATTCATTTATCTCATAGAAACGATCTATGAGACGATAGGTAAACAGGTCGTCATCCTCGTCGATGAGTATGATAAACCCCTCTTGGAAACCGTGGAGGATAAGGCATTAAACGAGGCGAACCGTTCGCTCCTTAAGGCTTTTTATGAGGTAATTAAGCAGTGCGACGAGTATATTCGTTTTGCTTTCCTTACGGGGATTACGAAGTTTAGTAAGACGACGCTTTTCAGTGGGGTGAATAACCTGATAGACATCACCCTGCTCGATGACTATGATGCGATCTGTGGCTTCACTGAGGAGGAGCTCTCCGCCTACCTCTCACCCCAAATAGCAAAGCTTGCCGAGGCGGAAAATAGTACGGTGGAAGAGACGCGTGCGACCCTTAAGAAGAAGTACGACGGCTATTGTTTTTCGCGAAAAGGGGGGCGGGTGTATAATCCCTTTAGTTTACTACGGGTGCTCGCTAATAGCGAATATGACTATTATTGGTTTGAGAGTGCGACGCCCTCCTATCTTGTCAAGTTCCTAAAACGAACAGGAGTATCTATTCAGAATTTGGAAGAGGATATCAAGATTGATGCGGATATCTTAGAAGACTTCCGTTACAATGACCCAAATTACATTATCCATTATCTTTTCTATTCTGGTTATCTTACCATAAAGAGATATTTATGTGAGGAGAATCTGTTCATCCTCGGTTTTCCGAATGATGACGTTCGTTCAGGCTTTTTGCGAGGTCTTTTATACTATACTCGCCCCGACGTGTCTTCGATGGGGTTGCCTGTGGAT
>CAJPTV010000148.1 GCA_905373665.1 Bacteroidia bacterium
TGCCGAAAGCGGTAGAAGATGCTGTATTGGCTAGCGTGGTGGTAGCGCCCAACCCCTTCTCCTCGCAGTTGCGGATAGTGAACCCAGAGAGCGTTGCCCTTCGTTACGAGTTAGTAACCCTTACGGGGAACGTAGTACGTGCTGGCGCATTAGACGGTACGGAGACGGTAGTCGATACCGAAGCGCTCCCTGCAGGGCTCTATTTTGTACGTATAACGGGGCAAAATGACGCGAAGAAGGCAGTGAAGGTAATCAAGTATTAGTTCTTGTTTTATATGCAGAGAAAACGCCCTCAAAAGGGGCGTTTTCTTTTTTGTAGGCTAAGGGCGGTCCTAAGGGCGGACGGCTCGTGGCGTATGCCGCGCTGTAATGATTTGCATTTTACCGCACATTGCGCCCACTGGGCGGCGCGCCCTTACTCTCGATTTTGACACACCCTCATAAACGCATCGCTCTTTGGGACGCTTTTTTTGACACACCCTCTTTTTTGTACAGTAATCGGGTGGGGGGGACGCCAATCGTAAGGCAATAGTCCTCTTCTTTTCTATCTGCACTACTCTGGGGGACAACCTATTGCACCTACGGAACACTTTATCTCTTTTTTGAAACCTTGCTACCAATCGCTATTTATCAAATTTGCATGGGAGAAACTAATTTAACGAGTGCTATAATGAAAACGACGTATCGGGGTGTATTCACAGCGCTATTAGCCATATTACTCACCCTTTTCCTCTCGCCAGCGATGGCAGAGGGCTATGGCTTGTTTATCGCTGGGACGGAGGTGACTTCCGAGAATTTCTGGAATCTGTCTAATTTGGGTGGCGTTTTTAAGGAAGATGAATCAGTACTGTTTTACAATCCACAGACCAAGGTATTGACTATAAAGAGTTTGAAGATACACTCGTGGGATTCTCATATAATCGTTAACGAAAAAGTTGACGGCTTAACGATTGAGGTCGAAGGTTTTTGTTCCCTCTATTCACAAACAACAGTGGATGCTGTTAGGTTTAACCGAAAAACGACCATCACAGGTGGAGGATATCTGAAGGTGGAGGCGTCTAACAGAAATTCTGCGGTATATGTCTACCAGACGACACTACTGGTTTCTGACGTCACTCTCGAAGCCAACGCTAAGTGGGGAATTTTGGGGGATAATAATAGTGGGGAGCTGACCATTCGTGATGCGACGGTATACGCACGTACTACGAATCGTAACGACAGCGATAGAGGCGCTATCCGTTTCCTTAACTCCTGTAAATTAGAGGGAGAGAGTCGCTTTTTTGAGCCCAATGGGGCGCGATGGGATGGTCGGAGATTCCATGCTGTGGTGAATGATGCGGGGCATGTAGCAACAAATGTGCGGATTGAGCCCAACCTCGGACTCTTTATTGCTGGTACGCCGGTGACATTAAAGAACTGCAATAACCTGAGCAACATCCCTGGGGTTCAGGTTGCCTCCGAGTTTAAGTACGACCCAGCTTCGAAAACCTTGACGATGAATGGGGTGAAAATAGATTTGGACAACGAAACGCTGAAAAAAAAGATAGCGATACGAAATAAAAGAGTAACAGACTTAACGATCCGCGTATCGGGAAATAACTATCTCACAACAAAAAATGAGGATGCGCTCCGCTTTGACGTCTCTACAAAGCTCACAGGCTCGGGAACACTTACAGCAAAATCTACGGGAAATACACACTCTGGCACATATATTCTTAATGGCGCCACGCTCTCAATAGTAGACATCGCCTTCAATGCCGAAGGGAAGCATGGTATTTTTGGAGAGTCTGGGAAGCATGGTGCGCTCTTTATCCAGAACGCTATCGTGAATGCCAAAGGAGAAGAAGATGCCATTGCCGATCTCGCTTCCATGACTCTAGAGAGAGCTAAGATTACAGCGCCTGTGAATGGGCGTTGGGATGCTGATAAACATGCGGTAATGGACGGAAACCAAAAGGCAAGGGAGGTGAAGATCGAACCGTCCTACAGTTTCTCGATCGCTGGGGTGGAAATTACCGATGAGAACATCAACCAGCTCAACAAACTCCCCGGGGTGGCGCAAGGCAGCGAGTTGAAGTATGACCCTAAGACGCATACCCTGACGATGAAGGACGTGACCATGACGCTAGACGGGAAGATTGCACTACACAACATGGGGCATCCCAACTTAAAAATAGAGTTCGTGGGGAACAATAAGATTACGACAACGAATGCAGACTGTCTGCGCTTCGACGCCGATACGAAAATCATAGGGAGCGGAAAACTCAGCCTCAAGACAACTTCGAATAACTCGGGGATATATGTTCCCAGACCTACGTTTACCCTTGAGGGCATCACGCTCGATATCGAAGGTAAATTTGGCATCTTGGGAGATGAAGTCTATGATCCGATGATACACCAATACTATGGGACGCTCATCATTCGCAATGCTATCGTGACAACAAAGACCACTGAGTCTGCTATTTGTAATCTCGCAGCTTTTCGACTAGAAGGGTCTGAGATTGTGGTTCCCAAAGGGGCTTCTTGGAATGATTTCCGTCATAATGTTACAAAGGGGGGAATATTTGATATAGTGAAAGATCTGACGATTGCGCCTGCTTACGGGTTCGCGATTGCCGGAGTGGAGGTAACAGCCGCAAACATAGACAAGCTGGAAAAAATAGACGG
Source organism: Bacteroidia bacterium (assembly GCA_905373665.1). GTDB lineage: Bacteria > Bacteroidota > Bacteroidia > Bacteroidales > CAJPTX01 > Bacteroides_D. The sequence goes on from CAJPTV010000148.1 coordinate 2,668, forward strand.
CGTTACTGTTTCCGAAGGGGGAAAGTTGAAATACGACCCCGAATCCAAGACGCTGACCATGAAGAAGCTGAAGATCGATGGAAATGATAAAACCGCGCTCTCTAATCAGAAGGTTAAAGACTTAACGATAGAGGTATTGGGCGATGTCGACCTCTTTGCCCGAAATGCGGTCGTGTTCCGCTGCGAAGCAGCCACTACGATAAAGGGCAATGGGTGGTTTTATGTCTTTTCACGCGACTATTCAGACATAGCCGTGTCTATTCCAACGGCAACCACCTTGACGCTTGAAAATTGCCGTTTCAGTGCTTATGGTCGCCATGCTATCATGGGCGATAACGGCGAAAAGGGCTCACTCCGTCTTCGTAACGTAGAGATGGCTGCCTGTGCCCCGAAGGAGGGCGCGAGCATTAGTAATCTCGTCGACTTTACGCTAGAGAAGTGTGATATCGTCTTTCCTAAGGGCGCTTCTTGGAACAGAGAAAAACATGCGGTGATGGACGGCAGTAAGGTGGCAGACGACGTGAGGATTGCAAGAAACTTGAGCCTCTTGCCAGGAGCTTTGGTAGAAGTGCCTAAGACCGGCGACACAAAGAGTGTAACCTTCGTCTCTGACAAACCATGGACGTTGACCCTAGACCCCGCCGATGCGACGACTTGGGTAACCCCCTCGATAACAAGTGCTTCTGGAACTCGAGAAGTCACCTTTACGGTGGCAAAGAACGAAACCACGGCGGCACGTAGCGTGAAGGCCATCTTTACGCAAGCCGATACAAAGAAGACTCGAGAGGTTGAGATAAAGCAGGCAGCAGGCGACCCGATCTTCCTCTTGCAGCCAGAAACGTTAGCCGAAGTGGCTAAAGAGGGCGGTGCGCCGAGCGTGAC
>CAJPTV010000149.1 GCA_905373665.1 Bacteroidia bacterium
TTGAAGGAAGAAAGGAGCTCTTTGAAGGGCTGTATATTGCAGAGCGGGAGGAGGAGATAGCCCGTTGGGAAAGGCGCGCACCATGGGAAGCGTCGCCCGTGCTTTATTTTGCCTTGAATGCCACGAATTATAATTCCCCAGCATCGTTGCCTTCTTTACTCGAACAAGAAGTAAGGAGGTGGGAGACTCTTTATGAAGTGAAAGGGGAGTCTCTTGCGCCCGAGCGACGTTTTGCCAATCTGATTGAGGAACTTTACCGTAAGGAGGGTAAGCAAGTAGTCGTTCTCATCGATGAGTATGATAAGCCTCTTTTGGAAACTGTGGAGGATGAGGCGTTAAATGAAGCAAACCGTTCGTTGCTTAAGGCCTTTTACGAGGTCATTAAGCAGTGCGATCGCTACATCCGGTTTGCCTTTCTTACGGGGATTACGAAGTTTAGTAAGACAACCCTTTTTAGCGGAGTGAATAACCTGATAGATATTACCCTGCTTGATGACTACGATGCGATTTGTGGCTTTACAGAGGATGAGCTCACCGCCTACCTTTCCCAAAAAATAGAGAAGCTTGCTGGGGCGGAAAATACAACAGTGGAGGAGACGCGCGCACGGCTTAAAAAGGAGTATGACGGGTATTGCTTTGCAGAGGATGGCGTGCGGGTATATAACCCGTATAGTCTGCTAAAAGTATTAGCAACGAGCAAGTACAAATACTATTGGTTTGAGAATGCGACGCCCTCCTATCTTGTGCATTACCTGAAGCGGATGTGGATCTTCATCCCAGACCTAGATCAAGACGTAAAGATTGGCGCGCAGGTGGTGCAAGACTTCCGTTATAATGACCATGATGCGATCATTCCGTTGCTTTTCCAGTCGGGCTACCTCACTATCAAGAATACCATTGCTAGGGCTACTATCTTTCAGCTGGGATACCCAAATGAGGAGGTGCGTTTCGGGTTCTTACATGAGCTGTTGCCGCTCTATTCGAGCCTTACGCGCACGAACATAGACATCGTTGTCTTAGAGCTCTATGAACTCTTTGATAGAGGAGATTTGGCGGGTGCTATGAAGCACGTTTCCGTGATCCTCGCGGGGATAATCTATGGCAACATACCAAGCGGTGAGGAGGGGCGTCCATTGCGCGAGCAGTACTATCAGTCGGTGCTTTATGCTGTTTTCCGTCTGTTAGGCATTCATGCGCAGGCGGAGGTGGTGTGTGCGACGGGGCGTATTGATATGCTTGTCTTAACTCGCCAGCACGTTTATATCTTTGAGTTCAAGGTAAATACCCAGGGGACGGCACAGGACGCTATCGATCAGATCAAGGATCGGGAGTATTTCCGTATGGTTTCTGCCGAGGGGCGTCCCGTCCACCTTGTCGGGGTGAGTTTTGATGAGAAGACGCGCAACGTCGGGGAGTGGAAAGAGGAGGTGCGTTAAAGTATCGCAAATCTACGCAAAGCGTTGCTAGCCCAGGGTCGGACCCTGGGCTAAAAGTACCCACCCCTGACGGGGTTCAAGCAGTCCCCCTTGCGGGGGCGAGTTTTGTGGGACAGCGCCCGTGGTTGAGGAGGGTCGTGGGAGAGTAGAGGTTAATCACCGAGGCGCGCTGTGGTGATTTGCATTTTACCGCACATCGCGCCCACTGGGCCGTCCGCCCTAAGAACCCCGTCCGGCGTGAGGACCGCCCTTAGGCCGGACTTTTTCATTATCTTCGTGGTAACGAACACAGGTAATATGATGAATCGCCCACGCCGTTTACCCATTAGTACGCAAGATTTTGAAAAGTTGCGTAATGCTGGGGATCTCTATGTCGATAAGACACAGTATATCGAAAAGCTTCTTTCACTAGGCACAGTCTTCTTCCTGAGCCGTCCGCATCGTTTTGGGAAGAGTCTTTTCTTGTCTACTCTCAAGGCCTATTTTGAAGGAAGAAAGGAGCTCTTTGAAGGGCTGTATATTGCAGAGCGGGAGGAGGAGATAGCCCGTTGGGAAAGGCGCGAGGCGTGGGAAGAGAGCCCCGTCCTCTACTTTGACCTCAATGCGAGAGACTATGTAAATCAAGATGCTCTTCCTAACCGTCTCTTAAAGCAACTCAAGAAACTAGAAAAGAAGTATCAGGTGGTAGGAGAGGGCGACGTACCAGAAGAGCGATTCATTTATCTCATAGAAACGATCTATGAGACGATAGGTAAACAGGTCGTCATCCTTGTCGATGAGTATGATAAGCCTCTGTTGGAAACTGTGGAGGATGAGGCGCTCAATGAGGCGAACCGTTCGCAGCTTAAGGCTTTTTATGAAGTGCTTAAGAATTGCGACCGCTACATCCGTTTCGCCTTTCTTACGGGGATAACGAAGTTCAGTAAGACGACGCTTTTCAGTGGGGTGAATAATCTGATTGACATCACCCTGCTTGATGACTACAACGCGATTTGTGGCTTTACAGAAGATGAGCTCACCGCCTACCTTTCCCAAAAAATAGAGAAGCTTGCCAGGGCGGAAAATACAACAGTGGAAGAGACGCGCGCAACGCTTAAGAAGAAATACGACGGCTATTGTTTTTCGCGAAAAGGGGGGCGGGTGTACAACCCCTTTAGTTTGCTGCGGGTGCTCGCTAATAGCGAATACGACTACTATTGGTTTGAGAATGCGACGCCCTCGTATCTTGTGCGTTACCTCAGAAGGACGCAGATCTTTATGCCTGATTTGGAGGAGGAGCTGTTGCTTGACGCGGGTTCGCTTCAGGATTTTCGCTACAATGACGAAGATTCGGTAATCCCGCTGCTTTTCCAGTCGGGTTATCTGACCATTAAGAAATATCTAGCAGAGGAGCAGATTTTCCAACTGGGGTATCCGAACGAGGAGGTGCGTTTCGGTTTCCTACAAGAGCTTTTGCCCCTTTATGTAAACATCAGGCGCGACGATGTCAGGGCTACGGTGCTGAAACTCTATAGGGCGCTGCGGAGTGGCGACATTGCGGAGGCTATGGTGCAAATCTCTGAGATCTTGGCAGGAATAATCTATGGTAACATCCCTAGCAGCGAGAAGGGGCGTCCGTTGCGCGAGCAGTATTACCAGTCGGTGCTTTATGCGGTTTTCCGTCTGTTGGGGGTGCATGCGCAAGCGGAGGTGGTGTGTGCGACGGGGCGTATCGATATGCTTGTCTTAACTCGCCAGCACGTCTATATCTTTGAGTTTAAGGTGAACACCCAAGGGACGGCGCAGGACGCTATTGATCAGATTAAGGATCGGGAGTATTTCCGAGCGGTGAGTGCTGAGGGTCGTCCTGTTCACCTCGTGGGGGTGAGTTTTGATGAGAAGACGCGCAACGTCGGGGAGTGGAAGGAAGAGGTTCTGGGGCGCTCCTAAGGGCGGTCCGAACGTGGTGAAGGCGACACGTCGAACCCCGAGTTGCGAAAACGTATCAATACATTGTATACCAGTCTTTTGTAGGGGTGTAGCG
>CAJPTV010000150.1 GCA_905373665.1 Bacteroidia bacterium
TCGATTTCAAGCGTCCCGTGTTCGGGCTGCGTGAGTATTACCTCGAAGGTCTCGGAGTTCTTCGTTACTGTCACTTGGCATGTTTGGAATACTGCGGTATTCTTGGTGCTCGTCACCTTTACGGTTACGGGCTCGGTCGTAGGCTTCTTGCCAGTGATGCTGAGCTTATTCCCCTCTTGCTTAATGGTGATATAGTCGCTGGTCGCTGGCTCTACGGTTACTCCCTCGTCCAGCGGCGCGTCGCCCACAAAGGAGATGATCACCTCTTTCGTCTCCCCTGTTGCGAAAGTAAGCTCCTTAGGTTCGAGCTTTATATCCGTGGGTGCAGGCTTGAGTACGGTCAGGGTAAATTCTTTCTTAAAGGTTTTAGACTCCGACACCTTCACTTGGGCAGTAACGGTGCAACTTTCTACCCATTTCTTTACCGTTACGACGCCATCCGTTACCGTTACGTCCTCAGTCGGCTTGCCCCCCACGGAGGCGCTCCAGCTGACGGGCAAAGGAAAGACTCCCTCGGGCAATTGCTTTACCTCGAAGGTCTTGCTCTCGCCCACCTCAAAGGTTACTGTCGCGCCCACCTCTTCGGTCTTACCTTTTTCGTGGAGGGTGATGCTCTCCACACTAGATAACACCTTTACGGTCACCTTCGCAGTGACATCGTTATTTCCAGCCGCACGTGCTGTGATGGTGTAGTCCCCCGCCTTCAATGCGGTGAAGGTTGCCTTTTCGGTGGTTTTATCTTTCACGGTGAACTCGCTCTCTTGGAACTCCCATTCTACCCCACCGGGGACGTCTGCTGGTGCTATTTTCGCTGAGAGCGTAACGGCTTGTCCCGCGGCAATAGTAAGCTCCGAGACCTCCTCCGTACCTTTGTAGAGCTTTACCCACTTCATACGGTAGCGCACGTGGACAGTCAGCTGCGCTTTTTGATTGCTACCGTCGGTTGCAGCAGCGGTAAGGTGCGCCGTCCCTTTCTTTCCAATAATCAGCTGCCCGTCCACTACTTTGGCTACTTCCTCATTATCCGTAGCCCATCTCATTCTTTTGTTGCCTGCGTCTGTTGGTGTCACCTCAGGTATGGGTTCTGCTTCAGGTGCATCGCCGACGTAACGGATGAGTTCAGCAGGATTGAAGCTGAGCGACTCTACGCGGATGCGATCTATCTCTATGGGCGACGCCCCCTCTGCCGATACGATCTTGCAGCCCTTGAACGTGCAGTCGCAATTTTTGAACGAACCATCATGGATTGTTGCCTTTACATTGTTTAGAATGAATTTTCCTGTCCCATGCAAAGGGTCGGAATATAGGAGGATCGGAGTATGTGCCTCGATTGTGATGTCAGAAACATCAACAGTAATATTCGAATAGTTATTATTAGTTTGGATACCGAACCCATATTGCGTGTACGGCTTGGTTCTTATTGTTAAAGTCCCATTGCCTGTTATTTTAGTAGAGGCCTGACATACGATTCCTTTCTGCTGCACAGACCATGTATTATTTCCTTCCAGATGAATAGTCAATCCCTCTATCGCTTCGTTAGTTATAGCAGAAGGCAGTCGATCTGGCTCTTCTATCGTCACATCCTTCATAAACAGCGTTCTGATGTCATGTTTGTAGTAAAGATGACCACCTTGGGCTACCGTAATATGCTTAAATTGAGGGTCGGCAGGTATATTATTGCAGTTATCTACATCAACATAACCCGTTGTGATGTTAAGCGCGTATTTCCTGTCGAACTGAATTCTTTTTACTTTCTTCCCGTCCTTATCTGCAAAAAACTTATTTGGCCACTTATACCCCGCAACTGTAGGTGTTATTATAGGTTCTCTTATAAGTACATCATCATAACCCATATCATACACGTTCGAAACGGCACACTCATCCTCCTTCGTGCCAGTAGCCGTAATCGTTCCTTTTGCAAAATGAAGATTGAAATTGCATAGCGGATGAGTTGGATTTTTTCCCAGAACGCCCCATTTCCCCGTGGCAATGAAATCAATATAATTGACTGTAACAGTCTCCTTCACACATACCGCTGCGCTATCCCTGCTCGTAACCTCCAACTGCGCTTTGCCGTCTTCGCCCCTTATACTCATTATTTCGGCACCATTATAGAGGGCAGACCTGTCGGTTGCGTTCCAATAATTCTTGCCCTCCACCTTAATTCTTAAGTTATATATTGAACCGTTCGCTACAGCGCTATGCCCGTCGCCAGCCTTTATTGTCACGTTTTTCATAAAGAGGGTGTTCTTCTCTTTGTCGTAACGACACTCGCCGCCATCGGCTATAGTCACGCCAGGGAAGTTCTTGCTGTTTATCTTGTCACAGTTAAGTGCGTGGACTTGTTTTCCTGCTATATAGAGACCATACGTAGGCACAATTTCTACCTTCGTAGCCCATTTGTCAATGCTGATATCTACTATAGATCCGCCCTTAAATTCACTAACCTCGGGAGTGACTATGGCACAGTTAGAGAGCGATAAGTCTGCCAAATCATCCATTGCGCGCTGCTCACCCTTGGCTATTACAATCGCATTATTAATGGTGAGTTTCGGGTGCGAAAGTCCATCACCACTAATACCATATTGCCCCGATGTATTGAGCGTAATATCGGAGATGGAAAGTTCAGTATTAACCTCACTGAAAAATATTCCTATATGTTTCACTGTAATTGTAAGCGATCCTTTTCCCTCAAGCTTAGTGGAAGCTAGACAACGTAATCCTATAGCGTTTCCTTCTGCATTCAGCGTATTTGTGCCCTCGACTTCAATGGTTAAATCGAAGATTTTGTGTTTAATAGCGTCGAGCTCTTTGCTATCAACAGCCACGTCCTTTATCACCAGCTTTTTATTCTGAGCGTCGTAACTAAACTTCCCGCCCTCGGCTATGGTCACGCCCTCGAAGCCGTTCGCTTTGCTGATATTCGTGCAGTTCTCGCTGGAGAGCTGTTTCCCAGCAATCCAGAGCTCATACTTCACTTCTTCTGCCATAGCGGGGGCTGTCCATAGCACCGCGCTCAAGAGGAGGGCAGTCATCCACCCCCATACTTTGTGTCTTTTCATTTTCTAGTATTTAGTTTGACACACTTCGTCAGTTCTTTCGTCTTGCAAGTTAGTGTATTACTCATTAGGCATGATGTTCCATATTTCAAATAACTTGTTCTATATATGCAATGAGTTAATAGTCACATTATTGCAAGCCGAAATATTGCTGCATTTTGGGGTTAGCCTCCAGCCGATAAAGAATGACTCGCTGGCAGCGCGTGCGGTATGCTTGGCGCGTACGGTTTTGAATTGCAGCTGAAGCGCAACTATCTTTTCCCCTTTGGCACACACTCTTTGTGTTAGTAAGAGCGTTCTTAGTAAGAACCTTCTTAGTAAGAACCTTCTTAGTAAGAACCTTCTTAGTAAGAACCTTCTTAGTAAGA
>CAJPTV010000151.1 GCA_905373665.1 Bacteroidia bacterium
GTCTACCTCGACACCCTCGGGTGTAAACTCAACTATTCCGAAACGGCGACTTACGAACGACAGTTCGCGGCACTCGGCGTCACCCCCGTCCCCCACCCCCAAGAGGCTTCCATCTGCCTGCTCAACTCCTGCGCCGTAACCGAACAAGCGCAAAAGAAGTGCCGTCAAGAGTTGCACAAACTCCGACGCCTCGCCCCCGACGCCTTTATCGTCCTCGTAGGCTGCTACGCCGACCTCCTGCTCAAAGAGGCGCAAAGCATCGAATCGGTCAATCTCCTCATCCCACGCCACGACAAGGGGCAGCTCGCCCAAATCGTACTCAACGCCCTCAAGGGAAACCCCCACACTCCCTCCTGCTCCGAGACCTACTTCCCCGCCTTCTCCAAAGGGGGGCGCACGCGCGCATTCCTCAAAGTACAAGATGGTTGCAGCTATCACTGCACCTACTGCGCCATCCCCCAAGCACGCGGCGAAAGTCGCAGCGCCACCATCGCCGAGGTCGTCGAACAGGTACACGCCATCGCCGCAGCAGGCATCCTCGAGGTGGTCATCACTGGGGTCAATACAGGCGACTTCGGACGTGCACACCACGAGCGCTTTCTAGACCTACTGCGTGCCCTCGATCAGATCGAAGCCATCGCCCGTTACCGCATCTCCTCCCTCGAACCCAACCTCCTCTCTGACGACATCCTCGCCTTCCTTGCCACCTCGCGCGCCTTCATGCCCCACTTCCACATCCCGCTCCAATCGGGTGCAAATGACGTTTTACGCGCCATGGGGCGACGCTACACCACCGAGCGCTACGCCGAGCGTATCGCTGCGGCACGCCAAGCCTTCGATCGCCCCTTCCTCGGCATCGACCTCATCGTCGGCTTCCCAGGCGAAACGGACGAACATTTCCTTGAAACGAAACACTTCCTCGAATCGCTCGCCCCCTCCTACCTCCACCTCTTCCCTTACTCCAAACGCCCCGGCACGCCCGCAGCCACCTACCCTCACCAAGTGCCGCCCCCCCTCGTCCACCAGCGCATGGCGTCGCTCATGCAGCTCAACGAGACCCTCCAAGAAGCCTACGCCCGCCCCTTTTTGGGGTCAAAAGCGAACGTCTTGGTAGAACGAATCGACGCCGAGGGACAAGCCTCTGGTCATTCCGAGAACTACCTCCCCGTCACCTTTCCTGCCCAGCGTGCCACCCACGGGCAGATCGTCCCCGTCACCCTCCTAGCCTATCGCCCCGACGCCCTCCTTGCACAAGAACTTTCCTAACTATCTAAAAATGTGGTCTCAAGACTTTGAACAATCCCTCGACTACCGCCACGAGATGGCCTCCCACCTACGCCACATTGCCCAGCAGGCAGGCGAGCGCATCGCGCAGTGTCTCAACGAACGTCAGCACTTGCAGATTGAAACCAAAGGACGAAACGACTACGTAACCAACATCGACAAAGAGCTCGATGCCTTCATCGTCAGCGAATTAAAGCAGCTTTACCCCGACATCCCCGCCATCTCCGAAGAGGGGAATCCTCTCGCCGACACCCCCTCGGGCTACTTCTGGGTCATTGACCCCATCGACGGCACGACAAACTTTATCCACAATGCTGGCCCCGTAGCCGTGAGTATCGGACTGATGTCGGTCGCCTCCAACCAGCGCACCTTCCCCCTCGGTGTCATTCACGAAGTCACGCGCCACGAGACCTTCTCTGCCGTACGCGACGGTGGCGCATTCTGTAACGGCATGCCCATCCACGCAACAGCTTGTCAGCATCTCGCCGAGGCCTTCGTAGCCACGGGCTTCCCTTACCAAGACTACGGCAAACTCGCCGACTTGATGCGCCTCCTCGAATACGTCATTGCGCATTCCACAGGCGTCCGTCGCCTCGGCTCAGCAGCCACCGACATTGCCTACGTGGCGGCGGGTCGTTTCGATGCTTTCTACGAATACGGTCTTCACCTCTGGGACATTGCCGCGGGCATCGCCATTGCGCAAGAGTCTGGAGCTCGTTTCTGCGACTTTAGGGGCGGCGCGAATTATACCCTTGCCACCGAGGTCGTCTGTGCAGCCCCCCAGCTCCTACCCGAGCTCGTGGAACCGATTTCTCGCCTTATCGCGCTTTGATTGTTCTATTATTGCTTTATCTAATTTTATGAAGCCCCTCCCATATCTTGCTTGTTTGTATTTCTTTTTTTACATATATTTGTTACGTCTAGACACTGTAGGGTGACTTACGCTTAGCAGGGGGATTAGAGGACGTGAGTCGCGCTACGGTTTGATGTAAGCTAACTTTCCTCTGTCCCCATCGTAGGCTATGCGGTTCACAAGAAAAATACACCTTTGGCTAACCCTTTTCTTGCTCTTAGCAACATCGCACCTCTACGCGCAGTCAGAGGCTATAGACGAAGGTAAACGCTTTTATGGAGCTATTGGCTTTGCACACAATTTGAGTGGAGGTGACTTCCAAGAGATGAGCGATCTCTCTTTCACGTATCGTTTCCTCCCTTCGACGGGTGCTAAGCTCCGTTTCTCCTATGCCAATCTTTTTCAAAAGCGAGAGGAAAAGCAGCGTATGCTACTCTACACGCTCTCCGTTTCACAGATACCCGTGAATATGGGTCGCTTTCGCATGATACCGTCCGTAGGGTTTGGAATTGCAAATGGAAAAGACACCAACAGCGAGAATTTTACTCGTTTGCTCTTTGACTTTTCCGTTGAGACACAATACTTTCTCTATAGCGCTGCGGCTTGTGGAGTCGAACTCCGCTATCTTTCAGGGGGGCGAGACTTTGGTTCATCCAAACGAGACTTTCCCTCTTCCTTTTGGCTAGGGATGAAACTCGCTACGTTCTTTTAGCTGAACGACGCTACTACGTAACGGGAGGGGAGAGAGTCTTCAGGCTCACTTTCCCTCCCGTTTTCATATCGAGATACATCAGGGGCTTTTGAAAAGAGAATCTGCCCGAGGTATACTTCTTTTGCAAAGCAGTACCTTTGCAGGGGATCTACCTAGAAACACTCTATGAAACGCCTCCGCGACGCCATCCTTTACGGACTTTTCTATGCCTTCACGTGGGGGATTGCCATCCTCCCTCGCCCCCTCTTCTACGCCTTCAGCGACTTCCTTGCCTTCCTTCTCGGCTCCGTCCTCCGCTATCGACGCAAGGTCGTCCACCAGAACCTCGAACGCTCGTTTCCAGAACTCTCCACCGCTGAGCGACGCCGCATTGCTGTCCGTTTTTATCGCCACCTCTCAGACCTCATCCTCGAGTCGCTCTTCCTCCTTCACGCCTCCCCGCGGCGCATGATGAAACGCTGCACCTACACCAACATCGAGCTCCTCCTCCCATACTACGAGCAGGGGCGAAGTGTCGTGATTGCTGCCGCACACATCGCCAACTGGGAGTTCCTCACCACCGCCGCCCCCCTCC
>CAJPTV010000152.1 GCA_905373665.1 Bacteroidia bacterium
TCCTTACCATAACGTTCTTCCCATGCTTCCAAATGGCTTTCTAAAAGATCCTCTAGATCCAAAATAGTAGTATAGGAACTAGCATTCAGATCTAGATAGAGAATCGGGTACTTCACCCACGCCTCACGCTTCTCTCTTGCAGCGAGCTCCACCTCGGCGCGTTCAAGTGCCAGCCCCTCAAAGAGGTCTTTTCGCCCGTCAAAATAAGCTTGTAGGGTCGATAAGAAAAGACTCTTCCCAAAACGACGCGGACGGCTTAGGAAGTAAACCCCACCACCCCTTAGCAAGGGCACGATATATTGAGTCTTGTCCACATAAAGCAAATCCCGTTGCCGTAGCTTTTCAAAACTCTGCACCCCAATGGGTAAATCGCGTAGCGTATCGCACATCTCTCATCTTTCCTTTCTTGCTACGAAGATAGGGAAAAGTACGGAGGCGATTCATTCTCTAACGAACGGAACGCCGTAGTACAGGCTACACGAAGGGGGGGCTTATTCTGCCTTTGCTGGCTCTGTCTTGCTAGCCACCGTCTTTTTATACCTCAGACTCCACCATATCCCGAGTAGGAGGTAAAAGAGACCGTAGAGGGTGAAAAGACCATGCCCGACCAACAGAGAGAGCACCACGAGGTATAGCACATGCCAAGCGTGCGGACGGCGGTATTTTATGCCAATCCACAACAAAGAGCCTATTACAGAAAGGACAAAGAAGAGCACGGGGATTGCCCCCCAACGCCCGTAAGCGGCGACGCCCCCCACAGGATGTCCCGCATAATTTCGCTCCTTGATGGCACGATAAGCCTCATAGAGCATAGAACGTTCCTCGCTTTGCCCGCTCTTTACTCGCTCGGCATGCTCGAGCTCCGCCCATAACGCCCAGTAGAGCCACCCCCGCCCACGCTGTCTGACGTTCGTCGCTCCACGCTCTATCGCCTTGATGTCTTGAGAGGAGAGGAAAGTCATCCCTACCGAGTCTCGACGATGCCCTGCACTGGCAAGGTAAGCGCACAACGCATCATAAAGGGGCTCGTCATATACTCGTTGGGTCTTGAGTGACAGACCAGAGTAGCGAGACCATTCGCGCTCAAGTTCTTCTTGACAGACGTAGATGGTGTGGTATTGCCCATTCTGGTAAGCCACCGACAGCGTGTCGTGAGTATAGGGACGACCATTCACTGTGAACGCTTCGTAGGGTTGCGGCGGTGCGTATTGCGGACTATAGAAATCGTCGATAACGTGTCCGAGGAATGAGATACCATAAAGGAAGAGTACCGCCGTCACGACCCACAGACTTAGGCGAATCACAACCCCACGGAAGAAGTTAATCCACCGGAAAAGATGCGGCGCAAGCAGTAGAGGCAACAGAAGGAGCAGCAACAGCGTATGCCCCACGTGAAAGAGCAATACAAATCCCCCAATCCACGCTGCTAAAAGCGCCAAGCAAAGTATTATAGCCCAGCTACGCCGTAGCCTGAAGCGTAGACAACAGATCACGAAGATGAAGGGCAGTCCGCGCAGGAAGTCTCCAAAGAAATAGAACAGGATGTAAAGCAGTAGGAGCTCAAAGGGTACGGCGTCGAGCGTATTCCAGATATTGTCCGCTGCCCACTCGGTATTTCGCACCCCGAAGCCTAGCGTGAGCAGCGAGGCGATGAGAAAGCTGTAAAGTAGAAAACCGCGCTGATCGCGCAGCGAGGTGCGACTAAAGGCAACGCTCAAGACGCCCCCCCCGATGACAAGAAACAGCCCCAAGTGCCTCGCTCCTGTGTCGCCACCAAGTAAAAAGAGAAGCCCCGCCCCCAGCATCGGTATCATGGGAAAGACAAGCCGCTCGCGATAATCTGTCGAATGGTGCGATAGATGCTTGCTCATCAAGTAGAAGAGCCCTAAGAGAAAAGCAATCGCTACGAAGAAATACCCTACATACTGCGACAGGGGATAGACGATCGTCCCGAAAGAGATCAGTGCGGTATGTACGGAGAGATAGATCTGTTCGTTCGGGAAGGTACTGCGTTCGGAATCTACCGTACTGGTAGGAGTGTTTGGCATTGTATGTGTTAAAAGCTATCCTGGATCGCATCGGGGATGTACTCGTACGACGTGCCCCAAGGGTTGGTAATAATGACCAAAAGATCCACTTGAATCGCCGTGGCCGTCCCCCTATAGTGTTCCATGAAAGCCTGCGCACCCTCCAATATACGCTGTGCTTGCGAGCGACGGATAAGCTCCTCGACGGTGGTGTAAGTATCCCCCCACCGGGTCTTTACTTCTACAACGTGTAGAATTTCATCTTGTTTTGCCACGAGGTCCAATTCTGAGCGACCGTAACGCCAATTCCGGGCGACGATCTCCATGCCTTGTCCCTCCAGAAACCGCACGGCGGCTTGTTCTCCCTGTTTCCCGAGCTCCTTTTTCCACATCTTTTTACCTACAAAAAAAGCCCCCAAAAGCGGGGGCTAAAATACGTTAAACGTCAGAATCTGCTACGCTATTTCTTCTTCATCCCTTCGGTGAAGTAACGATAGAATAGCGGGATAGTCCGAATACCGCGCAAGAACTGCTCGACAGGATAGTTCTCATTGGGCGAGTGAATCGCGTCAGACTCCAAGCCAAAGCCTAAGAGAATGCTCTTCACCCCTAACTTCTTTTCAAAGGTGCTCACGATCGGGATGCTACCGCCACTGCGGAAGGGAACGGGCTCCTTACCCAACGACTCAACGACGGCACGGTGGGCAGCTTGGTAAGCAATCGTGTCGGTCGGCGATACGTAACCATACCCCCCGTGATGTACCTCCACTTCCACCTTCACGGACTTCGGTGCAAGGCTCTTGAAATACTTGGTAAAGAGCTCGCCGATCTTCACCCAATCTTGGTTGGGGACAAGACGCATGCTAATCTTGGCTTGTGCCGTCGAACCGATAACGGTCTTTGCGCCCTCGCCCGTATAACCGCCCCAAATGCCATTTACGTCGAGGGTCGGACGGATACCGGTACGTTCCAGTGTCGAGTAGCCCGCCTCGCCCTGCACATCGTCAATATCGAGCGCCTTCTTGTAAGCCTCCAAATCAAAGGGCGCCTTTGCCATCGCAGCACGCTCTTCTTGCGAGAGCACCAGTACGTCATCATAGAAGCCAGGGATGGTGATATGACCGTTATCGTCAATGAGCTGCCCGATCATCTTCGCCAGCACATTGATGGGGTTAGCAACCGCACCACCGTAGAGCCCCGAGTGGAGGTCGCGGCAGGGGCCCGTCACCTTCACTTCCACATAGCACAAGCCGCGCAAGCCCGCCGTAATAGAGGGCGTATCTGCCCCCAGCATCGACGTGTCGGCAATCAAGATAACGTCAGACTTTACCAACTCCTTGTGCGTGTCGAGCCACTTGCTGAGGCTTGCCGAGCCGATCTCCTCCTCGCC
>CAJPTV010000153.1 GCA_905373665.1 Bacteroidia bacterium
GGAAGGCGAAGCGGATGTAGCGGTCGCAGTGCTTGAGTACCTCGTAGAAGGCGCGTAGGAGCGAACGGTTCGCCTCGTTAAGCTCGGGGTCTTGTAGGGTAAGGAGGAGGGGCTTATCATACTCGTCGATGAGGACGACAACCTGTCTACCTTTTTGGCGATAGAGGGTCTCGATAAGATTTACAAAACGTCTTTCAGGCGCAAGGGGACGCTGTTCGATCCCGTAGATTGTTTCCCACCGTTCTAGTTGCTCTTCGAGTAGTTCGGATAATGTATTTTCAGATTTGTAGTTCGTTGCATTCAAATCGAAGTAAAGCACAGGACTTTCTTCCCACGGTTCGCGCCGTAGTCTGTGTGCGAGCTCCTCCTCGCGCTCTGCAATGTAGAGTCCTTCAAAGAGCTCTTTCTTTCCTTCAAAATAGGCTTGGAGAGTGGACAGGAAGAGACTCTTGCCGAAACGATGGGGGCGGCTGAGGAAGAATATACGTCCGAGGCGGAGTAGTTTTTCGATATAGGGTGTTTTGTCTATGTAGACATTCCCTGCCCTGCGTACCTGTTCAAAGGTTTGCGTATCGATGGGTAAGCTGCGCTGTTCGGTCATCTCTCTTTCCTCCTTTCTCGCAAAGATACGATTTTGACACAGTTTCCTTAGCCGCCGTCTGCCCCTTAGCGCCGCATCTTTCCTATCTGCAATACTATGAGCTACAATGTATTGCACAGATGGAACGTTTTCTTTTGGATATGAAACCTAGGTATCGATATAAAATGAGGACTTTCGTACAGGAATATTCATTTAACCAATTTGCAGAATGAAAAGAGTATACTTTGTTACCGCAACACTCGTGCTGCTATTCTTTTTATGTGGCATTGGGAGTGCCTTGGCAGAGGGCCGCCCCTTTGTTACCAAATGGGAGGGGAAAAAGAATACAGAGCTTAAGATCCCAATCTTTGGAAAGGACTTTAAGCTGGTGATAAAGGACAACAACGGACAAGTGGTCAAAAGTGAAGAGACGGTTGTCGCGGAAACGGAGAGTGCTCTCTATAAGTTTACCCCAGAGAAGGATGGTGAATACACAGTAGAAGCTGGTCCAGAGGGGGTGTATTATATCAGAATGGTCGAATATGTGCTTACGACCGATAATAAAAATGCTCTCCTGGAGGTAGTTCAGTTTGGTGACGTTGTGTGGGCGAGCATGGAGAGTGCTTTTGAGGAGTGTCAGAACATGCAATTTGCCGATGGGATAGATAAGCCAAACCTTTCAAAGGTGACCTCTATGCGCAAAATGTTCCAAGAGTGCAATGTCTTCAATGCTCCTATAGAAGATTGGGATGTAAGTAAGGTTACCAATATGAGAAGCTTGTTCAGTGGATGTGATGCTTTTAACCACTCCTTAGATAAGTGGGATGTTAGCAACGTGACCGACATGGGCGGACTCTTCAGTGGTTGCTACTCATTCAACCAACCGTTGAACAGTTGGGATGTGAGCAAAGTAAAAAAAATGGATTATATGTTCCAAGCATGCCCAGTCTTTAATCAGCCGCTAGACAAGTGGATTGTCAGCAACGTGACTGATATGCGGCTGATGTTCGCAGGGTGCAACACTTTCAATCAGCCATTAGGGAACTGGATCGTAAATAAGGTTACCAATATGAAAGGCACGTTCTCGCACTGCCCCTCCTTCAACCAGTCGCTGAATGATTGGGATGTGAGAAACGTAACCACTATGGAGGATATGTTCCACGGTTGTCATTCTTTCAACCAGCCACTGAACGACTGGAATGTCAGCAACGTAACCGATATGGATCAAATGTTCCGTGAGTGTCTTGCCTTCAATCAACCACTAGACAAGTGGGATGTTAGTAATGTGACTGAGATGGAGAGGATGTTTTACGGTTGTACTGTCTTCAATCAACCTCTCGGGACGTGGAAGATTAAAACCCCAATAGAAGGGCTACATACTACAGCGTTGTCGCCATCGAATTACTCCAAAACGCTTGTGGATTGGGCTGCACAAACAGACGTAGCACCAAATATCCAATTCGGAAGAAGTGTAGGTAGACTCGTCTATAACGACGCTGGGAAAGCGGCGCGTGAAATACTGAAAGCGAAGGGATGGACCTTCGAAGATGATCGTTACAAACCAGTGGGTATTAAGATTTGTGCTGACTACTATACTCGCTTGGATATAGAATCCGAATTGGAACTTCCTGTCGAAAAGTGGGGAGTGAATGAAGACGAACCCGTGACCTGGGAATGTTGCACTGAAGGGAATATTTCATATAAGGTTGCAGAAGATGGGAAAAGTGTACGTATAAAGGGAGAGAAAAAAGGCTCCTGTTTCCTCACAGCCACCATTGCGGAGAAAGAAGGGATACATGACGAGTTGTTGAGTGGAATTAGCGTAAACGTAAGCCCTCAAGAATTTGAAGTTTATTTAGTACGTGAAGGAAAAGGGGAACTCTCTATCCTGGATTACAACCCCAATTCGCGAGAGAGGGAGCTAGGTCAGGAAATTGCCGTAACGGCTACCCCACGCGATGGCTATGCACTTACCTCGCTCATGGCAGGCACTGAAGATATCCTCGCTAGCAAGAAGTTTACGGTAAAGGGATTGACAATAGTGAAGGCAGTGTTCGTCAAGACCTTTAAGGTGGAGAAGAAACAAGAAGGCGAGGGACAGGTCACGATCACAGGCGCTGAGGATCTAAACGCTGTGCCTTTGGGTACAGAGCTGACAGTAACGGCAACCGCCGCTGAGGATAAGGGGTATGAGCTTAAAAGTTTGATGGCGGGTAAAGAGGATATCCTCGCTAGTAAAAAGTTCGTTGTGAAGAAACCCACTGAGGTTAAGGCAGTGTTCGGTTTCAAGACCTTCCCCGTCTCCAAAGAGCTAAAGGGCGTTACGAAGGGCGAAATCACCATCACGGGGGCTACGAACCTCGAGGCTGTCGAGTACGGTACGGAGCTGACCGTCGAGGCTACTACCACAGAAGAAGGCTACGGGCTAAAAGAGCTACAGGTAAACGGCACGAAGCTCGAGGGTAAGACGTTCACCGTAAAGGCAGATACCAAGGTAACGGCGGTGTTCGGTCTTAAGACCTTCCCCGTTACAGCCAGCGTAAAGGATGGTAAAGGTGGCGAAGTTAAGCTCGAGGGTGCAGCAAATCTAGACGCTGTGGAATACGGCACAACGCTTACTGTTGTAGCGACTCCAGATGAAGCCAATGGATACAAGTTCAAATCCGTAACGGTTAATGGGACGCCTCTCGCAGAGGGAGTAATGACTTTTGTGGTAAAGGATGATGCTACCACCGTTGTGGTAGAGTTTGCATTAAAGACCTTCCCCGTTACGAAAGAGCTAAAGGGCGTCACGAAGGGCGAAATCACCA
>CAJPTV010000154.1 GCA_905373665.1 Bacteroidia bacterium
AGCAGTGCGACCACTACATTCGTTTCGCCTTCCTTACGGGGATTACGAAGTTTAGCAAGACGACCCTTTTTAGTGGGGTGAATAACCTGATAGACATTACCCTACTTGATGACTACGACGCTATTTGTGGCTTTACTGAGGTGGAGCTCACCACCTACCTTTCCCCCCAAATAGCCAAGCTTGCTGAGGCAGAAAGTAGTACGGTGGAAGAGACACGTGCACGGCTTAAGAAGGAGTATGACGGGTATTGTTTTGCAGAGGATGGCGTGCGGGTATATAACCCGTATAGTCTGCTAAAAGTATTAGCAACGAGCAAGTACAAATACTATTGGTTTGAGAATGCGACGCCCTCCTATCTTGTGCATTACCTGAAGCGGATGTGGATCTTCATCCCAGACCTAGATCAAGACGTAAAGATTGGCGCGCAGGTGGTGCAAGACTTCCGTTATAATGACCATGATGCGATCATTCCGTTGCTTTTCCAGTCGGGCTACCTCACTATCAAGAATACCATTGCTAGGGCTACTATCTTTCAGCTGGGATACCCAAATGAGGAGGTGCGTTTCGGGTTCTTACATGAGCTGTTGCCGCTCTATTCGAGCCTTACGCGCAGCAATATCGATATCGTTGTCTTAGAGCTCTATGAACTTTTTGATAAAGGGGATTTGGCGGGTGCTATGAAGCACGTCTCGGTGATCCTCGCGGGGATAATCTATGGCAACATTCCGAACGGCGAGGAGGGGCGTCCGTTGCGCGAGCAGTATTACCAGTCGGTGCTTTACGCCGTTTTCCGTCTGTTGGGCATTCATGCGCAGGCAGAGGTGGTGTGTGCCACGGGGCGTATCGATATGCTTGTCTTAACCCGTCAGCACGTTTATATCTTTGAGTTCAAGGTCAATACGCAGGGCTCAGCACAAGACGCTATTGACCAGATTAAGGATCGGGAGTATTTCCGTGCGGTTCGTGCCGAGGGGCGTCCCGTCCATCTAGTGGGGGTGAGTTTTGATGAGAAGACGCGTAATGTAAAGGAGTGGAAGGAAGAAGTCATTTTATTGGGTTCTTATGTATAGTTTTTGATACTTTTGTTGTGTCAAATAAGTACATTGCTACCACGAAAAACAACGGAGCGAGAAGCTCCTATTTATTGTAGTGTTACTAACAAACCAAAGATCATGAGAATGAAACGAGTTTTACTGTTTACCCTCCTCTCAACCTTCTTTCTCTCTTATGCCGCGGCACAATATCCGGCGGGAGATGATAGCGTAGAGTTCACAGAAGAAGAGAAAGCGAAAGCCAATACGGCAAAGGACTGCGCTTACATGCTGCCCATCGAGCGGGAAGTGGTCTATGTCCTTAATCTAGCCCGTACATCCCCGAAAAAGTTCGCCGAAAAGTACATCCGAGACTTCAAACGAAACCGGTATATGTTTGCCGAGCGGTGTGATTCACTCTATCGGCAGCTCAAACACATGGAGCCCATCAACGCCCTATTACCCGAGCCTGAGCTCACCGCACATGCGCAGTGTTTTGCCGAACAATCGGGGAAGATTGGCGCCTATTCCCACAGTCGCGAGGGGACAACTTGTCTCAAACGCTTCAATGCAGAGTGTGTAGTCTGGGGCGACCAAACCGCAGTAGGTTATGTTTGCAACCTACTGGTCGACTATGGAAAAGGGAACGAAGCACTCGGGCATCGCCGCGCTATGCTTAATAAAGACAACATCTATATCGGTGTAGGGCAAGGCGATCACAAGGATGCGAAGACGAAGAAAGCCGTCGTGCTAAACTTCTGGAAAAACCTGAGGAGGAAGAACAACTATACCTATATGCCCCAGTCTTTGAAAGATTTAGCTTCGCAGAATCCAAACGCTGTGCCGTTGGCGGACAGCGGAAAGAAGCCAGACGCTACGCAAGCCCCCAAACCCAATGGTGCGCAAAACGCTTCCAATGACGACCCAGAAGACTTTACAGAGATGATCACCGAGGAAATCATAGAGGAAACTACAGAGGAAACAACAGAAGAGACGATCACAGAGGAAACAACAGAAACAACAGAAGAGACTACGGAAGTGGCGAACGAGAAATAGCACTTCTCGGTAAGCCGAAGAGGTAGAGAGTGCTTGATTCTATAACCAAAAAAAGGCGAATGTCGAGAGTCGGCATCCGCCCTTTTTTTTATGACACCGCGCATTGATAGGCAAACCGCCTAAAACCACTACCTTTGCCTAACACGTTATCTGTTATGCGAATTACACTGGTTGGCACGGGTATCTCTCAAGGAATCCCCGTTATTGGCTGTTCATGTGCGGCATGTACTTCTGCCGATTTGCGCGACAAGCGCCTACGCACCGCTGCCGTCTTAGAGAAAGGGAATACACGCATCGCCTTGGACATCGGCCCCGACTTCCGACAACAGATGCTGCGCAGCGGCATCCACCGCCTTGACGCCCTCTGCATCACCCACGAACATAGCGACCATATCGCCGGATTAGACGACATACGCCCCTTCAATTGGACTCTCCGTGGTGCTATGCCTCTCTACGCCGAACCCCGCGTTATTGAGGCGCTAACGGCGCGATTTCCGTATGCTTTTCAGCCCCCCGAGCGTCGCTATCCAGGCGCCCCCGAGTTGGAGGTACACCCCCTAGCCTCGCCGCTTACCCCTTTCACCATCGGCGATATCACCCTTACCCCCTTTCGCGTCCTACATGGCAAACTACCGATCTTGGGCTTTCGGGCGGACAACCTCGCCTATATTACCGATTGTAGCCACCTCCCCGATGAAAGTAAGGCTCTCCTTCGTGAACTAGACGTCTTGGTGATCAACGCCTTGCGGCATACGCCCCACCCCATGCACTTCACCCTCGGCGAAGCCCTCGCCCTTATCGAAGAGCTTGCGCCGCGACGTGCCTATCTTACCCACCTGAGTCACGAGATGGGCCCCGTAGACTCCTTTGAACGAACCCTCCCCGCGAATGTCTACGTCGCACAGGACGGGATGCAGATCTCCTGTTAGTCACGCTCTTTACACCGTCTTGGCTCATGCGTCGCTTCTTGGGTCGTACCCGTTTTGTTCAGCCCCTCGGGGTCTTTCTCTACCGTATCGGACTGGCGTATCTCCTCTTCCTCATCGCGCGTTGTCTCTTTTACCTCTTCAACACCAGCTTCTTTCCTGACCTTACTGCCGCGCAATGGGCTCGTATTTGGTATGGCGGGCTGCGTTTCGATACAGCTGCCGTCCTCTACCTCAATGCCCTTTTTATCCTCCTGAGCCTCTTGCCGCTACGTCTGCGTGCAGGGCGACATTACCAGCGCTTGGTCGATGCGACGTGGTACTTCCCCAACGCGCTCGGCATTATGGCGGGGCTGGCGGACTGTGTC
>CAJPTV010000155.1 GCA_905373665.1 Bacteroidia bacterium
GCCGAACTCGTACAGGAGCACGGCGCAGACTACTGGGCAGGGACGATACTCACGACCAACCGTCGTGTTTGGGAGTTTGACCTCGACTTCAAGGCTTATCTTCAGCGCGTGCAGGCCGTGGCCGTAGACATGGAGTGTGCGACGCTCTTTACCGTTGGGGCATATAATCAGATTCCCAACGGGGCGCTCCTTCTCGTCTCAGACCAACCCATGATTGCCGAGGGGATAAAAACCGAAGAGAGCGACCGCCTCGTCAGTCAACGCTTTGCCGAGGCACACCTGCGGATCGGCATCGAGACCCTCCGTCGCCTAGCCCACGGTGTCCCATTAAAAGGCGAGTGGGTGTAGGAGGGGAAAGGGTAGTTTACTCCCCTTCACTCCCCTCTTTCTCTTCCACTCCAGCAGCTTCTGCTGGCACCACGATCTTTTTCTCCTCAACGGGCTTTTCTTCCTCAAATAGGGCGGGCGACATCTTTTGCAACGCTGCGAGACTCTCCTCTACGCGAGCACGATAGACCTGCAAGCGGTCATTAAGCGTCCGCACTGCGTCGAGGCTACGCCCACGAGCATCCAATGCCACAAACTCACGAAGGTGCGCCAAATTCTGCTCCGCTTGCTCGAGTTGCGAACGGAGATAGACCGTAGACTCATTGACCGTGTCTTGCCCGTATTGGGCTTCGTAATTCCGACGTACTTGTTGCAGTAAAGCAACCTGATTGTAAATCCACGGCGAGTAGAGGGCGACCAAACTATCGCGCTGGGCGAGCGCTTCGCGCAATTCCAAGACCTCGATTTTCGACTGAAAGCGCTCTAGGGCTTGGTTCACACTGTCGCGACACAAGCGGCACTTGGAGGCTCTGGCTGCCCGCTTCAACGACTGTGACGCATCGCGCGTTTCAAGCGTTACCCGCATGGCGTCAAGAGATTCGATTTGAGGCACAAAGACCCGATAGTAAAGATCTTGCTCAAGGAGCGTGAGCTGCTTACGAATGAGTTCCCCCTCGGGGAGCGACTGCATCATTTCCTCCTTGAAGTTGTCGCTAAAGCGTAGGCGCGTAATGATGTTTTCAAGCTCAACGATGTCGTAAACCTGTTGCCTATCGGTCACCGAGGCTAGGGTCTGCACGAGGTCACGCACGCTTCGTAGATTATAATCATCGCCCAGGTACTGCTCAGCAAAGCCAATAATGCGACGATATTCGGGAGCAAAGAGCGAAGTGAACGTGCGGTTGCCCTTATACTTATACTGCATTTCGTTGAAGCTATTGAGTAGCCCCCGGTAATGCTGCATCAGTGTAAAAAGGCTTCCTGCGATAGCATCCGTATTCCCCGAACGGTAATTGAGTTTATAGACCTCGAGGTGGTTCTTAAACGTCGCAAAGACGGTCAAGAAGGTCGCAAAGTCGCGTTCCTGTCGGTAGGTATCGGGGGTAATGATGTTTTGACGGAAGTCGTTCTCTACCTTCAGCTTCCGCTTTTCGATATTCGCAAACGTAACCTCGTCGCCCGTAAGGGGCTGCACCCGATACTGCGACTTGTAATTAAAGACCACAATGAGCGGATACTCCCGCGCAGGCAGGATACTCCGCACCGCAGCGCGCGACTGTATGCCAAGCCCCACCGTGTCAAGGAAGGTGCGAATCGGGGTGATGTCTATCTGGTGCGCTTCGCTTTGTGCCGTCTTAAGCTCGTAAATCTTGATGGAGTGTAGGCGGCGGTCAAAATTCCGTTGTTCAAAGAGGCGTATGGTGGAGGAGAAGCGGTATTCCCGCCTCTGCGAATTGGCGTCGAGCAGGTTACCAAACTCCCCTACCAGCGACATCACAGCCCCGATGGGCGTGGTGATTTTCGCAATATTCTTTAGCTGGGAGGCGACCATCTGCATAATCATATCGCCATTGTTCGCCGTGATGGCGTGCACGCGTATCTCCGCATCGATATTGTCCGAGGCCAAGGCAAGCGGGAGGTTGTCCAGCACCCTCACGTGATCGATGTTGTCCGAGGCGTGGGTTTGATACCCCGTCTTCGGGTCGTTCATCACTTGGAAGTGGTAGAGCGGGTAGGTCATTTCCGCATCGCCAAAAAAGCGCACGTTGCGCAGCGTGGCTGTGATAAAGAGATATTCTATCCACTCCTCTGGCTTATGCTTCCGTCGCTTCTTTTTCTTCCCTTGCGAGTATTCGTAGAAGTCTATCTCGTTGATCACCTTAGCGAACTTGTCGGGGTTAAAGAGAAAGATGTCCGTCGACAGATACTGCCACTCGCTAGTAAACGGATAGGAGACGGTGTCGGCATACAACAGCTGGGGTTCGATATTGGTCTGCGCCTGCACCGAGTGCATACTGCCCAAGAGCCCCAAGACCCAGAGGGGCAATAAGAATAAAAGTCTTCGTACCATAGCGTAACAAAGATAGTGTGGGCAGAGGACATAGCGGCGTCCGTGCGTGAGCATCCAAAAATCCCCTACCTTTGGCTAGCAAAATCAGCGTAGGGCACAACCATGACCGATAACCGAGACTTTGCCAAGGGAAAGAACTACCGCATCCTCATTGCCGACGACGACGCTAGCGTGCGCGCCGCACTCACCCTCCTGCTCCAGCGCTTTGGCTACCTCGTCGAGGTGGCGGCAAATACCGAAGAGGTGATTGCGCACGTCCGTGAGACGCCCTATCACCTCCTCCTCCTTGATATGAACTACACCTCTGCCACCACGGGCGAGGAGGGGCTCGCGCTCCTGCGCAAAGTAAAGATTTTTGCCCCCCACACCCCAGTCATCCTTTTCACGGGCTGGGGCACTATCTCGCTCGCCGTGGAGGGGATGCGGCTCGGTGCGTTTGACTTTATCACCAAACCGTGGGACAACCGCTTGTTGCTCGAGCGTATCGAGACGGCAATTACCCTACAAGCCTCGGCACAAGAAGAGGCTATTACGCCCCACCCCGCGGGCATCGTGGGGGAGTCGGCTGCCTTGCAAGAGGTGCTTCGTCTCGCCGAGCGCGTCGCCCCGACCCAAGCCTCAGTACTCATCTTAGGCGAAAGCGGCACGGGCAAGGAGCTCATCGCTAAGCTCATACACGAGCGAAGCCGTCGCGCCCAAGCGCCTTTCGTAAAAGTCAATCTTGGAGGGATGTCGCCCCTCCTCTTCGAGAGCGAGATGTTTGGGCACAAACGCGGCGCCTTCACCGACGCTTATTCTGACCGCGAAGGACGCATCGCCTTAGCGGAAAAAGGCACGATATTCCTTGACGAGATTGGCGACCTCGACCTTGCCTGCCAAGTGAAGCTCTTACGGGTACTCCAAGACCAACAGTATGAGGTGCTGGGCGAGAGCAAATCGCGTAAAGCGGATGTGCGAGTTATATCTGCCACCAATGCGAACC
>CAJPTV010000156.1 GCA_905373665.1 Bacteroidia bacterium
GCTTTTGGGAAGTGCACGGACACGCCATGGGCGGCGCCTTCCTCAGCTATTCGCGGCTCTCGCTAGGGCGAGACTCGGTGATTACCACAGAGGGGTACATCTATGCCCCAAAATTCAAGAAACGTGACTACGTACGTGCACTCGATGCGCTCTTGCGCTCGCAGTTCTAGTGTGTGTGCCAGATAATCTCATACCATGCCTGAAGTAAAAGAAGTGAACTATACCGAGGATACGATCCAGACTCTAGAGTGGAACGAGCATATCCGACACCGCCCCGGTATGTATATCGGGAAGCTCGGCGACGGTACACAGCCCGACGACGGGGTCTATGTTCTGTTGAAAGAGGTCTTTGACAACTCGCTCGACGAGCATATGATGGGCTACGGGACGCGCATCGATGTGACAGTCGACCTCGAGCAGGGGAGTGTCTCGGTACGCGACTACGGGCGTGGTATCCCGCTGGGGAGTCTCGTCGACGTAGCCTCCAAGATGAATACGGGGGCAAAATACGAGGCGGGGGTCTTCACCAAGTCGCTCGGACTGAACGGCGTGGGGATTAAGGCTGTGAACGCCCTCTCCTCCTCCTACGAAATCTCAAGCTTCCGCGAGGGACGCGGCGCACGAGCTACCTTCTCTTGCGGTAACCTGCTTAACTTCGAGGAGTTTGACGCGCCCGATGAAAAGTCAGGCACCTATACCCAGTTCTTACCCGACGACACCCTCTTTAAGAACTACCACTACGACCTTGCCATCGTGCAGGCCATGCTCCGCAACTACACCTATCTCAACACGGGGCTCTCCATCGTCCTCAACGGCGAGAGCTATCGCTCAAAGGGCGGTCTCCTAGACCTGCTGGCTGAGAACATGGTGCGCGACCCTCTTTATGCCCCCGTGCACCTCAAAGGCAAGGATATCGAAATAGCCTTTACCCACCGCGACGCTTACGGCGAAGACTACTACACCTTCGTCAACGGACAACACACCTCGCAGGGCGGGACGCACCTCTCGGCCTTCCGCGAAGCGCTCGTGCGTACTATAAAGGACTTTTACCACAAAGATTTTGAAGCCGAGGACGTGCGGATGTCCATCGTCGGGGCGCTCAGCATTCGTGTGCAAGACCCCGTCTTTGAGTCCCAAACCAAGACTAAGCTCGGGAGCAAGGACATGACCGCCGAAGGACCGACCATACGGCAATACATCGGCGACTTTGTGAAGGAGGAACTTGATAACTACCTACACAAGAACCCCTTAGTGGCAGAGGTGCTCCTGCACAAAATACAGGACAGCGAGCGCGACCGTAAGTCCATGGCGGGGATTCGCAAACTCGCCAAAGAGCGCGCTAAGAAGACCGGGCTCAACAATCCGAAACTGCGCGACTGCCGTATTCACTACAACTCCAACCACGAACGCGCGAGCGACACGATGATCTTCATCACCGAGGGAGACTCCGCAAGTGGCTCGATTACCAAGTCGCGCGACCCCAATGTACAGGCCGTCTTCTCCCTGCGCGGTAAGCCTAAAAACACCTTCGGGTTAGATAAGAAGATCGTCTACCAGAACGAGGAGTTTAACCTCCTCCAAGCGGCGCTCGACATCGAGGAGAGCCTCGACAACCTCCGCTACAAGAAGGTCATTATCGCTACCGATGCCGATGACGACGGAATGCATATCCGTCTCCTACTGGTCACCTTCTTTCTACAGTTCTTTCCCGACCTGATACGTCAGGGGCATCTCTACATCTTTCAAACGCCCCTTTTCCGCGTCCGAAACAAGAAGGTTACGCAGTACTGTTACAGCATTGCCGAGCGCGACGCCGCCGTGAAGAAGCTGGGCGACAAGCCCGAAATTACCCGCTTTAAGGGGCTAGGGGAAATCTCGCCCGACGAGTTCCGAGAGTTCCTCGGCGAGGATATCCGCCTCGACCAAGTGCGCCTCTCGCGCGAAGACTCGGTGAATGAACTCCTCGAGTTCTTCATGGGTAACAACACGCCCTTCCGCCAAGACTTCATTATCGGTAACCTACGCGTCGAAGACAACTTCGTCTAGTGCGCAGATGGTCGCTGCTTCTACCGAAGAGCCCATCCTCCTACAAACAGAGGATGGGTCGCCTACTCTCTATTCCCCACGTTTTGACGAACACTATCACTCCACCCGTGGTGCTCTGTCGGAGTCGCGCCATGTCTTTGTGGAGAATGGGTTGGCAACCCTATATCACGACGAAAAGCCCCCTTCCGCCCTGCGCGTCTTGGAGTATGGTTTTGGGCTAGGGGTGAACCTGCTCGTCGCCATAGAATGGGCACTCCCGCGCGCCCTACACCTTGACTATACGACCCTCGAACGTTACCCGATTTCCCCCGACCTACTCGCCGCTGCCCATTTCCGTGTGGAGGAAGAGGTTGCTCGCCTCTGGCGGTCTGCTCATGAAGCCCCTTGGGGTGTTCGTCAAAATGTCGGCGCGGTGCTTACGTTAGAGAAAGTGCAGTGCGATTTTACGGAGTATACCCCCAAAGCGCCTGCTTTCAACATCGTCTTCTTTGACGCCTTTAGCCCAACGCGCGTCCCCGAGCAGTGGCGTACGGAGCTTTTTTCCTCAATAAAACAGGTTCTCGCCCCGCACGCCCTCTTGGTCACGTACAGTGCTAGCGGCGTGGTGAAACGCGCCTTGCGCGCAGCGGGTTTTGTGGTGAAAAGACGTCCTGGTGCACTGGGCAAGCACCATCTTTTACAAGCCTTTGTTGAGTAATTTACTATTCTCAAATGTAACGTTTTGTCTTCAAAGACGTTACAAGGGCAAACGTGTCTTTTTGTAAAGAAACTATACCTTTGCAGGGGGTAGCTCTAGACTTTTCGCAGATGGAATTAACGGTGTTGGTGGCGCTCGTGTCGCGATATGGACGACTTATTTTACCAGACTTGGGCGCTTTTCTAGTGAGTGATTTTGAAAGTGGTTACAGTGTCGCAAACGTGACTTTTAGCCCCTTTTTACGCTATAACGATGGGAAGTTTGAACAATACCTAGAGTCCGACTACGCCCAAACAAAAGCCCAAGCGCGACAGAGTGTACAACTTTTCGTCTCCGAGATACGCCAAACGTTAGAACAAAGCGGACATTGCACAATCCCCGACCTCGGCGAGCTACGGCGCGACACGCAAGGGCAAATCTCCTTTTTCCCACAAGGGGGCGACCAAGCGCCTGTGCCACAGACAGAGGGTACTGCCGTTGCTCCCCCTGTCGCAGACGAACGCCCTGCTTTCGATATTCCCTTGATTGACGAGGTCGTGGTTGCGCCCCCTCTACCCGACGGCGAGTATACCATCTCCGATGGTCAATTCGG
>CAJPTV010000157.1 GCA_905373665.1 Bacteroidia bacterium
TCGAACCCTGGGCTAAAAATACCCACCCCTGACGGGGTTCAAGTTGTGCCCCCTTGCGGGGGCGAAGTGTGGGACAGCGCCCCCGCAAGGGGAAGGGGAGGGTGTGTCAAAACACAACACCTCTTTTTGCATCGATTCATTATGCGCCTTACGGCGCAGGGCGTAGCATGCTGCGCCCCTACAAAAGATTGGGATACAAGGATTTATAGGAGAGATGGGAGAAAGGGTAGATGTTAATCTTCGAGGCTCGGCGTTGTCGCGAGTTGCGGGCGAAAGCACACTACCACCTCTATAGAAGAGGGAGGGGTTTTGGCGCACCGTCATCAATCAAAACGACAGAGAGGTGTAACTCCTGCGCTTCAAAGAGAAAGGGGCGTAGCAGAGATCTCTATGCTACACCCCTCAGTCGCTTCAGATATTTCGATCGGAAACAGAACTATTTACGTCCGCCCTCCTGAGGTGGTGGTTTGGGCAAAAGCACTTTGCGCGATAAACGAAGCTTGCCCGTCTTACCATCGATTTCGATGAGCTTTACCTCAATCTCATCGCCTACGCGGAGATAGTCTTCTACCTTCTCTACGCGCTTCCAATCAAGCTCGGAAACATGGAGAAGACCGTCGCGGTTGGGCATAATCTCTACGAAAGCGCCATAGGGGGTAATCGACTTGACACGTCCCTTGTAAACCTCACCTTCCTCGGGGATTGCGACAATCCCTTGGATTCGCTTACGGGCAGCCTCTAGGGCATGGAGATCGGCACTGTAGATGGTAATCTTACCGTAGAGCCCTTCCTCGACGATGCTGATCTTCGTATTGGTTTCGCGCTGCATCTCTTGGATCACCTTACCGCCTGGACCAATTACGGCGCCGATCGAATCGCGCGGGATGGTCATCGTATCACAACGAGGTGCTCCGGGACTCAGGTCGGCACGAGGCTCGCTGATGGTCTCGAGGATCTTACCCAAGATGTGCATACGCCCCTGTCGTGCCTGTTCGAGCGCCTGTGCTAGGACTTCGTAAGGGAGACCGTCTACTTTGATATCCATCTGCGTGGCGGTAATCCCGTCGCGCGTCCCAGTTACCTTGAAGTCCATATCACCGAGGTGGTCTTCGTCACCAAGGATGTCGGAAAGGACAGCGAAGCGCTGTGTCGTAGTGTCGGAAATAAGCCCCATGGCTATCCCTGAGACGGGCTTACGGATCTTCACTCCTGCGTCCATCAAGGCCAGCGTACCAGCACATACGGTAGCCATCGACGAAGAGCCGTTGGACTCGAGGATGTCACTCATTACGCGAATGGCGTAAGGGAATTCCTCTTCGGAGGGGAGCATACGCTTGAGTGCACGATGTGCGAGGTTGCCGTGACCGATCTCGCGACGCCCTGGAGCACGCGTTGGACGAGCCTCGCCCGTGGAGAAGGGCGGGAAGTTGTAGTGCAAAAGGAAACGTTCTGTTCCTTCGTAGAGCACGTCGTCTACCAACTTTTCGTCGTCCTTTGTCCCTAGGGTAACCGACGAGAGCGATTGGGTCTCACCACGCGTAAAGATTGCCGAGCCGTGTGCGCCGGGGAGTGTCCCGACCTCGCTCCAGATGGGGCGTATTTGGTCGGTCTTTCGTCCGTCGAGGCGCACTTTGTCGTTCAAAATCATGGTACGCATCGCCTCTTTTTCCACAGCGTGGTAGTAGCGAGAGACCATCATTTTGAGTGCAGGGCGTTCTTCTTCGGGGATCGTAGCCCAGAAGTCATTGAGCAGGGTTTCAAAAGCAGCCGAGCGTTCTTGTTTTGGGAGCTGCGACTTGGCAATGGTGTAGGCACGTTCGTAGCAGAAGTCGTGCACACGTTGACGTAGCGCCTCGTCGTTGGTTTCGTGACAGTAGGTACGCTTGGTGATGCCGAGTTCGTTCATGAGCTCGAGCTGAAGGTCGCAGTGGCGCTTAATTTCTTCATGCGCTACGCGGATGGCCTCTATCATCACGTCCTCGGAGACTTCGTCCATTTCGCCCTCTACCATGAGGATATTCTCACGGGTAGCGCCTACCATGAGGTCGAGGTCAGCACGTTGGAGATCGGAGTAGCGT
The DNA here is from genome assembly GCA_905373665.1 of Bacteroidia bacterium. Taxonomy (GTDB): domain Bacteria; phylum Bacteroidota; class Bacteroidia; order Bacteroidales; family CAJPTX01; genus Bacteroides_D. Next base: position 2,079 of record CAJPTV010000157.1, read on the forward strand.
GGGTTAATCACGAACTTGCCGTCGATACGTGCCACACGTACTTCGGAGATAGGTCCTCCGAAGGGGATGTCAGAGACGCTCAGTGCTGCGGAAGCCGCGAGTCCTGCGAGCGCATCGGGCATTTCCTCCCGTTCGCCCGAGAAGAGAATCACGTTCACGATCGTATCGGCGTGATAGTCATCGGGGAATAGGGGACGGAGTGCACGGTCTACGAGTCGGGAGATGAGCACCTCGTAGTCTGAGGCTTTCATTTCGCGCTTGAAGAAACTTCCGGGGAAACGCCCCGCCGCGGAGTACTTCTCGCGGTAGTCTACGCTTAGGGGCATAAAGTCGACGTCTTCGCCCGCTTCTTGTGCACTACACACGGTGGCGAGGAGGACGGTTTTGCCCATCCGCAACATCACCGCTCCGTCCGCTTGTTTGGCGAGCCGCCCCGTCTCAATGGAGATGACGCGCCCGTCTGGGAGGGTGATTTTCTTTTCAATAACCTGCATCAAAATCGTTTCAAATTGCCGCACGCCCCTCCCGAGTGGAGGGGCAAATAAAAACCGCTAAAGGGAACTTATCGACGCAAGTTCAATGCCTTGATGAGGGCACGATAGCGCTCGATATCGATATTCTTGAGGTAAGCTAGGAGCTTACGACGACGCCCTACGAGCTTGAGCAACGCGCGCTGCGTGGAAAAGTCCTTTGGGTGTGTCTTGAGGTGCTCGGTGAGGTGGTTGATACGGAACGAGAATAAAGCAACCTGTGACTCGGGAGAGCCGGTGTCTTTATTGGACTTTCCGTACTGACCGAAGATCTCCTGCTTTTGATCAGAAGTCAAGTAATTCATGGAATCCTAGAATTTTGTTAGGGGCTACACGACGCCCCTAAGGTTAAACTTTGAGCCACAAAGATAATAAAAAAGTTCTATAGAAAAACGTCCCCATGCCCAAGAGGGATATTTGCGCATTGCCCCCTCCCCAAGGAGGAGATTATCCCCATAGAACGTCCATTGCGCGATCGAGGAAATTAAGGAAAACAGAATCTGTTTTTATAGAGGAAATCGTTATATTGTTGAGACAGAAAGAGAGATAGGCGTAAAGAAAATGGGCTTTGGAAGGGCAATTTTTCGTAGGTAATTTTACCTATTTTGCTTCTTATGCCTTTAGGCTGCTCGTCGTCTGTCTTCAGTCTGCGCTTCGTCTGCCGTGCGTGTGCAAGTTGGAATTAAGGAAAACA
>CAJPTV010000158.1 GCA_905373665.1 Bacteroidia bacterium
CGCAGGGCGTAGCATGCTGCGCCCCTACAGAACCCCACCATTCGGTTGAAAAGGGGTAATCGGGCAAGCGATCCTTAGGTCGGACAGCCCGTGGTTGAGGAGAGTCGTGGGAAGGTAAACGGTTAATCACCAAGGCGGCACGTCGTGCCGAGTTGCGTTCAAAACGAACGCTACGCCTACAGGGGACGGGATGTTGCATTTTAGCGCCTAAGTTTGCGCCATTTGACTACCTTTGCGCATACACAAGTAGGTGCGCAAGACTATGGAAGAGCAAACACTAGACCTCACCCTCAAAGAGCTGGGCATACTGCCCGAGGAGTATCAACAGATTGTGAAGATACTGGGGCGCGAACCCAATTATACCGAATTGAGTATCTATTCGGTGATGTGGAGCGAACACGCCTCGTACAAGAACTCCATACGATGGATTAAGAAGTTGCCCCGCAAAGGGAAATACCTCCTTGTGGAGGCGGGCGAAGAGAATGCAGGGCTGGTCGATGTGGGCGACGGCTTGACTTGCGTCTTCAAGATAGAGTCGCATAATCATCCCTGTGCCGTAGAACCCTACCAAGGGGCGGCGACGGGCGTCGGCGGGATTAACCGCGACATCTTTACGATGGGGGCTCGTCCAGTAGCACAACTCAATTCACTACACTTTGGCAACCTAGACAACGCACGGACGCGCTGGCTACTCGACGGCGTGGTGCGCGGTATTGGCGACTATGGCAACTCGTTCGGCGTGGCGGTAGCGGGCGGCGAGGTGGTCTTTGACCCATCGTACGAAACCAATCCGCTGGTCAATGCCATGTCGGTAGGGCTTGTGAAGCGCGACCATGTAATCTCTGCCATCGCTAAAGGGGCGGGTAACCCAGTCTTCATCGTCGGTTCGGCCACGGGGAAGGACGGGATTCACGGCAGTACGTTCGCTTCGGCAAATATAACTGAAGACTCTGCCAAGGATATCCCCTCCATCCAGGTAGGCGACCCCTTTGCAGAAAAGCTCCTTTTGGAAGCAACCCTAGAGCTCACACAGACCGATACCCTCATTGGGATGCAGGATATGGGGGCTGCGGGGATTATCTGTTCTACCTCCGAAATGTCGGCAAAGGGCGAGTGTGGGATGCAGATTAACCTCGACCTCGTGCCGCGCCGTCAGGCGGGGATGTTGGCGCACGAGATTCTTCTCTCGGAGTCGCAAGAGCGTATGCTCGTGGTGGTAAAGAAGGGGCGCGAGGCTGAGGTAAAGGCCATCTTTGACAAGTGGGATGTGCCGTGCGTACAGATTGGGGTCGTGACCGATTCGCCCGACCTCGAGTTTTCTTACCAAGGAGAGGTGGTAGCGCGCGTACCAGCCGAGTCGCTTGTGCTTGGTGGCGGTGCGCCGCAATACGAACGTGAGTATAAAGAACCCGCTTACTACAAACGTTATCAGCAGTTTGACATCAACCAAGTGTCTGAGCCAGAGGATTTAATCTCGGTGGCTAAGGAGCTTATCGCGCAGCCCAACATCGCTTCCAAGCGGTGGGTTTATGAACAGTATGACACCATGGTGGGGAACTATAACCTCACGATCAATACCCCTGCCGATGCGGGCGTCGTGGCGATAAGAGGGAGTAAGAAGAGCCTTGTGGTGTCGGTGGACTGCAACCCCCGCTATGTCAAGGCTGACCCCTACGTGGGGGCGATGATTGCCGTTGCTGAGGCGGCGCGCAACGTAGTTTGTACAGGTGGGGTGCCGATTGCTATTACCAACTGTCTGAACTTTGGTAACCCCTATAATCCAGAAGTTTACTGGCAGTTTGTCCGCTCCATCGAGGGGATGGCAGCTGCTTGTACGCGCTTTGAAACTCCGGTGACGGGCGGTAATGTGAGCTTCTACAATCAGTCGACCATCGGCGACCGTGACGAGGCCGTATCGCCTACCCCAGTGATTGGGATGCTGGGGCTCTTGAACCAGATCCAGCACCGCACCTCGCTTGCCTTCCAAAAGAAGGGGCACATGATTTACCTCTTGGGCGAATCGCGTAACGACATCGGTTGTTCCGAGTACCTCGTTTCGCACCACAGGATTACGGAGTCTAGCGTACCACACTTTGACCTTGAGGAGGAGTATAGGTTGCAGATGCTCGTCTCACAACTCATTGAGAAGCGCCTCATTGCCTCGGCGCACGATGTTTCGATGGGGGGGCTCTTTACCACGCTCGTAGAGTCGGCCATGCCGAACAACTTAGGTTTTGACATTACGTCCGATGCGGAGATACGTCTCGATGCCTTCCTCTTTGGCGAGTCGCAGAGTCGCGTGGTGGTTTCTGTAAGCGAAGCGTGTGAGGAGAAGTTCGTAGACTTTATGCTGGAGCGCGACGTCCCGATGTGTTTGTTGGGGCATGTAACGAAGTCGGAGATTCGTGTCGATGACATCTCTTATGGCTTTATAGCAGACTATAAGCACAGCTACGAAACGGCACTGGAAGAGAAGCTTCGTCGCTAATCTAATCCCTTTTTCTATTGAATAAGCAGGAGACTATCGGGGCAATGTTCAACGACATTGCCCCGCGTTATGATACCCTAAATCATCTCTTGAGTTTAGGGCTCGACAAGCGGTGGCGACGTGCAGCCGTACGTCGTGCGGCAGCCGTTTGTCCGACGGCGGTGTTAGACCTTGCGGCAGGTACGGGCGATATGACGCTTGCCCTCCTGAAGCGTTACGTGCCGCAGCATATCTGCTGTGCGGATCTTTCGCCCGAGATGTTAGGGCGAGGAAAAGAGAAGATCTGTAGGTGGCTTGACAAGCGTTTTTGGAAAAAGCGTCTTGCACGAGGGATATGTCCCCCCACGACCGACTTTGTGGAGTGTACGGCAGAGGCGTTGCCTTTTGCCGACGGGAGTTTCGATGTGGTGATGATTGGGTTCGGAGTGCGCAACTTTGCTGACATCCCGCAGTCGATGCGCGAGATAGCCCGTATTCTTAAACCAGGTGGTCGTCTTGTGGTCTTGGAGTTCTCGATGCCGCGTCGTGGTTTTTTCGCCCTTCTTTATCGCCTCTACCTACGTCTTTACCTTCCGCTCGTTGGTGGGCTCATTTCGGGCTCTTTTAAGGCATATCGCTATTTACCTTCGTCTATGGCGCAATACGCAGCAGAATCTCCCTTATTGCCCGCAATAACCGCCTCTGGCATGGCTGTCGTAGAACAGCGTCCGCTCAGCGGCGGCACCGTCATGTTGACGGTGGGGGGGCGCTAAGGGCGGTCCTAAGGGCGGACGGCCCGTGGTGGAGG
>CAJPTV010000159.1 GCA_905373665.1 Bacteroidia bacterium
AATACATCTTGGTGAAATCTTGAGAAAAGTTCGGCGAACCCTCCTCATCCATCGTATTGATCGAACCTGACAAGAGCTTCGGCTTACCCCAACGCCCCTCCCCATTGCTCAACGAGATAAACAGGTCAGTGAACTTTTCCCCCGTCGCCGCATGCTTATTACGCCCCGTAGCGATGTCCCGCGAACTCGTCAAAACGATCGTACGATAATCTGCCGAAGCATACGAAGCCGAAAAATCATTCTGCTTAGAACACAACACCGGCATCAACTTAACGATATAACCCGATGGCGAATCCTTCCAAAGCTTCGCCAACTCACAAGACTCTTTCCCCATAAGCGCCCACTTATCATTGGGCTGCAAGGCGAGATAAGCGTCATAGTTCTCCCTTGCTTGCTCATATTTTTCGCCCGAAAGCAACGAATTCGCATAATAAAGCAACGCTTTCGGCTCTGCACACTCACGCAAAATCGCCTTCTGATACCAAAGCTCCGCCTGACGAGGCTTCCCCGTACGCCGATAACACTCGCCCACCCGAAACAAATAAGCGGGCAACTCCTCCTTAGAAAGAAGAACCAAATTCTCCTTATAAAGATTCAGCGCCTCGTAAAAGCCCCCCGCCGCATAAAAAGCATCTGCTTTGCGAATAGGAGCAGGCTGGGCGGATGCCTTCACCGAGAGAAACACACACAGCACGGGCAACAGGAAGAGAAAAAAGCCACTTCGCAACAACGCCTTACGTGTAAAAAGCATACCGACCAAACCGTGGGTCATTCGTCTAAGGTTTTAATAACTACTCTGGTTGATTCTCGGTGGAAGCGGGGGTCAAATCCCAAACCTCCGGACGCATCTGAGGGAAAAGAAGCACATCTTGGATAGAAACCTTGTCCAAAATAAGCATCGCCAAACGATCTATCCCGATCCCCATACCCGAACAAGGAGGCATACCATACTCCATCGCACGCACATAATCATAATCGATGATCATCGCCTCATCATCCCCCTTCTTACCAAGCAACATCTGTTCTTGGAAACGAGCCAACTGATCCACTGGGTCATTCAACTCACTATAAGCATTACAAAGCTCACTCCCATTAACAAAAAGCTCGAAACGCTCGGTCAATTTCGGATTAGAACGATGACGCTTACAAAGCGGCGACATCTCTGTCGGATAGTCGATTAAGAACGTCGGCTGTATCAAATGCTCCTCTGCCGTAAGACCAAAAAGCTCATCAATAAGCTTCCCACGCCCAAAAGACTCATCCACATCCGCACCACGCTTGCGACACTCCACCCGAAGCGCCTCTTCATCTAAAATGTCGATGTCCAAATTGCCATACTGCAAAATCGCATCACGCATCGTCAGACGCGCAAAAGGCTTCTCAAAGTCAAAATCTATGTCGTGCGAACGGAACTGCAACCGCCCATGCACTGCCTTCACCACACGCCGCAACATCTCTTGGACAAAGTCCATCATCCAGAGATAATCCTTGTAAGCCACGTATATTTCCAAAACCGAGAACTCTGGGTTGTGTCTACGATCCATCCCCTCATTACGGAAATCCTTCGCAAACTCATAAACCCCATCATACCCCCCCACCAACAGACGCTTCAAATAAAGTTCATTGGCTATCCGCAGATAAAGATCCACATCAAGCGCATTGTGGTGCGTAATAAACGGACGTGCCGAAGCACCCCCCGGTATCGGTTGCAAAATCGGCGTCTCTACCTCAAGATAACCACTCTCGTCAAAGAAATGACGCATCGCCGATACGATCTGCTGCCGCTGCCGAAACGTCTTACGCACCTCTGGGTTGAGCGCCAAATCCACATAACGCTGGCGGTAACGAAGCTCCGGGTCCGTGAACGCATCATACTGTACCCCATCCTTCTCCTTTACCACAGGCAACGGACGAATAGACTTCGCAAGAAGCACCAACCAGTCTACATGCACACTGATCTCACCCGTTTGCGTACGAAAGACCTTCCCCTCAATCCCGACAAAATCCCCCAAATCGAGAAGCTTCTTAAAGACGGTGTTATAAAAGGTCTTATCCTCTCCTGGGCAAAGATCATCTCGCTTCACATACCCCTGCACCGACCCCGACTCATCCTGCAAACTGATAAAAGAGGCACTCCCCATAATACGCCGCGCACGAATCCGCCCAGCCACCACGACACGCTCCTCTGAAGCAACCAATGCATCGAACTTCGTGGTGATCTCTCCAATACGGTGCGTTATGGGGTAGAGTGCTGCAGGATAGGGCTCTATGCCCAGTTCTCGCAACTGCTCGAGGGCCGCCAAACGCCCCAATTCTTGTTCACTACGTTCTAGCATCGAAAACTCTCTATTATAGCTTATGACCTTTGCAAAAGTAAGACTTTTTTCGTTATAGAGGACTACTCCTAGAGCGGAAGCACCCGAAGAATGTTCTCCAAATACGCAACATTAAGAAGATGCCCATCGATCGCAAGATGAGCCTGACAATAGCTCGCCTCGCGTTCAGCGAGCAGATGCGTAACATGCTCATATAGTGCCTCTCGCTTCTTTTCTGGCAACAAAGGGCGTGTCGTACGAGATTGTAAAATCCTATCAACCAACGTATTTACGGGAAGCGATATATAAACCGTAAGTCCGCGTTCGCGCATCCAATGGGCGTTATCTTCAAAACAGGGCATCCCCCCACCCGTAGCAATGACAGATGGTGTCGAGAGGTCTAACGAATGCAAGACGCTCTGTTCTGCCCGTCGAAATCCTGCCTCGCCTTGGGTGGTAAAAATCTCTGCGATAGACAGACCGACGCGCTCCACCACCAGTTGATCGGTCTCATAAAACGGCAACTTCCAAGCGCGCGCTATCTCTCGTCCATGCGACGACTTGCCCGACCCCATAAATCCCCAAAGAAATAGAGGACGTTGCAACACCATTCCACGATATCCTTTTCCTGTTGTTTGCACCTCTTTCCCCAAGAAAACGAATAATTATAGCAAGTGTTGCATCCGAGTTCTTTCTTTTAGAAAAAAGACCTTCATCCTTGCCACAAATATATGTAAAGATGAAGGTCTTTAGAACAATATCAAAAATACGTATCAAAACGCAATATTTCATCCCCAGTAGGGGCGTAACATACTACGCACGCAACTCGGCACTGTGTGCCGCCTCGGTGATTAACTGGATGGCACTCCTCCATCCCATCCAGTACACAATAAACCCACTATCTCCCAGTCTTTTGTAGGGGCGTAGCGTGCTACGCCCGCAACTCGCGGCAACGCCGCG
>CAJPTV010000160.1 GCA_905373665.1 Bacteroidia bacterium
TACACCTCCAAGTTAATATAAATGGAGCTTACACACTTTTTTAGGACAGTATCGTTTTGATGCGATGAGTTTTCGCAACTATTACCCCAATGAGCGCAACTCAGATTCGTTGGCCGACGGCGATATCGTGGATATTTCGGAGGATGGGGATCATAATATCTGGGTCGCGACGCGGAGCGGTCTCTCGTGTTACAACCGTACGGAGATGCGCTTCCATAACTACTGCATTTATTACCAAGCGCTTGATAGCACGCAGCATAGTGGTGTATTGGCGGTTCACGTAGACCGCGAGGAGCAGCGCTGGATATTGACCTACAGAGGGCTTGCACGTTTTAATCCGTGGAACAGTAGTTTGGAATTTCATGACTTTCCGCGCAGGCTCGGAGCGCCCACAAAGCCCTCGAATGCGCGGATAAAGGAGGACAAGAACGGCAATCTGTGGGTACTGGTTAGTGGCGTCCTCTTCTGTTTTGATGTGGAGACGGAGGAGTACCTCTCGCTCCAGGCCTCGTCTTACGAGACGGGGGCGACCGAACCGACGGGGATTACCGATTTTGCTTTTGATAAAAAGAATCGGCTTTGTGTGACCACGGAGCGGGAAATCTACGTCTATCGGGATGCTTTCAATCTGCCTATTGTTCATCCAGTCCCCGTGTTAGGGACGGGGCGTCCGGTTAGGATAGAGTCCTTTTGGATAGATGGGGACAATGAGTGGTGGGTGTTGAGTCGTGGGCAACTCTATTACGTCGAAGAGAAGACGGGCAAGTGGCAACGCTACAAGAATATCTATACGCCGACCGAGCGGTTGGGGCTCATCCCCCATGGGGAGATAGAGTTCAGCCATTCGCATCTTTTCTTTTTTCCGATAGACGGGGGAATGGCGGTGTGGGATTTGCGACCCTCGTTCTTCACCCAGACGATGTCGCGTCTGAACTGCCACTCGAAGCTTTACAATAAGAGCGTGACGGCGATCTATACGCGGGAAGATAAGGGGGTGTGGATTGGTACGAAGAATGGGGAGATCCTGCACTTTGACCGCGGTACGGACACGGTGAGTAGCTTTACGGAGTTGCAGGAGCGGGTCTTTCATCGGTACCAGTCGCATGTGAATGCCTTTTACCGCTTCCCTTCTGGGGAACTCGTGGCGGGGACGAGCGAGGGGCTTCTCTATTTTGACCCGCAAACGGAACAGTGGGGCAAGCGTTTCTCGACCCCGTTGTTGCGTCAGTTAGCGCCGCTGCTGGAGGGGCGAGGCATTAACAAGATAGCCCCTGTCGGGGCGCATTATCTCGGTTTCGCGTTGGCGGATGGTTTTATGCTCTTTGACCTCCGACATAGCAAACTGAGCGAATACAGTGCATTGCGAGGGCTGGATATGCGGGAGTTTGTCGCCGAAGAGCCCAATACACTGCTGTGTATCGGGACGAGGGCGCTCTACCGTATCCCCTTGGAGTTTGACTATAAGGAGCGCATCGATTTCATGTCAGAACAACGCGCCCCGTTGCTCGATGTGGAGGCGATAAGTCTCGTACACGGGATAGATCACACGATTTGGGTGGGGACGAACTGTGGTCTTTTTCGCCTAGGGTATGGGCAAAAGAAGAGTTATAGGGTTTCGGGGCATTATTTCTTTAAGGCAAATCCGCTCAATGCCTTAGCTTGTGACGATCACGGTAATGTCTGGATAGCGACGCAGCGAGGCATTGCGGAGTATGACCCGACGGCGGCGCAGCTCTTTCTTTTTGGGAAGAATGATGGTTTGCTTCACAAGGGCTTTAAGCCGAACGTGAGCTTTGTTTCGCCGCAGGGGCAGATGTACTTTGGGAGTCATACGGGGATCACCTATTTCCGCCCGCGTGTGCGTGAGAATGCGGAGTTTGGGAATGTGGTCGTGAGTCGTCTGGTGCTCTTTGGGCTTCACGATGTGGTTGATGCGCCGTCGCTCCTTTCGCACGATGTGGTGATGTCGGAGGAGTATCCGTCGTTGAAATTTCATCTTTCGTTGCTCAATTTCGCCAATCGCTCGCAGGTTTATTTCCAGGTTATGATTGAGGGGTTCTATGACCGTTGGACGGATGTGGAGAATCAGAATATCGTGAATCTGAACCGCCTTCCTGCGGGGGAGTATCTCTTCCGTTACCGTGCTTCGCTGAACCGCGAGGTGTGGAGTGAGGGGATTCCGCATCGAGTGCACGTGTTGCAAAAGTTTACTATCAAGGACTTTGTGTGGAACTACCTCCCGTTCATAACCCTGATCTTGCTCGTCTTAACGATCTTCTTTGCAAGGAACTACGTGGTGGATAGTCGCGGTAAGGTGAATGAGCGTATCAAGATGGCGATGCACCTCGAGGCACTTAACCAAGACCTGCGACAGAAGAATCGGGCCATCGGGATAGAGTTGCACAATGCGCGGCATTCGCAGAACGTGATATTACCGCCCCTTTCGTTGATTCGGGAGCGCTGTCCGGATAGTTTTGTGCTCTTTAAGCCACTGCGGGAGGTGAGTGGGGACATTTACTGGTATTCGACCTATGAGCATTATATCTACATGGGGGTCATTGACTGTACGGGGCATGGCATTTCGGCGGCGATTATGTCTCTTATCACGTATGTCTTTCTCCACGATATCATTATTGAGCAGCATGTGACGAGTGCGAGTCGAATCCTAGGGTTACTCAGTAATGCGCTTTACGAGCGCAACAGGCATATTGATAATGTGGAGGTGATGAGCGAGGGTGCGGACGTCTCTTTCTGTGTGATAGACACGGAGCGGAAGATGATCAGTTTCGCAGGAGCTTTTCATCGGATCATTCTTTGTCGGGCGGGTGCGGCAGAGGTGTATGCGGGGGATTCGATCTTTGTGGGGAGTGAGAGTAATCTGAACTTCACGACGCGGATGATTCATTATCAGCCCTCGGACGAGTTGTTTCTTTTTAGCGACGGGTATTCGGATCAGATTGGCGGGGCGCATGCTAAGAAGATGCGTTTTGCTCGTTTCCAGGAGTTGGTGGTTGAGGCCTCGCTGCTCCCGATAGACGAGCAGGAGTCCTTTTTACAGCGAGAGTTTGTGGCGTGGCAGGGCGCTAATGCGCAGTATGATGACATCACGGTGATGGGGGTGGTCCTAAGGGCGGACGGCCCGTGGTGAAGGGTGCTCACGTTGGACGGGCGGGTTTTCGGGGTTCGTTGTCTTTTCCTGATCTAGGTTGACTGATTTGTGATCAAAGATAGGAAAATAA
>CAJPTV010000161.1 GCA_905373665.1 Bacteroidia bacterium
GGGGTAATCCGCATGCGTTTCGGTGTTTCTCGCAAATATCTTAAAGCGGAGGAGGAGGGGCGTGTCAATGAGTAAATGTTCCCATCACCTACCCTTGGTAGTGCACAATGTACGGATAGTCAATGAGGGGCGTGTGGTAGAAGGCGAGCTCCTTGTGGACGAGGGAGGGTATATCGCTGAGGTGACGACGAGTTCGTTGCACCTCGACGCTAAACGTCGTTACGAGGTGCTTGATGGGAAAGGGCAGTACCTTCTCCCGGGGGTTATCGATACGCACGTGCATTTCCGAGACCCTGGGTTTACGCACAAAGGGGATATTGCGAGCGAGTCGCGGGCGGCTGTCGCGGGCGGCGTTACGAGCTTTTGCGATATGCCTAATACTAAGCCTCAGACGACTACGCGCGCTGCGCTTCGTGAGAAGCTTGCTTTGGCTGCGGGGCGTTCGCATGCTAACTATGCTTTTTACCTCGGCGCTACGACTGAGAACCTTGATGAGATTCGTGCCTGTGACCCGCGCGAAGTGCCCGCTATAAAGCTCTTTATGGGCTCTTCTACGGGCGGGATGCAGCTGACCCAAGAGGAGCAGTTAGCGCCCATCTTTCGTGATGCGCCGTTGCTCATCGCTACGCATTGTGAGACGGACGCTATTATCTCAGAGAACCTTGCGCGTGCTAGGGCGCAGTACCCTGAGGGAATCCCTTTTACCGAACATGCGCGCATCCGTAGCACGGAGTCTTGTGTGAAGAGTGTGCAATTGGCACAGCGCCTCGCGCGTGAGTATCGTGCCCGCTTGCACGTCCTTCACCTTAGCGCGGCAGAAGAGTTGGCGCTGTTTGCCGACCCTGCGTTGCGTTTAGAGGGGCGTATAAGCTGCGAAACCTGTCCACACTACCTGTACTTCAACGAGGAGGATTATCGCCTTTATCAGTGGCAAATTAAGTGCAATCCGGCTATAAAAAGCCGTGCCGATCAGCAGGCGTTGATTGCGGCGCTCAAATCGGGCGTAATTCGTACGATTGGTACAGACCATGCGCCCCACCTCTCGAGTGAAAAGATAAAGGACTATGAACACTCGCCGTCGGGGATTCCCTCGATACAGTACAGTTTGCTGCTTATGTTGCGTTTGGCTGAGCGTGAGGGGATCGGTTTTCCGCAGGTCGTAGAGTTGATGAGTCATGCTCCGGCGCGTCTATTTGGGATTGAAAAGCGGGGCTATATTCGCGAGGGGTATCATGCAGACCTCGTCTTTGTGGCCTCCTGCCCAGATGGGGCGCGTCTGTTGAACAGTCGTGGTAATGAGAGTTTGTGCGGTTGGTCGCCTTACGATGGTGTAGAGTCTCGCTATTTCATACGCCGTACGGTGGTTAACGGACAGGTAGCCTATTGTTACACACACGGTACACAAGAGCCTGTGGGACAGGCGCTTCGTTTTAATGGGAATGAACGTGATGGAGTTTTCTTGTAAGGTAATCACGGGGGCGAGTCGTGCGGAGGAGGTGCTCCTTGCCGAGCCAGCTTCTTTTTGGGTCTTTGAACGGTTGGGGTTGCCGCTGTTGGTGGGCGACCATACGCTTGCTGAGTTGGCTGTGGAACGGGGGTGTCGTGTCCACTTTATCATCTCGCTTTTGCAGCTTAACCTAGGGCGTACTTTGGCGGAAATAACGCCTTTGCAAGTGGAGGATATCCCCTTCTTGTTAGACTATCTCCTTGTGGGGCATGACTATTACATCGGGGAGGCTACGCCTAATATTGCAGGGCTGTTGGGGACGATCCTCCCTGATGTTGATCCGTCCATCCGCGAGTTGTTGCGCAAGTTCTTTGACCGCTATATGGAGGAGGCGCGGGTGCATTTCGATTACGAGCGCGATACGGTCTTTCCCTACATTCGTAGTCTTTGGGAGGCGCGCAATTTGAGCGAGTATCGGGTGCAGGAGTACAAACACCATCACTCAGACATCCAAGTCAAGCTCAGTGATTTGCAGAACCTTTTCTTGCGCTACCTTCCCCCACTGCACGACGACGGACAGGCGCGACGCCTCTTGTATGCTCTAGGGATGTTGCGCGAGGATTTGAAGATACATACCCTTTTGGAGGACGAGGTATTGGTCCCCTTGGTAGAAAGGATGGAACGTCGATGGAAGCAGTAATTCACCATCATCCCACGGTTGTCATCATCACCCCTCACCTCTTTGTCGCGCATGCGTTGACTGAGCTGTTGCGTGTTGATTACCCTGACCTGCTCGTCGTTTCGCACCCTTATTGGGAACGTAATTTACTCACCTTGGACTCTTCGCGGCTTAGGCTCGTGGTGCTGGATACGACGCAGGCGTATTTTACGCCTCAGTTGGTGCAGTCGTTGCGTAAGAACCGCCCTAATGTGCAGATCGTTGGGCTGGAGATGCAGCTTATTCCCCGTCAGTTGCAGGTGCAATTTGACGCTGTGATCAACACGTTGATGCCGCCCACAGAGTTGCGTTCGACGTTAATTTCTTTCTTGCAGGAATCGCGTGCTGAGCAGCCGCAGCTCTCGCGTCGCGAAATCGAGGTATTGCAGTTGCTCGCCAAAGGGAAAACCGCTAAGGAGATTGGGGATGCGCTGTGTATCAGCGTCCATACGGTGACCTCGCACCGTAAGAACATCAGTAAGAAGCTTAAGATTCACAATATCTCGCTCCTTGCCATCTGGGCGGTTAAGATGAAGCTGATAGACGAGACCGAGGTGCGCGAGTCGCCCGAGCCCGAAATATAGGTCCTAAGGGCGGACGGCCCGTGGTTGAGGAGGGTCGTGGGGAATTAGAGGCGACGAGCGCGGGGTTGAGGGTTCTCACGCCGGACGGGGTTCTTAGCGCCTTTTTACTATCTTCGTGGTAACAAAAACAGGTAATAGATGAATCGGTCACGCCGTTTGCCCATCAGTACGCAAGATTTTGAACAGTTGCGTAATACTGGGGATCTCTATGTCGATAAGACGCAATATATCGAAAAGCTTTTTTCGCTCGGACGTATCTTTTTCCTGAGCCGTCCTCACCGTTTCGGTAAAAGTCTTTTCTTATCTACTCTCAAGGCTTATTTTGAAGGAAGAAAAGAATTATTTGAAGGGCTGTATATTACGGGGCGAGAGGAGGAGATAGCCCGTTGGGAAAGGCGTGAGCCGTGGGAGGGGTCGCCTGTGCTTTATTTTGCTTTGAATGCCACGAATTAT
>CAJPTV010000162.1 GCA_905373665.1 Bacteroidia bacterium
TTTATTTCCCTATCTTTGATCACAAATCAGTCAACCTAAATCAGGAAAAGACAACAGAAGAGGGAGAATCGCATTTCGACACACCCTTACATGCCGTGAGGCTCATAAAAAAGCGAGGCAAACACCACTAGGATGCTTGCCTCGCTATTACTGTGTGCGGGTAGGGGGACTCGAACCCTCATGCCTTTCGGCACTAGATCCTAAGTCTAGCGCGTCTACCAATTTCGCCATACCCGCGGCGTCCACAATGTGTTGTCCTGCAAGGGCTCGAACCTTGACTTTCCTGATCCAGAGTCAGGCGTGTTGCCAATTACACCACAGGACACCGATACTCCACAAAACACGAACGTCTCAAAAGGGTTACCACTCACTTCACTCTTCACCTGCCCGCCCTTTGACGCCACAAAGGTAATATTTATTTTTGTTCTTCGTGCTCTTTCGCCACTTCTTGCATCGCTTTTTTCGCTTCCTTCCAAAGTCGGATCTGCTCCTCGCGCGTCAAGGAGTCCATTGAACGCCCCATCGCCTTTGCTGCAGCCTCTACATGATTGAAACGAGCGATGAATTTCCGATTCGCACGCTCAAGTGCCATCGAAGCATCGATGTGATGTGCACGCGCCGCATCAACGACCGTAAAAAGCAGGTCGCCAAACTCCTCAAAGATATGGTCGGGGTCGCCCTCCTGCAAGGCTTCGCGCACCTCGGCATACTCCTCTTCGACTTTGGTGAAGACCTCCTGCTGATTCCATGCAAAGCCCACTGCGGCACTCTTTTCCTCAATGCGCTGGCACTTCACGATCGGCGGCAGGGACTTCGGCACACCGCCCAGTATGGTACGATTGCCCCCCTTCTCTTTCAGTTTGAGCGCCTCCCACTGCCGCTCGACCTCCTCTGGGGTGATAGTCCCCTTGGGTTGAAAGACGTGCGGGTGACGATAGATGATCTTTTCGTTGACCCCGTCGGCAATTTGCGCTAAGTTGAAACGCCCCGTCTCCTCGCCAATCACCGCGTAAAAAAGCACGTGCATCAGCAAGTCGCCCAGCTCTTTACGAATATTGGCGTCGTTCTCGTCCATGATCGCATCAAAGAGCTCATAGACCTCCTCGGTGGTGTACTGTGCGAGCGAGGGGATGGTCTGTTTCGCATCCCAAGGACACTCGCGTCGAATACGCCGCATGTTGGTAATCAGCCGCTCGAGGCTCTGCATTTCCTCGGCCGTGACGTTGGTTTGTGCCTGTGCCCGTTCTTGCGCTAAGGTCACTTGTGCCCTATCAATCAGCCCCCCCATGGCGGGGGCGCGTTTGGCAATGGTGACCTCTGCCCACTCCAGATTAGAGAAGTGGTTCATGAGCGCCGTTAGGGTGCGTTGCGCCACGTGTTCCAAGAGGTTAGAGGTTTGTGCCATCTGCTCCGCCACGATGCGATAGACCTCTTGGTAGTTCAACGCGTCGGCGATATTATCCGTTTGTGGCGCAGGGTTTGCGGCAGGGCGTAAGCGCACCGATACTTCAAACGCATTGCCCGTTATCTTTTCCTCGGCGTAACAACCGTGGTGTGCGTGGAAGTGCATCCCCTGCAGCTCAATCATCATTTTCTGGCGACGTGTTATTTTGCAAATCTGTTTCCTGTAGCCCCTTCATCACCGTAGCCCCGAGGTTGCGAAGGCTGGGGTAAAAGGTGGGTGCAAAGCCCGAAAGGGTGCGGTAAAAGAGCCCCTCTTGGGCTTCTTGTGAAAAGAGCTTATCGTTGACCCCCGCGCGTGCCAACACCGCAAGGAGGACGCTCAGAATGAGCGCTGCTTTCAAGACCCCAAAGAGCAAGCCTGCGAGTTTGTCGACCCACCCGAGCATTAAAACCTTGAGCACGCGGGTGGCGAAACGCCCGAGGAAATAGACCCCAAGCACCACCCCAGCAAAGACCACAACAAAGGAGACGAGATAGCCTTTTTCGCCCGCAGGAACGCCGTACGGGGCTAGATATTCGCCTACGAGCCCTGCGAAGCGGATTGCCAGCCAGATGCCAAGGCAAAGCCATATAAACATCGTTACTTGGGAAATGAACCCCTTGCGAAACCCGAGGATGCCCGCCACGCCGAGCAAACCCATGAAGATAAATTCGCTAATCGGCATCTACTTATTTCTTTCTTGCTACGAGGAAGTCCGCTAGTTGGAATAAAGCCTGCTTCGCTGCAGAATCTGGGACGAGGGCGAGGGTCTGCTTTGCCTCTTCGGTCAGTTCGCGCACCTTTGCCTCGGCACGCTGCAGCCCATCGGTCGTGTGTACCCAACGGATGAGCTTTTGTCGCACCAAGAACCTCCTTCGTGCCTTGCGTATTTGCCGCAAACGTCGTTTATACTCAAGGGGTTCGAGGGTATCGAGGGCATAGAGGAGCGGGAGGGTCACCTTTCCCTCTTTGAGGTCGTTGCCGGGGAGTTTGCCACTGTCGAAGGGGCAAAAGTCTAAGATGTCGTCGCGTATTTGAAAGGCCATTCCCAACAGGATACCGAAGCGGTGGAATGCCTCTATGGTCTCTTGGGGTGCACCAGCAGAGAGAGCCCCTGTGGCGCTGCACACGGCCAAGAGCTCGGCGGTCTTAGCGCGAATGATGTGGAAGTAGCTTTCTGGGTCGTGCTCGAGCTTTCGTGCACGGCGGAGCTGTTCGATCTCGCCAGCGCTCATCTCTTGCACGGCGTGGTTCATATACTCCAAGAAGCGGTATTCTGCTGATGCGACCGCCAACTTAAGCCCGAGGGCAAGCATGTAGTCCCCGGCGAGGACGGCGGCGCGATTCTTCCAAATCTTGTAAACGGCGGGTAGTCCGCGTCGGAGCTCGGCTTGGTCTAGGATGTCGTCATGAATGAGCGAGGCGTTGTGGACGAGCTCGACCATCGCGGCAGCCACGCGCGTGGTATCAGAAACACCGCCAGCCGCGGCAGCACAGAGGTAGACGATGGCGGGTCTGAGCTGCTTCCCGCTCTTGCGTAGCAGGTAACGCAACACGTAGTGCAACGAACGGGAGGGGACTTCCTGCACTTGCGCGTAGTAGGCTTGGAAATCTTTGAGCTCGGTAGCTACGGGCGCGAGTATGTCGTTTAGCGTGGGCATCCTGACCTTCATTTTCCAACGTCCAAGGTAGGGATTTTTTTGAAAAGGGCGCTAAGGGCGCGCCGCCCGCGGTGAAGGAGGGGCGTGGGGTGGGGG
>CAJPTV010000163.1 GCA_905373665.1 Bacteroidia bacterium
CCTTGGTGATTAACCTTTACCCTTCCCATGACTCTCCTCCACCACGGGCTGTGCGCCCCCGCACCGCCCTGCGCCGTAAGGCGCATAATGAATCGATGTAAAAAAGACACACCTTCTAGCCACGCTTTGCGCCCAATAGCTATCCTTTCCCTCATTTCAACGGGCTCAGCCTTCTCCTCGATTCTCCTCCACCCCCGCCCGTCCGGCGCGAGGATCCTCCACCACGGGCTGTGCGCCTCCGCACCGTCTCTGCACCGTCTCTGCACCGTCTCTGCACCGCCTCTGCACCGCCTCTGCTCCTCCTTCACGCCCCTCCTTCAACCACGGGCTGTGCGCCCCCGCACCGCCTCTGCACCGCCTAGCGTTTCACCAGCCAAGAGGCGATAGTCTTCTTTTCCTTGCTGAAGGCGACGCCTACGCAGACCACCTGCTTGTCGCCCCCTTGGTAGGGAAGGGCATACCCCTTCGCTTCGATCTGTTGTAGCGCCTCCTCGGGTGTCCCCGAACCATCTAGCTTAAACTCGAAGAGGTAGACGAACTCGGGCGTGTGTACTACCGCGTCGGCACGCCCCACGTGGTTATGAACCTCGGTCTGAATAAACTGCCCCATGAGCAAGAAGACCAGAAACACCGCCACCTGACCGTCCCGTTCGTAGTAAGGCTCTGGGGCGCGAGAGAAGTCCCCGTAGGGGATGCCAGAGATGATCGCGGTGAGCCGCTGCATAAAGGCATCCACATCGCCCCGCAAGATCTCTTCACGGAAGCGTCGCACGTCCACCGCTGCATCTAAGACTGTCGGGTAATACCCCATAAGGAGCGTCCGCAGGAAACCATATTTCACCTCCTCGTTTGGGAAGCGAAGGGTGTAGGTATTCTCCTCAAAGTAGTAGTCTTGTAAGGTCAGATAGCCTGATTGGAAGAGGAGCGGCAGCGGGTTCGCACCCCCGATACGGAAGTCTTGCAATGTTCCTTCGTCTATCTCCACCCCGTCTTTAATCTCTGGGACGTAGTAGTTGATTTGCTGGAGATATTTCACCAAGAAGGCGGGCGTAGCCGTCTCAAACCAGTAGTAACGAAAGAGGCTGTCTGCCAAGACATTCAACAGACTATAGGGGTTATACACCTGCTCCCCACCCCCTGCAAAACGGTAACCGTCATACTTCTTTTTGAGGAGCATTAGCGTCTCCTCGATGCTCTTTTGGTACTTCGTGGCGAGCGCCTCTATCTCGGGCATAAAGAGCCCCGTAAGTTCCTCTTGGGTAAAGCCGCAGATGGCGGCATAGCTATCTAGAAGGGTGATATCCTTCAGGTTATTCAGTCCACTAAACAGCACGATTTTACTGAACTTGGTAATCCCCGTCAGGAAGGCAAAGCGGATGTAGGCGTCGCTTTTCTTCAATACCTCGTAAAAGGATTTGAGTTGGGTACGAAAGCGCTCGTTGCGCTCTGGGGCATCGAAGGTTTCTAGAAGGGGCTTATCATACTCGTCGATGAGCACCACCACCTGTTGCTTTGTCTTTTGAAAGAGCGTTTGGATGAGGTACGTAAACCGAATGGCGGGGCTACTATTCTCCTCCCCCGCAATTCCCCATTGGGCTTCTAAAGTTCGCATTTGAGCCACAAGCGTCTCGCTGAGCGCTTCGTCGTAGCTATAGTCTACGCCATTGAGTTGGAAGTAAAGTACGGGGGAGGATGCCCACGCTTCGCGTTGCGTTTGCTCGGCGAGCAGTGGCTCGGCGTGTTCGAGATAGAGTCCGTTGAAGAGCTCCTTTTTCCCTTCAAAATAGGCTTTTAGCGTTGAGGTGAAAAGACTCTTGCCGAAACGGTGCGGACGGCTCAGGAAGACGTACTTAAGACTGGAACGGATGAATCTCGCAATGTACGGAGTCTTGTCTACGTAAAGTAGCCCTTGCTGACGAATCTCTTCAAAGGTCTGTATCCCCAGCGGTAATTGACGTGGTGTAGTCATCTTCTCTTCTCCCCTATTTTGTTACCTTACAAAGATAGGCGAAAACTCTCCATAATGAATCGATGCAAAAGGTGGTGTTGTGTTTTGACACACCCCCCGCAACTCGGCACGGCGTGCCGCTCTGTTGATTATCTCTACACCTAATCTTCCACCACGGGGGTGCGCCTCGCACCGCCCCCGCACCCACACACAAAGACAAAAAAGAAAACGCCCCTTTTGAGGGCGTTTTCTTCGCTATAAAACAGAAACTAGTTTAGCAACCTTCACTACCCTCTTCGCGCCATTTTGACCCATTAGACGCGCGAAATAGAGCCCTGCGGGAAGTGCTTCGGTGTCGATAAATACCTCGGTCGCGTTAAGCACCCCCGAACGTACCACCACACCAGAGAGATTCACAAGCTCGTAAGCCACAGCAATACCCTCTGGGTTCCCAATCCGCAACTGCACGGTGAAGGGATTCGGCGATACGATAAGCGACGCCAACAGAGACTCTTCTACCGCTAGCGGCTCTTGGTCGTTGTTATCGTTGTTGTCATTCCCTTCCTTCTTCCCAAACACTGCCGTTACCTCGGTGTCCGCAGTTACTTTGAACTTCTTTGTAGCCATGATATCTACGCCGCCAGCCTTCAGCTCCTTGAGCTCGTATTTAGCCTCATCCTCGGGCGTCGCCACCACCGTCAGCTCCGTATCCTTCGCCACGGTCTTGAGTGCCTCTTCCGTGTACCCTTCGATGGAGATCGTCCCGTTCGCGCCCTGCGTGAGCGTTACCTTGTACGCTGTAGGCTCATTCCCCCCCTTCTTCCCAAACACTGCCGTTACCTCGGTGTCCGCAGTTACTTTGAACTTCTTTGTAGCCATGATATCTACGCCGCCAGCCTTCAGCTCCTTGAGCTCGTATTTAGCCTCATCCTCGGGCGTCGCCACCACCGTCAGCTCCGTATCCTTCGCCACGGTCTTGAGTGCCTCTTCCGTGTACCCTTCGATGGAGATCGTCCCGTTCGCGCCCTGCGTGAGCGTTACCTTATAGGTCTTTGCATCCTCTTTCTTGAAGGTAGCCTTCACGCTCACCGTCTTTTCCACGACAAACGTCTTGCTCTTCGTGATATCCACGCCGTCCACCGTGAGAGATTGCAATTTCCACCCCTCAGCGTGCGTTACCGTTACCGTGACCTTCGTGCCATAATCGACCCCTGTGAGCGACTCCTGTCCGTTGACTT
>CAJPTV010000164.1 GCA_905373665.1 Bacteroidia bacterium
ACACACTCTCATAATGATTCGATGCGAAAGTGGTGTTGTATTTTGACACACCCACATAATGATTCGATGCGAAAGTGGTGTTGTATTTTGTGACACACCCTCTTTCTTGTCTCACCGAATGGTTATTCCTCCAGAGCCGTTGAGGGCTGAGGGTGTTTGGGTAATTGCTTTACCATTTTATCGAAGTCGCTCTCTAGTTGCGCCATTTCTCTTTGCCGATAGATGTGGAACTCTTGTTCTGCTTTTGCGATGGCGTCTTGGTGCGATACGCTCCCCTTTCCCTCCAGCAGTTTACGTTGCAGGGCTATGATTTGATTGTCGAGAGCTGCTATCCAGTCCGTCATGCGCATGGGGCGTTCTTCGAGAGCTTGGAATTCTGCAAAGTCTAAGAATTGGGAGACGAGGAGGTTGAGCCGTTGTAATTCCCGCTCCGTGAGGTAGTTCTTGGCTATCTTCACATCGTCTTTGGTCACGTAGTTGCCCCTGAAGTTGGTCATCCCCACGAACGGCTTTTCACTGTCTACGCGCTCATAGATAAGCTCCGCTGCCGTGTGTTCGTGTACGGCATAGTGTAGCTTGTTTTGCACGGTGGCGAAGAATTGACGCGTGAGATCCGTGCGCGGATCGTAGTCCACCGATGTGGCGTAGATGTCGGTCACCTGTTGGTAAAAGTTGCGTTCCGAAGCTCGGATGTCTCTGATGCGCTGCAGTAGCTCTCGGAAGTAGCGGTTACCCCCTTGTTTGAGTCGCTCGTCGTCCATCGCAAAGCCCTTTTGGATATACTCGTGCAGTCGCTCAGTAGCCCAACGGCGGAAACGGGTCGCAACCTGCGATTGTACCCGATAGCCGAGGGCGATAATCATATCAAGGCTGTAGTGATCAATGTTGCGCTGTACGTTGCGGTTGCCTTCCCGTCGAACTAACAAGAATTTCTTGTGAGTTGCCTCGTCGCTCAATTCGTTGTCCGCATAGATGTTTTGGATATGCTGGGCTATGTTCTGTTGCGTGGTATCGTAAATCTCTGCTAATTGTACTTGCGTGAGCCATACGTCTTCGTCTGCAAAGCGTACATTGACTTTTACGAGTCCGTTGTCGTCTTGGTAGATGACCAAGTGGTTCTGCTTATCCATTGGGGCTTCCTCCTTTGGGGGTGCTATGCGTTTCTTTGGCTACGAATTTAGAACTTATAACGGACAAAACGGAGCTTTCACTCCACCGAAAAACGGAGCTTGTGAGAAGGGGAGGAAATGCTGTGCGCAATGTAAGTACCTAGGGGGAGCGCTCCTGCACCAAGCGCTCCAGAAGCGCTCCAGGGGGGCGAGTTTTTGTAGAATTAAAAAATATAACGACATTTGACTACAAAATCACAGCGCCACGGGGTCGTGTCGCGAGGTAAATTATTGTAGTAATGAAGAAGCACAATTTTAATGCAGGGCCTTGTATCTTGCCCGAAGTGGCTGTAAAGAACACTGCAAATGCGGTGTTGGATCTCGACGGTATCGGTCTTTCTCTCATTAGCATCTCGCACCGCTCGAAGGAGTTCCAAGCCATCATTGACGAAACCGAAGCGTTGTGGAAAGAACTCTTGAACATCCCGGACGGCTACAAGGTGCTCTTCCTCGGGGGTGGGGCAAGCATGCAGTTCTGCATGATCCCTTACAACTTCCTCAACAAGAAGGCAGCTTACGTAGAAACGGGCGTATGGGCAAAGAAGGCAGGTAAGGAAGCAAAGCTCTTCGGTGAGGTGATGACCATCGCCTCCTCGGCTGACAAGAACTTTAGCTACGTGCCTAAGGGTTTCCAAATCCCCACGGATGCGGACTACCTCCACATTACCACCAACAACACCATTTACGGCACGGAGCTCCGCGAGGATATCAACTCGCCCATTCCGCTCATCGCAGACATGTCGTCTGACATTATGAGCCGCCCCGTAGACGTGAGCAAGTATGCGCTCATCTATGGGGGTGCGCAGAAGAACGTCGGGCCTGCAGGGGTTACCTTCGTGATCGTGAAGGAAGAGTTCCTTAACACCGTAACCCGCCAGATCCCCGCGATGTTGCAGTACAAGACCCACGTAGAAAAGGGTTCGATGTACAACACACCTCCTTGCTTCGCTATCTACACGATGCGCGAGACCCTCAAGTGGGTGAAGGCAGAAGGCGGCG
Organism: Bacteroidia bacterium; assembly: GCA_905373665.1. Taxonomy (GTDB): domain Bacteria; phylum Bacteroidota; class Bacteroidia; order Bacteroidales; family CAJPTX01; genus Bacteroides_D. Next base: position 2,169 of record CAJPTV010000164.1, read on the forward strand.
TGAAGGAGATGCAGCGTCGTGCAGAAGAGCGCGCTAAGCTCATCTACGACGAAATCGACCGCAACAAGATGTTCGTCGGCACGGCAGAGAAGGACTCGCGCTCGCTCATGAACATCTGCTTCGTGATGAGCGAACAGTACAAGGATAAGGAAGAAGCCTTCCTCGAATTTGCTAAGAAGCAGGGTATGGTCGGCGTAAAGGGGCACCGCGACGTAGGCGGATTCCGCGCTAGTACCTACAACGCCCTCCCGCTCGAAAGTGCAAAGGCGCTCGTAGCCTGCATGCAGGAGTTTGAAAAGCAGAACGCTTAATGCTTAGCCACTAACGCGGCTCAAGTCTTTGGGTCAGGTGGACGCTCGTAAAGGCGGGTGGGTCGCCTGACCCTTTTTCTTTTATCAATTTAACCATTAGGAGGTTTTCAAGATGGCAAAAGTGTTAATTGCGACCGACAAGCCCTTTGCTAAGGTGGCGGTCGACGGTATCCGTAAAATCGTAGAAGGCGCGGGTTTCGAACTCGCTTTGTGTGAAAAATATACCTCGGAAGCAGAGCTCCTAGCTGCCGTTGCGGACGTAGACGCGCTTATCGTGCGTAGCGACAAAGTGACCCAAGCGGTGGTAGATGCTGCCAAGAACCTTAAGATTGTGGTACGCGCGGGCGCAGGGTATGACAACCTCGACCTCGAAGCGTGCACCAAGCGCGGCATCGTAGCAATGAATACCCCTGGGCAGAACTCCAATGCTGTGGCAGAACTCGCCTTCGGATTGATGCTCTACATGATTCGTAACCGTTGGAACGGTGCTTCGGGATCCGAACTCCGCGGCAAGAAGCTCGGTATCCAAGCCTACGGGCACATCGGTCGCATCATGGCTGAAATCGGTAAGGGCTTCGGGATGGAAATCTACGGCTACACCCGTTCCGAAGAAAACAAGAAGCAGATGGCTGCCGACGGCGTAAAGCTCGTGGC
>CAJPTV010000165.1 GCA_905373665.1 Bacteroidia bacterium
GCAGTGCCATTCTTTACAGACAAAGAGCCGTGTTCGGGCGCGGAGAAGGTCACCGAGTATTGCGGCGCAGAGATAGGCGGATCGTTCTTCACTTCCTTGAAGGTCGCGGTAAAGATGACGTTGGCTTCAAGCTTGTAAGTAGCGTTTTGTGTGCCTGTGCCACCTTCGAGAAGGGTCGTGGGGGCGGTAGCACCTTCGGGCAGTGCCACGAGCTTATCCAGCTGGTAGTCGGCGGCTGGGGTGACGGTAAGAGTGAGCGCTGTGTTGGCATCGAGCTTGTTGCCCGAGGTGACCTCTGCAGTGCCATTCTTTACAGACAAAGAGCCGTGTTCGGGCGCGGAGAAGGTCACCGTGTATTGCGGCGCAGTGGTAGGCTCGTCGATGAAGCTCGCGCTGAGTTTGGCACTTTCGGTCACCGTATAGTCAAGGGTATGTACCTTGTTCACAGCCTTTTCGGCATTCTTGAGAAGGTCGGTGCTTCGCCCACTCGTCTGTTTTATCTCCCAGAGGTGGTCTGCTTTCGCACCCGCGTCGGGCTTAAGTTCCAGCTTGAGTTTCGTCCCTTTGGCGAAAGCGTAAGGGGGTGCGAGTATTTTGCCCGCTTCGTTCATGATGTTAAGCTTTCCGCGCCCCGTAACGGAGGTGGTAAGCGTCCGTTTAGGGATGGGGGCGAAGTAGGCTTTGAGCTCAGCACTGGCGTTATTCACCTCATAGATCGTTTGGGTTAGGTCTGGGTTCGTCGAAAGGATGGTTTCTGTGCCCGAGACCTCGACGAACTTCTGGAGCTGATAGCCGTCCTCGGGGCGGAAGGTGATCTTTAGGCGCGTCCCCTTGTCAAATTCGAGGGTGAGGTTATCAGAGGTGGCAAGGTTCTCGCTTTTTTGGCGCACCTCTATCTTGCCGTGTGGGGTTTGTGTTACGGTAAGGGAGCACATTTCCCTCAGTTCAAAGTCTGCGAAGAACTTGACGTTATCGACGACGGTGTATGGGCTTGTTTCGCTTATTGGGGTGGATACTGGACCTGTGACGGCGTCAATTTTATCATCCTTGAGCTTATACCCCTGCGCGGGGATGGCGGTAAGTTTAAGCTGGGTATTTTCTTCCACGTCGCAGGGCAGGTTGAGGGGGGTGGGGTCTAGGGTGCCGTCGGGTAGGTAGCGCTGTATTTTCAGCGAGCCGTTTTGCATGGAAGTAGACACTTCGACCTTGAAGGTCGGTTTAGCCTCTTCTGGTTTCTTTACGAAGGAGGCGTTGCAGACGGTCTCGCACATACACTCGTATTTTGCGGTCGGAAGGGTGGGTTGGTTATTGACCATAAGCGCTTGTGGGAGGAAATCAGTGTCGGGGTCTAGGGTAAAGGAGAGGAGGGTGCCCTCTTTGACGAGGTAGGTCATCTGGTCGCCTTGCACTTCGCCTTCGCCCGCACCAATGATGATGAGCGTGCCGTGTTCGATCGTTTTGGGCATGGTCACCTTGACCATTTTCCACTCAAAGGTGTCTACTTCCACGAGGGTTTCTTCCTCGCGGTCGTCCTCTATATCGACCTTGTCGGTAAGGGGAGCTTTGCCGTGCGGCGCGGAGATTTCGTAGTCAATTTCGCCCGTTACGCTGGGGATAAAGAGCGCCTCGCCATTAGCTCCCGTGGTGAGAGTAGCGAGGGGTGTGCCGCTTTGCGAAAGCTTAATGGTGGCGTTGGAGACACTCTCCCCTGCCTTGTCTTTTACAGAAAAACGCACTGGGGGCGTGACCTTTTCGGATACTTTCCAGCCGTACCACTTTGTGCCGTCATAGGGGGTGACGCCGTCCTCGTCCTCCTCAGTGTCGTCCTTTATCGCCTCCAAGAGATCTTCGTTGGTGAGAGTGAGGGTACGCGCTGCGGTACCGAAGTGGTAATAACTCGCTTTTTTCTCCATAGGGAGGGCGCCTAGTACCCAGGTGGTGAGGGCGTTGCAATCCTTGAACGTGTCCCCATTGAGCGAGATGCTTTCGGAGAGCGAAAAGGTTACTTTTTTCAACGCGCTGCACCCTGCGAAGGGGGCTTTGGTGAGGTCTGTCAGTTCGGGGAAAGCGACCTCTTCGAGTGATGTGCACCCCTTAAAAGCTTCGCTGCCGAGCTCTTTTAGGAAAGGTGCGATGAAGGTCTTGAGGGCAGTGCATTGTGCAAGGGCTTTATCTTTCACCTCGGTGAGTTTAGGAGCAACGATGTGCTGGATGTGTGCATTCGCCTCGAGCGCGCTTTCGTCAAAGGTTTCGCAAGCGGGGAGGTCGAGGTGGGTGAGCTTTTCGCACCCTTTGAAGGCATTTTTAGGTAAGGCTTTCAGGCGTGGTGCGTAGAAGGAGGTGAGGTTCGTCATGCCCTCGCAGAAGGCTTCGCCGGTGCAAGAGGGGTCGAAGTCTTCCAAGGCAGGGAGGCGGAGGGTGGCGAGTTGCGCGCAGCCCTTAAAGACCTTGCTGCACAGGACGGTAGCACTGGGGAGGTGGACCGTAGTAAGGGCAGTGCACCCCTCGAAGGCGGCGGTGTAGACCATCTGCGCACTCTCGACAGTAACGCTTTTGAGGTTCGTTGCCCCTTTGAACATCTGGGTAGGGATGTCGAATTTTGGGGACATGATGTGCACCTCCTCGAGGGTTGTTGCGGCAAAGTAGCTTTTCGGTGCAGGACTTTCGCCGAAGGATTCCATTTCGACCGTCGGTTTCACCTCGAAGGTTTTTAGGGTTGTGCAAAGGGGCAATTTCTCGGCAAGCGTACTCCAGTCGGTTAAGAGGAACTTGCCGCTGACCAGGGTCAGTTTTTGGATGGTTGCGAGCTTCTCTTTGCTGGAGAGTGGGAAGCCTGCCGCTTCCATAGCTTGGGCGAAGCTGTCGCCCTGGGCGTTTGCCTCAGCATTAACGGCGAGGGTGAATTTTTGGGCATGCAGGCTTCCTATAGCGAGGAAGGCAAGGCAGAGGAGCCCGAACCATTGTAAGAATCTATGTTTCATCATGCTACTTTTTAGTTTGCTAGAATGGCACAAAAGTAGCGGTAAGTGGGTGGGTAGAAAAGGGGTCAAAGGCGGTGTATTAGAGCTTCTTACGAAGAAGTGGGGAGTAGGGAGGGTAAAAATCCCCTGAAGTAAGTGGGGG
>CAJPTV010000166.1 GCA_905373665.1 Bacteroidia bacterium
GGGGCGCAGCATGCTACGCCCTGCGCCGTAAGGCGCATAATGAATCGATGCAAAAGGTGGTGTTGTGTTTTGACGCATCGCCCGCAACTCGGCACGACGTGCCGCTTTTCCCGATCTTCCCACGACTCTCCTTAACCCCCGCCCGTCCGGCGTGAGGACCCACGAGCCGTCCGCCCTTAGGACTCCTTAGGACCGCTTCGGCGCTGCCTTCAAAATCCCGAGGAGGAGATCCCAGAACTTCTTCGTAGAGGGGATGTCAAGACGCTCTACGGGCGAATGAACGCCGCGGAGCGTCGGTCCGAAAGAGATCATGTCGAGCGTAGGGTACTTCTCCAAGAAAAGACCACATTCCAATCCTGCGTGTATGGCACGCACCACAGGCTTTTTACCAAAAAGGTTCTCGTAAACCGAAGAGGCGATGCCGAGGATAGGAGAGCTCGGGTTCGGCGCCCAGCCCGGATAGCCGTCGGAGTGGCGGCAGGTGCAACACCCTAAGAGAAAGACACTTTCGACTGCCGTGGCGATGTACTCTCTGCCAGAATCGACCGAGCTCCGTTGACTGGTCGCAATCTCAAACCTTTCGTTATCGAGGGGTTTTACCAAGGCTAAGTTGGTGGAGGTCTCGACAAGCCCAGGGATCTCGCGGCTCATCTCGATGACGCCGTGCGGCATCGCATAGAGCAGGTTGAGGAAGCGGAGCTTGTCATAGTTGTTCATCACGGGGGCGCGGTTGCTGACTTCAACCCCTATTTGCAGGTTGGGTTCCGTGCTCTGATACTCTTTGAGTAAGCTTGCGCCAAAGTGCTGGATAAAGAGCTCCATCTTGATTTTGGAGTCCTCGGGGATGCCTACCAATGCCTCGGCTTCGCGTGGGATGGCGTTGAGCAGGTTACCCCCCGTTAGGTGCGCAAGTGCGAGTGGCATCTCGCGTTCGAGGTGTTGTAACAAACGTGTGAGCAATTTGATGGAATTGGCATACCCCTTGTTGATGTCGTCGCCCGAGTGGCCTCCTGTAAGCCCTGAGACGGTGATGCGATAGAATTGATAGTCTTCGGGGGCCTCCTCGGCACGGAAGGGGAACTCCCCAATCGTATCGACCCCGCCTGCACAACCAATGAAGAGCTCGCCCTCGTCCTCCGAGTCCAGATTCAATAGAATATCACTGTTGAAAAAGCCCCCTTCCAGCGCAAAGGCGCCCGTGAGCCCCGTCTCCTCGTCGACGGTAAAAAGACACTCGATCGGCCCGTGTTCCACGCTCGGGTCGGTCAGTACTGCCAATTGCGCTGCACAGCCAATACCGTCGTCTGCGCCGAGGGTTGTGCCCCGTGCCCGTACCCAATCGCCGTCGATGTAGGCATCGATCGGGTCATGCATAAAGTCGTGGGTGGAAGTGGAATTCTTCTCGCAGACCATGTCCATATGGCTCTGGAGGATGATCGAGCGTCGATCCTCCATCCCCGGGGTTGCGCCTTTGCGCATGAGAATATTGCCTACGGCGTCGCGGTGGGTCTCAATGCCGAGGCTCTTCCCGAGCGCTTCGAGATAGCTGCTGATTTGTTCTTCGTGCTTGGAGGGGCGCGGAATCTTGCAAATCTCGACAAAATGCCGCCAGAGTTCGGCAGGCTCTAGATGTAATAAATCGCTCATGTTACGAACCTAATATTTCAACGTTTATCGTTAAGGTATAGAAAAAGCGTACGGAGTACCCGAATTAGTATATCGCCGTCCCTATTTTGCTGTATTGGAAAAAATACCTATTTTTGAAATCGAAAACGGCGGGGGTACAGGCGTCCGTCTTGGGTTGGGTAGTAAATCATCAGTGACAGTAGCAATGGAAATAAAGAAAGTCCCAAGCGTAGATTTACAGTACTATAAAGGCATTTTCTTTCTTGGCGGGTTGAATTTAGCGCTTCTCGTCTGTCTTTTGCTTTTCAACTGGCGCAGCCGGTATGAGTATGACCAAGAGATTACGAATCAGACAGCTGTGATCGTCGAGCAGGAGGAGATCCCGATGACCCAACAGCAGGAACAGAAGCCAGAGATGGCACCGCCAGAAGCCCCAAAGATTATCTCGAAGATTAACCTTGTGGATCGCCAAGTCAACCTCGAAGCCGACTTTGACCCCTTCAATACCGAGTTGAACGAAGGTACGTCGGTGGACGTCTACGAATATCAGGAGCCTGTAGAAGAGGCGGAAGTGGAGGAGGAAGAGGTCTTCTTCTTCGTCGAAGAGATGCCTTCGTTCCGTGGGGGTGGATTGGAAGCTTTTCGTCAATACGTTAAGGAGAATACGCGTTACCCAGAGGCGGCAGCCGAGGTCGGGATTCAGGGGAAGGTTCAGGTAGCCTTCGTGGTAGAGCCCGATGGGTCGGTCGGACGTGTGAAGGTGGTGCGTAGTGTAGACCCGATTTTGGACAAAGAGGCCGTGCGTGTGGTAAAGTCTAGCCCTAAGTGGACGCCGGGTAAGCAGCGCGGTAAGCCAGCACGCGTGGGGTATACGATCCCTGTAGTCTTCTTCTTACAAAGTTAGGTTTTTGTGTTAGGAGTTTTTCTTGAGTTTACTACAGATATGGGGCGGCTCTTAGGAGTCGCCTCTTCTTTTTTTGTAGGGGCGTAGCGTGCTACGCCCGCAACTCGGCACGACGTGCCGCCTATTTGTGAGGGCGTTTCCTGAATATGGGGTGCAACTATTCGTGGGTGCGATTATCACTACAGCGCGGCATACGCCGCGAATTGCGGGCGAAAGCACGCTACACCCCTACAGGGGACTGGGATGCTTTCTTTTGACACACGCCCGCAACTCGGCACGACGTGCCGCCTCGGTGATTTGCATTTACCGCACATTGCGCCCACTGGGCTGTCCGCCCTAAACACCCGCACTTCTGATTTGCTGTTAACGTTTTTTTTTGAGAACTTGCGGCGTGTTTTTAGTTAACAATTAAACCGTAGTGAGTAATGAAAAAACTAGTTGTAGGAGCGGCGCTGATAGTACTGCTCTGGGTATCTGCCATTGCGAACGCTGTGGCGCAAGAACCACCACGACCATTTGTGACAA
>CAJPTV010000167.1 GCA_905373665.1 Bacteroidia bacterium
ATTGAGGGGGTAAGGGGGGGGGATGTTAAAAGAACGAGCTAAAAATAATAGAACTCTAACGATAGCCCCTGCTGAGGAAGAAGAGTTATTTTCTTACATCACGTTAGCAGAGCATGTCGGGCAACTTTCATCGTTTGAGGATGTTATCATTCATGGAGATTTATTGGAGGTTCTACAAGACATCCCTGACGGGATTGCCGACCTAATCATTATAGATCCGCCATACAATCTTTCTAAAGATTTCCATGGTACAATATTCAAAGCTTGTTCGAACGAAGAGTATCTTCATTATTTGCGGACGTGGTTCGCTGCGGTTTGCCAAAAGCTCAAACCTACGGGCTCTTTATATATGTGTGGCGATTGGCGCAGTTCCAACGCTTTGATGAGCGTAATGTCTGACGAACTCTGTGTTATGAACAGGATTACATGGCAGCGCGAGAAGGGAAGGGGTGCTAAAGCGAATTGGAAGAATACGATGGAGGATATTTGGTTTGGTGTAAAGAATGCTCAGGAGTATTATTTTGACATCGAGTCCGTCAAACAAAAACGTAGAGTATTAGCGCCATACCGAAGTGCAGGAGAACCCAAAGATTGGGAAGAAACCGAAATGGGGAATTACAGACTAACCTTTCCTTCTAATCTTTGGGATGATATCAGTATTCCCTTCTGGTCAATGCCAGAGAATACAGAACACCCTACTCAGAAGCCAGAGAAGCTTTACGCTAAGCTAATCTTAGCGTCTTCGCCTGTGGGAGGAGTCATCTTTGACCCATTCCTTGGTAGTGGCACGAGCGCTGCGGTAGCGCGTAAATTGGGACGTAAATTTATTGGTGTAGAAATAAACCCACTCTATTGTTTGTGGGCTGCCAAGCGAGTGAAACTAGCCAATACAGACAAGCAGATACAGGGGTACTCCGATGGTGTTTTTTGGGAACGGAATACGCTTGCTGCGCAAAAGAAACAGAAAAAGCCCACCTTGGAAGTATCGCAGAATCATGAATGTGGATTGTTTGAAATTCCTCTCCTTTCTGGAAAAGAATAGGGAGGTTAATAACAAGGACGAACTTATCGCACGAGTGCGTGACGCGTTTGAACTGATACAAGATGGTATAGTATTTCACTGTGATGCTTTTGCTCTGCGATTCAGTTACAGTCGTAAAGGGACTTTTTCTAATACAGTATTGTCGTTGTCTAAGCTAGAAAAATATGACCATATTCCCTTTTTTATTGTTCTTGTGGTAGGGTGTAATGTAAATCGTGTCTTTCTTGCCAATTCCACATTTATCGCCAAAGTGGGTCATAGTTCGCAAGACTTGGCTATGGACAAAATTGTGGGGAATATCAATGGGAGCGATATTTTGAAGGAGTATAACGGTTTGCCAAATATTCCAGAAAACTTTGAGGACTTGTTTGCGATACATCACGGTTTGACGTGGGAAGATAATTTAGCTCGTATTGTTGAAGCAACAAGAAAGATTGTGCCTAGGTTACAAAGAGAGTTTCTTACAGAAGTGGATAAACAGGTTTTATATTCTGCACCCGAGCGGGCTGAACGCTTTCTTCAATCCGAGGATTATGGTGCATTGCTACAGGATCTTGAGGAGCGTTGTCGAGCTGTCTATGAGGCGATTATTGTTGCGGCAAGGATAGAAAATATCAATGTTCGTGGGCGTCTCATAGAGGCGTTAATCACATCAGATGAGCAAGAACGTAAAAAGTTATTAGAAGAACTCCGAAATGTGGAGAACAATTATCCTTATTACGAACCAAGAAATGAGATAGGAGACTATATCCGTTTCTTCAATAATTCTAAGACCTATACCGACATAAAAACCAAAGTACTCTATTTGAACTCTAATCCGAAAGCCTATAATATTGATAAATTCTTGCGCTTACATAGCCAAGAGAAAACGGTCTTTCTTTTCTATTTTATAGGAATCAATGAGATGGGAAAGATTAAAACATGTTTGTGTTCTGTTTTTCATCCACGGTTGTTGAGCTCTACAATTCTTCAACACCATTGGGCGGGGCGAAGTACAAGAGGAGTAGCACAGTTTCAAGGAAAAGCGCTTAATGCTCTAATAGCCGCCGAGGAGTCCCCAACTCTTATTGCGTTAGACGAAGCAAAAATATTCATAAGTAAACTGCTAGAAAGGTGAAAGCTTTACCCCAAATCCAAGCCATCCTTCACTCCTCTTGGGACTCCGAATTGACTACCCGCCCGCTTCGTCCTTTTACCTCCATTGAGCTTTTTGCTGGGGCGGGGGGATTGGCTCTGGGGATGGAACGAGCGGGCTTCCAACACCTTTTACTCAATGAGGTCGTGCGCGATGCGTGCGATACGCTGCGACACAATCGTCCGCAGTGGAATGTGCTCGAGGCTGACGTACACCAAGTAGACTTTTCACCCTACGCAGAGAAGGTCGATCTGCTCACGGGCGGCTTCCCCTGTCAAGCCTTTAGTTATGCAGGGAATAAAGGGGGATTTGCTGATACACGCGGAACGCTCTTTTTCGAGCTGGCACGGGCGATGCAGGAGATACGCCCCCGCCTCGTGTTGTGTGAGAATGTACGGGGACTCCTGAGTCACGACGGTGGGCGTACGTTGGCTGTCATCCAAGAGACTATTCGTGCGTTGGGGTATCACCTCTTTGCACCGCAGGTGTTGCATGCCGAGCTTTTTCAAGTGCCACAGAAACGGGAACGACTCTTCCTTGTTGCCTTGCGTAACGACCTTTACACGCCCGAGTTGCCCTTCCGTTGGCCAGCACCCTATTACCGCGTTACAACGTTGCGAGAGGCGCTATTTGCGGGCGAATTATACCCGTGCGATGTACCGCCGAGCGCTGGGCAACGTTACCCACAAAAGAAGCAAGAGGTCTTACAGCTCGTCCCCATGGGCGGGAACTGGCGCAACCTTCCCTCGGGCATCCAAGAAGCGTACATGGCAGGGAGTCTGCATCTCCCGGGCGGAAAGACTGGGATAGCACGGCGTTTGTCACTCGACGAGCCTTCGCTTACCCTTACCTGCGCGCCTGCACAGAA
>CAJPTV010000168.1 GCA_905373665.1 Bacteroidia bacterium
ATTATGCGCCTTACGGCGCAGGGCGTAGCATGCTGCGCCCCTACAAACCCCAGAACCCCGCCGTTCGGGCGGTGGTGGAGGGTCCTAAGGGCGGACGACCCGTGATTGAGGAGAGTCGTGGGATGGATAAAAGTAGAGTAAATCACCGAGGCGGTTTTCGCATCGATTCATTATGCGCCTTATCATTATGCGCCTTACGGCGCAGGGCGTAGCATGCTGCGCCCCTACAGGGGACTGGGAAGTTCTTTGAGAACTGCTTTTGACACACCTTCGTTGGTTTTGAACCATCCTCGTCAGGTGTAATTGAGAAGAAGGAGCACGAGCTCCCTCTAAATAAAAAGCGCCCCAGTAGTTAGAGCTCTACTGAGACGCCACCTAAAATAAAGAAATAGTGCCCAGGACAAGACTCGAACTTGCATGTCCTTTAACAGACACCAGCCCCTCAAGCTGGCGTGTCTACCAATTCCACCACCTGGGCGAACACTTCAATCGACAAACAACGCTACCCGATACAGGAACTCTCCCCCACCTTCACGCTCTCTCCATTCACATACCCTCTCTTCACCATCTCTCCCTTCATTCTCTTTCCCCTCATTCTCTCTACGTGCCCAGGACAAGAATCGAACTTGCACAACATTGCTGTTACTAGTCCCTGAAACTAGCGCGTCTACCAGTTCCGCCACCTGGGCAGGTTAACATCCTGAAGGTCTTTCCCCCTTCCGCTAATCCCTCGTCCCTTAGCACGGTACAAAGGTAGATCTCTTTTTTGAAACAACAAAATCTTGTTCTCTATTTTCCTGCCGCAAGGTTAATATTTTTCTTGTAAGAAGGGGGGAGGGCGCATCGCAAAGATGCTTTATATAAGTAGGATAGAGGACAAGGAGAAGCCTATCTTTGAGGTCTAAAAATTACGGTTGTCCGAGCACTTGCATCCGCTCTATAGCCTCCGAACGGAAGTAAAAATGTACTTCGTAGGGCGCTCCGGCAGCACGAAGACGCAAGGTATCTGCGACAGGCTCGGGGAGATTCCAAAGCGTCATCCGCAGCGAGTCTAACGATAGCCCCACGTGGATGCCTCCATTGAGTCGATAGGTCGGTTCGCCCAACGTGGCAGCCATAAAGCGTTCTTCCCCTTGCGCGGATCGATACAGGATAATCTTACTTTCTTTCGGTAGGAGGAACTCGTAGAGCGTGTCTGACTCCTTGCGAAAACGCACTGGTTGAAACAACATGCGTGTAGGGCGAAGCGTCGGCAACTCGGTCTGGAACTCAGCAATCGTTCCCCCATGTTGAAATGGGTGCTGCAAGAGACTTTCCACAGAAAGAGGTGCTTTTGCCCCTCCCCTTCTCTCTTGACGGAAGGTACGACAGGCCGTTAGGGTGCAGAGAACCCCAACGAATAAGACCAGTATGCAAAGATTGGTACGCATTACGTTTTCCCTCCCAATGTATAGACCATTCGCTGCAGAGTGGCGGCAATCTCCTTCCGAGAGCTCCCTAGGTGTGCAAGCTCTGCGGGGGGGATCGGTTTCCCGAATCGCAACTCTAGATGCGCCCCCCGCTGGCGGTACATTTCGTCTACGAGGTAGAGCATCTCAATATTTGCCCCGATGCCGAGATGTTTGCGCAACCAAGCAAGGTTGTAAAAGAAATTAGAGTTCCGTCCTCCGAAATGGATCGGTACGATGGTTCTGTTATACTCTAGGGCTTTTCCGACGAAGTTCGGCTTCCACTCTAGGTCTCTTATTCCGCGACGCGAACGACGAGAGCAAAGTCCTGCAGGGAAATACAAGATTTGTGCAGCAGATGCGTAAGCAGTATTGAGACGTTCCGCAGCATTCTGCGAAAGATTGCCGTGCTTGTTCACTGGCAAAAAGATGTCTCGGAACTGCGGCAAGACAAGCAGGAGGTCATTGACTGGGAAATAGACCTGCCCTAATGCGCGCCCGATAGCGTCAATGAGCACCACCCCATCGAGCCCCCCTAGGGGATGATTGGAAGCGAAAAGATAACGCCCATCAGTGGGTAGGGTCTCCAAACCACGGACGTCGTAGGTAACACCAAATTCCTCGAGGATATGGCGGGCGAAATCTTGCCCGGGGAGTCCGCGTCCGGCTCGGATGGTAGCGTTCACCTCAGAGAGGTGGAGAATGCGTTCGAGATAACGATAGAGGAAATTGGGCAGACGCCGTGCGAGCTTTGGGTTCTTCGCCGTTATCAACTCTCGGATATCGACGCAGCCCTCTCGCAGACACTCCTCGACGGTCATGCCTTTTGGGTTACTTTATCGCCTCGACGCTATATTCAAAACTCTCCATAACGGGATTCGAGAGGAGCTTTGAGCACAATTCGCCCGCGATCTGGCTAGCACGGCCTTCATTCTCAGCCTCAATTTCCATCACGATGTGTTTTCCCATCCGTACGTCAGCGACGGAGGAATAACCGAGCTGGTGGATAGTCCCAAGGACAGCCTTTCCCTGTGGATCTAAAAGTGCGCGCTGGGGCATCACATTGATTTGCACCTCAAATTTCATGACCTACTACTAGTTTAATTGCCCCGCAAATGTAGGAAATAAAGCACATTTACAAGCAGTCGTACGGGAAATAAAAGGGTGCGGGGTCATCCCAAATCTCTATCTTTGTCAACAGGTTCTAAACATCTATGGGGAATGTTGACAGTTTCGTACCTTTTAGACTATCTGACGGGGCTTTTTTCTGCACTTGGTTGCAGTCTCAACGATGCCCAAACAGTCGCTCAGTCGCTCATAGAGGGTGAGCTCCTCGGGCTGGATGCGTATGGGTTGGTTTATGCAGAGCGGTATTACGAGCTGATACGGAGCGGTCGTGTGCATCTCAAGCCCGAGATGCGCATTGTCTATCAGACGCCTTCTACCGCGACTTTGGAGGCGGACGCTGCGCTTGGGCCATTGGCAGCCAAACGGGGCATGGAGCTTGCGATAGAAAAGGCTGTAACGGCGGGTACGGGCTGGGTGGCAGTGCGCGATAGCAATCACTTCGGCGTAGCTTCTTACTAC
>CAJPTV010000169.1 GCA_905373665.1 Bacteroidia bacterium
GCATACGCCGCGAATTGCGGGTGTAGCACGCTACACCCCTACAGGGGACTGGGAAGGTATATTTTGACACCCCCCTACGAAGATGAGGTAAAAAAGAAAGAAAAAAGAAAAGATGCTTCCACGAATTGTTTACATGGGGACACCCGAGTTTGCCGTAGCCCCTCTCCGTCAGCTTCATGAGGCGGGCTATCCTATCGCTCTGGTTGTGACCGTACCTGACAAACCCGCAGGACGTGGACTGAAGTTGCACTGCTCGGCTGTGAAAGAGTATGCCGTAGCACAGGGGCTTCCGTTGGCACAACCCGCTAATTTGAAAGAGGAGAGCTTCTTGGAGACCCTTCGGGCAGCAAAGCCCGACATCGGCGTCGTGGTGGCTTTTCGCAAACTCCCTAAGGTGGTTTATTCACTTCCCCCGATGGGCTTTTTCAACCTACACGCCTCGCTTTTGCCACAGTACCGCGGTGCTGCGCCTATCAATTGGGCTATCATGAATGGCGATGCCGAGTCTGGGGTCACGACCTTCCTGCTCTCAGACGAGATTGATGCTGGGCAAATCCTTCTACAAGCCCATTGTGCTATTACACCCAATATGACCGCTGGGGAGCTGCACGATACGCTGATGGCATTGGGTGTGCCCCTCGTAGAGAAGAGTGTGGCGGGCTTAGCAGCAGGGACTTTGCAAGGGCAGCGCCAATCCGAGGCGGGGGTGTTGCGTCCTGCGCCTAAGATCTTTCGAGAAGACTGTAAGGTCGATTGGACACGCTCGGCTGCCGAGGTGCACAATTTTATCCGCGGTCTGGCACCCTATCCCGGTGCATGGGCTCGTTTTCAGTTAGGGGAACGAGAGGAGGAGGCAAAGCTCTTTGATTCGTTTTTATGGGAGGGGGCAGCGAAGGTCACCATGGGTGCAGCGGCAGGGAGTGTCGGTATCCCCCCTGACCGTTGTTCGTTAGGCGTACGGTGTGGAGATGGGGGGGTAGTCTACCTCTCGTCAATACAGCCCGCAGGGCGTCGCAGGATGACGGTGCACGACTATCTGTTGGGGGTGAGGGGGTAGAAGTGCCTATCAGTGAAAAGGTTGTACCTTTGTGGTGGGTGTAAAACGACCGAAGATGGATTTGCCTAAAAAGCTGGGTGTGGATTGTCTTATTGAGGCAATTGTAGAGATACGGATACGACCGCTCTATTCTTTGGAGTTGTGGGGCGGGCTTGCGATTAAAGAGCTCACGGCGCTGGGCTATGAGTATATATCTGTTCCTTCCATTGATGTACGTTTGGATCACGAAGGACAGGTCGCCGCCGATGCAGAGAATCCGCAAGCTTATACGGCATCGGGGCTTTGGGTGAAAGATGCGCTTCGTTTTGTAATGACAAAAGACGCCTTAACGTTCAATTGTCAACTGGGACACTACCTCGGGTGGGAGCGTTATAAACAGGAGATTACGCATGTGCTTGAGGTTATTAAAGCGTGTGGTATTGCTGAAAGTTTTACACGTGTACAGCTCCGCTATATCAGTGAGTTCCCTAACACAGATATCCTCGCACATATCTGTGGGCGGGTGGAGCTCAGTAGTGATACAGGGGCATTGAAGTGTCATGAAGTTAAGTTTCATGACATCAGCGATGAACGACGCATGTTTGTTTACCTGACCAATAATGCCAAACGAGATGATTACAACGCCTCGCTGTTTGACGTCAATATCTATGCTCACTTTCCCCCAATTACTTCAGTAGAAGCCGTAATAGATTGTTTGGAAAAGGTGCATGCTTTAGAGAAAGAAACCTTCTTTTCTTCACTAGAAGAGTCCTTTGTTAAAACATTACAACCAGAGTATTGAGATGGCAGCCCATGTGCCTTGCGCAATTGTGAATCGCTCCACAGTACCAGTACCGCGGCATGCCACTTCTGGTCAGGAGAAGATGCTGTTTCTGAATATCCTTTTGCCTCGTACGGGGCAGAGCGCTTCGTATATTTCCCGTGAAGTTCTTGTGGGAGAGACTGTTTCGCCCACGAAGGTGCTCTTGTCGTCTAAAACTCGTGATGATGTGGCGCGAATAGATTTATTGTATCGAACCCATCAGGCTCTTTTTTCGACTCATAGCAGGGAGGCTGTATTGGAGGCTTTTAGGAAAATAGCTTCTAAACTACCTTTTCTTTCTTTGGATATGCATTATATCGATTTCGATATAGAAGAGGAGTGTTTATACGTTTACGGTCAACAGGGGAGTGATAAGAAGTTTTTCTTTAATCTGTTCTTTGACAGTGAAAAAATCGACGCCCTAGTAACCATTTCCATAGCGAAGCACCCTCGGGTTGTGGAAGGTAGTGTAGAAGAAGGGTTGCGACAACTAATGGATTGCTGGAACGGGAAATAGGAATGGGTTATCCTGAGCGTTTATTACCGCATTCACATTACTCCTTCATCAGTTTTAATTCGTTTTTGCAGCGTGGTTTAGTTCTTGTGCGGCATGTCGAAAGCAGTGAGATGCCGCAAATTCAGAATGAACTACTTTCAACGAATCTTATCAAGATACAAAGCGACCATTTACGCGATTTGTCAAATAACCTTTTGGGTGTTTTTCAAAAGGAGGACTCTTTCTACGGAATTGAAAAAGAGTACCAAGCATCTTTGTGTGCCTTATGGGAAGAGAATACCGCTGGCGTAATGCCTCAAAGCGGAGAGTTCTTCAAAGATACGGGAAGAGGATATTATTTCATTCCCATTGATTTGTTACTTGATTTCGAGTTTCCTTATCAGGAGCATGTTTACCATTTTATGGTCTTTCACACTCCTACTAGATGCAATTTTTGGCATATTTCTATTAGGTTACTCAATGAAAAAGACCAAGAAGTTAGCTCCTTAGAGCTAAGCAAGAACCAAAAACATAGGCTTTGGAAAATAGCTAAAGATTTCTTGCTATCTGATATAGTAACAATT
>CAJPTV010000170.1 GCA_905373665.1 Bacteroidia bacterium
GGCCGAAATTAAGGACGACTCTATCCTAGTTGAAATAGACAACAATACGACGGTGCGCGTACTGAAAAACAGCGTATTTCGTGACGGAACGGATATGAAGTAGCACACGCCCTGTGGGGTGTGGCGCTTTCTTCGCCAACTTTTGTGTAAGAAGGAGGGTGTGGCGTGAGGAATGAAGGGGTTCTGGCGTAGGGTCGAAGAGCAGGCCGTTCGTTTATGGAAGTCGCGCAAGAAGCTCTGGCGCTCGCGAAAGCAGGTACTTCAGTATCTGCTTTTTGTCGTGCTATCAACTCTGGTTTGGTTTTTGATTAAGCTCAATCACGAATATACGATAGAGGTTTCGCGCAATCTTGTGCTTGATAATACCCCCTTTTGGCTGCGCGTCGTATCGACAGACACACACCGGATCACCTATCGTGTAAAGGGGCTCGGGTTTGGTTTGCTCAAGTATCGAGGGCTGTTTTATACGCCGCCCCTCCATGTCAACTATTTAGACTCCTTGCGGATCTTCTCTTACATCCGCCCCGACGGAGCATCGATCTCCCGACAAGATCTTTCAAGCATACTCGCGCGCCACCTGCCGACCAACCTAGAGCTCGTGGATGTCATAACAGACTCGGTACATTACCACTTCGACTGGCAGATACAGCGGCGCTTGCCTGTGCTCTTAGCAGCTGATTATCAGTTGGCAGACCAGTGTTTACTTTTGGAGCCTCCTCGCCTCTCCCCCGACAGTATATCGATTATGGGGAACGATCGACAGGTAGAGGAGCTGCTTGCCATACCAACGCTACAGCAGCAGCTGGGCGTCTTGGGGAGTGGCGTGCATCGGCGGAGTGTAGCTCTGGCGTTGCCCGCAGGCGTGTCGGCGGAACAAGGGTCGGTATCTGTGACGTTTCGGGTAGAGAAGTATACGGAAAAGGTTCTGAATGTGCCGATTCGGGTGCTTGCCCCTCAGGGGGATGGGCAGCAGGATTCGGTGCGTTTGATACCGAACTCCGTAGAGGTGATTTGTCAGGTGCCGATCTCTTATTACGATTCCTTAACGGCGGAACGTTTGCCTTTTCGGGTCTCACCAGACACGAAGCAGGAGCTAGCGCGCTTGCGCGTAGAGATCGACTCCTTGCCGCCTTATGTACATCGGTTGCGATTTTCGCCCATGTATGTAGATTACTATATTTCTAAGCCATGAAAGAGCGTATCGCATACGGGATAACGGGATTTATTGGTTCGGGCAAGAGTTTCGTCTCAGCGCGTCTTGCGGAACAGGGGTGTGCGATTTACAGTGCCGATGAAGCGGCGCAGCGGCTCGTATTGTCCTCGGCGTTGCGTCCGAAGTTGTCGCAGATATTGGGGAAGGAGGCTTATTTGCCGAATGGTGAGTATAACCGTCCGTACGTCGCGCAGCGTCTTTTTACCTTTCCGAGTCTTCGCGCGAATGTGGAGGCTGTGGTACATCCTGCTGTGTTTGACGATTTTCGTGTTTGGACACGCGAGGTAGAGACCCCCTACCCTTTTGTCTTCATGGAGTCGGCGCTTTTGCCGCGTTTGTGTTGGCGGGACTTTTTATGTGGTTTGGTCTTGGTGACGGCCTCGCCAGCGGTGCGCTTGTCGCGTATCGTGGCACGAGACCATACAACACGCGAAGCGGCATTGCAACGGATAGCTTCGCAGCCTGATCTAATGCAGTATTATATGGCAGCTAACTTCTTGATAGAGAACGAGGGAAGTGAAGACCTGCGGCGGCAAATTGCGCTCCTATTAGAGATACTCAAGCACCAAAATGCGTAATAATAGTAGCGGCTGTCTTCTTTTCGTTGTAGGGGCAATTCTCCTTTTTTATTTCTTGGGAGGGTATGCCATCTTTTTGCTACCGCTGTTATTACTCTTTGGGCTATTGCCGCTTTTTTTCAAAGGGCGGCGGATGGGCGATAGTGCCTCCTACAATACCTCGGCGGGGAGTGCGCGTCCGCTCTTGATCCTTTTTGCCGCCATCATGAAGGCGGACGGGCGGGTGATGCGCACGGAGTTGGTCTATGTGAGTGAGGCGTTAAAGAAGCTTTACCCCGCGGAACAGATCCCAGAGCTCATCGACGAATTGAAAGAGATTTTACATCAGAACCTCTCGATAGAGGAGGCTTGCGATGCGATACTTCATCAGCATACGGCACAGAGTCGGCTCACGATCATCTACTTGTTGGTAGGGCTTGCGCAAGCCGATGGGGTCGTCGATGCACAGGAGCGTTACTTGCTCTATCAAATCGCGGCACGTTTGGGCGTGGAGCGGGTGTATGTCGATGCGTTCCTGCGGGGGAATCATTCGTATAGCTATGCTGGGGGCGGAGGGTATCAGGAAGGATACAACTCGAGCGGGTATGGCTATTCGGGTAACTATTCCGGTAACTATTCAGGCGGCTATGCGGGTAGCGGGCGCTCTCGTTCGTCGACATTTTCGGGAAAAGACCCTTATACGGTATTGGGGATAGAGCCCACGGCGACGGATGCGCAGGTGAAGAGCGCCTATCGCAAGTTGGTCAATAAGTGGCATCCGGATCGTTTTCAAAGTAAGTCGCAAGAAGAAATTGATGCGGCGACGGAGAAGTTCAAAGAACTCCAAGCTGCTTATGAAACAATTGGGCGCGCACGGGGGTGGCGCTAAGGGCGGTATGGATAATGCTCGGAAATTGGTCTCCCCCCCTTACCCATTTTAAGGGCAGCATCTGAAGAACCGATGTCGAAGCCCAAGGAGGTTGCGTTGGAGCGGGAGATTCTCGCCTTTATTCGTCAAGAGGCACTTTTGACCGACACGTCACGCCCCTTGGTAGCGGTGAGCGGAGGGCGCGATTCGATGTTCTTGCTCCACTTATTGATGCGACATTGGTCCGTCGCGGTTG
>CAJPTV010000171.1 GCA_905373665.1 Bacteroidia bacterium
AGAAGAGGAGAAGGAGAGTCACCCCCCCACCGAACCTCATAAGGCGCTGGTAGATACACCCCAAAGAGAAAACTTGCCCCTGTACTCCCATCGTCAGCGCACTATCGTCACAGAGCCCGAGATGGGCTTCCATTTCTTACCTCCGCCGGGGGCATTGAAGCGGATTACATAATAGTAGGTGCCCGTGGGGAGTTCCGTACCGCCCGAGGTGCCATCCCAGCCCTTACCAATCCCCCCTCCTTTGGCATACCAGACACTCACCCCCGCACGCGTAAAGACCTCGACCTCCAAGTTAGGCAATAGGTCTTGGAGACGGGAATAGAGGTTTGCATTCACCTCGTCGCCATTATAGAGCCAGCGGTCATTCACCCCGTCCCCATTGGGGGTAAAGACGTTCGGGATACGGAGTCTATCGACGAGTCTGATATAGAAATATTTATCGTTCACACACGTCTGTTTCGAGTTCTGAGCCGTGTAAATAAGGTTCGCACTCAAACGGAGGAAATCGTAGGTATAACCATTCCGAGAGACGGTCACTACCTTATATTTTTCCTCATTCTCGAAAGCATCGTCTGGAAGACGCAGCTCGTACAGATAGGCTTTCCCCGTGCGCGAGGGGATCAGCACCCCCTCAGGACGAATGTCTAAAACGACCTTGTAGTCTCCGCCCCCCGAAACTAAGAAGCCCACATCGGTGGTCGTCCCCTCGAGTACGCCGAGCGCTAAACTATCCTTATACTTGATCACCTCGCCCTCCTGTCCAAGATTCCGACTCCGCACCGAGTCGATCACCTTACCATTGAAGAGGATACCCGCATGCGAGACATTCGTGTCGTATGCAAACGAAGCGGGAGGGATCACCCGAATCTCTCGGCGGTCAAAGACAATACACCCGCTGGTGCTGACCCCAGAGACAGCCACAGATGTACGGTCATAAATATGCGACTCGAGGCGATAGGAGTTACCGCCGAGGTTGATGACCTTCCCGCGCACCTCCTTATCTCCGTCAAGGTCGTGAAGTACGGTAAAGGTGTATTTCGGTTCGTTCTTGAAGAGGGTCGCCTTCGTAAGGTTCATTCGGAAAGAGATCTCCGCCCCATAGCACACAAGCGGAGGGATACCTACGAGTCGTAGCGTCGGCTGATTACTATCGTCATACGGCATATTGAAGGAGAACTTCGTCTGACAACCGCTCTCCGAGATGATGATTTGGTAGTCGCCATGCGGCAATTCGTAAGGCGTTGCCGAACCGACGTTTACTGTTTGCCCCGTGAGCTCTTTTACTACCTCAGGCACCTCTCCCCATAGATAACGACGATTGGTCGAAGCGCCTCCCTCTATCGTAATGTTCGTGATTTTACCACGCGAGATCTCTTCGTTTTCATTGTAAAGCTGACAGGCAGCGGGTTCGATCACCGTTGGGGGGCGTTTGAGGGCATAGCCTCGGATACCGGGGACGGTGAGTTCTTTATGAAACTCGCACCCCTTGCTGTCAATCACGTTCACTTTCCAAGACCCTGGTGCGACACTGTCTAAGCCTGGCTGTGTCGTTATCGAGGTCTTTTGTTGGATGCCTGCAGCATCGGTGTGCTGCCACGAGAAGCGAAGATACTTCCCAGAGCCGCCGCGTAGTTCCAAGTTGACGCGTTCCACGAGATCGCCCGGACACTTTACCTTCTCTGCGCCGACAAACACGGCGTTAAAGTCCAGCGCCTCGGGTTCGTATAGGGTAAATAACTGGTCGTAGTGGTAAAGACACTGGTTCGCATCCTCGACCCACAGCTTATACACCCCAGCGATGAGCCCTTTGAAAACCCCGTTACCACTTACCCCTTTTAGTACATCTTTCGGAGCTTGTACCTTAGGGTCGCTTCCCTCCTCGGTTTGAAAAAGGGCATAACGAACGTCTTTCCCGGGTTCGCGCACGCTAATAATCCCAGAAGCTTCGCCGTGACACAAGACACTATCCAACAGCACATTTTTCGCATCCAAATTTACCGCCACGGGGATGGGAAGGAGGTTGCCGCTACCATCTTTGAGGAGCGAGGCTAGCTGAAAAGGATATGCCTTTTCCTCCTTGTCGCAAATCCACAATAGGGACTTTCCTCGCACGAGTGGGATCTCCTTTTCTACGCCTTGGCTTAGTTCCCCAGTGGCGGTGCTAGGGTTCACTTCGGTAACGTCATCTGCTGTGACGAGATAGCGGAAATAGGGTGGCGTCCCATCCAAGGGATTCCCCCCACTGACCTTAATCTTAGCGCTATACTCTTTGCCCGCCTCGGGACAGCGCTGCGCAATATTATGTGAAACTAGTTCTAGTGTCGGCTGTGCAAACAGGGGTGAGGTCATGAACAGATACCCCAAGAGGAGCACCGCGAAGGGGGCGATACTCTGTACAAACCGTTGTTCTCTTTCTCGTCTACTCATCCACTGGTGGTATGGGGGGATCTCCCCAATAAGTGCAGCACGCACTCCCTACAAAAGTAACGTTTATTACTGAAATACACAGTAAAAGGTTACGTAAGGGCTTCCCCTCGCCCAATCGTCCCACATCCCCAGCCCTTCCGACTCCCCTTCCATCACCTCGCCTCAACCCTAGATCTTTCTACAAAACACAGTATCCCTGTTTTTTGTAGAAAGGTGCATCAAAACACGATTTCCCTCTTCTGTAACAAGGGGTGTCAAAATCGAGAGTAAAAGCGCGCCCATGGCGCCTCCATGATTTCACCATGGGCTAAAATTCCCCACCCCACCAGTAGGTGGGGGTCCTAAGGGCGGACGGCCCGTGGTGGAGGAGGGGCGTGGGAAGGTAAACGGTTAATCATCGAGGTGCGGGTGTCTTATCCTGAAAAAAGTTGACTCTAAAAACAAGAGGATTTTTAGAGATGCA
>CAJPTV010000172.1 GCA_905373665.1 Bacteroidia bacterium
AAATTTGATGCTTTTGTCAAACGACATCAACATTCCCTCTACACCCTCAGGACCTGCTTCTACCACGTAAATACCGTCTGTCGGAGGAGTAAAAATGTAAGGGGCGGCAATCGCTTCCCCTGCATCGTTTACACTCGTAGTCACTGTCACCTGCTCGGTGTGTCGCTCTTCGGGCATCTCTTCATTGTACCAAATGAGGGTGTACGTACCCAAAATAGGGATTCTGATTTCCTGCCCAGCTTCCCCCTTCCACTTTGTTATAAAAGGGCGTCTCTCAGTTTGCGACGCAGTATCTGATTGCAGCTGTCCGTTACACCCGTATAGAACAAGAGCTACGACACCTATTAGTATAAGTTTTATTATAGTTCTCATCTTGATGGTCTATCGTGTATTAGGCTTTATTCGTTTTCTCCTTCTTGCAAAGATTGCAGATAGGCATCATACGCTCCCAGTAATTGCCCATATTGACCACGTGCAATGAACTCCTCGTCGAAACTATACTTTTCTTTCCATTCCTTCATAAATGGGAGGTCTGCTGCAGGACAGTTATCTAATATTTTGGCTAATACGATTACCTTGCTTAGATCCCAAGCTTCCAACGACTGATTGAATGAGCTACAGTCACGAAACATTCCCCCCATATCTTGCACCTTGCTTATATTCCAGCCTCCTAGAGGGCGGTTAAATGCTTTGGACTGGGCAAACATTTCGTTCATGTCTATCACATTACCTACGTCCCACTTTTCTAAGGGTTGATTGAACGAGGCAGAAGCGAAAAACATCCTCTTCAAGTTCATCACTTTGCTAACGTTCCATTTTTCCAAAGGCTGGTTAAATACACTCGTTTCCTCAAACATTCTTCCCATGTCTTGCACGCTGCTTACATCCCACTTTTCCAAGGGTTGGTTGAATGCAATAGCTCTCCAAAACATTGCTCCCATATTTTTTACCTTGCTTACATTCCATTTTTCTAAAGGCTGGTTGAATGCATCGCAGAGAGCAAACATCAAGCTCATATCAGTTACATTGCCAACATTCCATTTCTCCAATGGCTGATTAAAACGTTCACAACTCTGAAACATGCCTAACATGTTTGTAACATTACGCACATCCCACCCTCCTAAGGGTTGATTAAAAAGTTCGCAAACTGCAAACATATTAGACATATCGGTCACCTTACTTACGTTCCAACTTTCTAACGGTTGATTGAAAACTTTGCAACCAAAGAACATATTATTCATGTCGGTTACATTGCTGACATCCCAATGAGCAAGAGGCGAGTTAAAATTCTTACAGTTATCGAACATGCTTGAAAGATTGGTACATTGACCGAGATTAGGGGTGTCAATCCCTTCATCAAACCGCATGTTTACACACCTGTTAAATGCATTATGCAACCTCTTCCACACCACATCGCCAAACTGTACAACTGAGAGGAGCGTAGGTCCAAATTCGAAACTGTTTTCAAACGTCATACACATCCCTTCCACACCCTCAGGACCAGCCTCTACCACATAGATGCCGTCAGTAGGCGTAGCGAAAGTGTACGGGACGACACCTTCATATGCTACCGCATACTCGTCCTCTTTAATAGTTTTCACACTTACTGTCACCTGTTGCGTGTGTTTATCATCTGGCGTAGCCTCGTTGTACCACGTAAGGGTATACGTCCCGATGATGGGGATATTGAGAGTCTTTCCAGCTTCACCTTGCCACTTTGTAATAAAAGGGCGCGGTTCAGCAGGAGTCGCTATAGTGGTAACTTCTTGTTCTTGCGCCTCTGTTTGTGTCGTTGTTGTTTCCGACTGGGATTGCCCTCCACAGCCCCATAGGGCGAGGGCTACCAAGCCGAGCCCGAGTAGTTGCGCTGTTCTTTTCATTGTTGCTCTTCGTTTACTTAAAGTCGTTTGTGTCTAGGTTCTTATACCCTACTTCCAACCATTTCTCTACGAAGGGGAGTTTGCCTGCGGGACAGCGATAGAATATACACTGCATGCCGAGTGCAGGAAGTTGGTTAATATTCCAAGCCTCGAGCGACTGGTTAAAAGCTACACACTCAAAGAACATGAACTGCATATCCGTAACGTCGCTCACATTCCATTTCTCTAAGGGTTGGTTGAATGCACTACACTCTCTGAACATCCCCCGCATACGCCGCACCTGACTCACGTCCCATTTCTCGAGGGGCTGGTTAAATCGTTCGCAACCACAGAACATCCACGACATCTCGGTTACCGCGCTCACATTCCATTTCTCAAGAGGTTGGTTGAACGCTTTACAATCATTGAACATGCCGCTCATATTGGTCACCGTGCTCACATCCCAATGCTCAAGAGGCGAATTAAAGCGTTCGCAATCTCTAAACATATCACTTAGATTCGTACACTGGCTGAGATTAGGAGTGTCTATCCCTTCCTCAAAACGCATGTTCGTGCACGAGTGAAAGGCATTGTGTAGTTTCTTCCACACCACGTCGCCGAACTGTACCACGGAAAGAAGCGTCGGTGCGATATCAAGCTCTTCTTCAAACGCCATCTTGATGCTCTCTACTCCCTCAGGACCTGCTTCTACTACGTAAACGCCGTCTGTGGGCGGAGTAAAGGTATAGAGGCTAATATCCTCGTCGCCAAGCTTCCCTACGTAGGAGTCTACGCTCACCTCTTCTTCTGTGTGCCGCTCGTTAGGGGTTGCCTCGTTGTACCACGTAAGGGTGTACTTCCCAAAAATCGGGATTCGGAGCGCTTTCCCCGCCTTCCCTTGCCACTTGGTGATAAAGGGGCGCTTCGCCCCTGCGGGGGTGGGGGTCGTGGTATTCGCTACTTCGGGTTTTGTGCCCTCTGCTTGTGCCTCTTGTACCGCAGCTTCGTTTTGTGTCGATG
>CAJPTV010000173.1 GCA_905373665.1 Bacteroidia bacterium
CCTCTCCTCCCCCCCACCCGTCTGGCGTGAGGACTCCTATTTATCCTATAAAAACTGAAGTCGCCCCAGCCGAAACTGAGGCGACTCCGCCATACCTCTATAAGAGGATTGAGAGACACAGGTTAATTCTTTTCCTTCAACTCTTCGTGCAACTGTGCTAGCTCGGGGATTGCACCCAAGGTTGTGTGCTGCTGCGCTGCATTGAGATTCTGCAACATCTTGTTTGGAGATGCGTTTTGTGCGGCAGGTTGCTGTGTCGAAGGTTTAGGTCCTTCCTGATAGGTACGTACGTGCGAGAGGACGATCTTGTGCGAGTTCTTGTTGAACTCGATTACCACGAAAGGTAACTTTTCGTCTGCCAC
Source organism: Bacteroidia bacterium (assembly GCA_905373665.1). Classification (GTDB taxonomy): domain Bacteria; phylum Bacteroidota; class Bacteroidia; order Bacteroidales; family CAJPTX01; genus Bacteroides_D. The sequence goes on from CAJPTV010000173.1 coordinate 363, forward strand.
GGGGTTTGTACCATCTTCCTTGCGGAGGTTCTTACCCGTTGCGAAGCCTTCCAAACCGTAAGGGAGGGCAATATTAGCACCCTTGTCGGAGATTTCGAGGATCGTCCCTTCGTGCGTAGAGCCTGGGGTGAAGATCTTCTCGAAGACTTCCCATGGGTTCTCTTCGATCTGCTTGTGACCCAAGGAGAGACGACGGTTGTCCTTGTCTAAGCCAAGTACGACCACTTCGATAGGTTCGCCTACCTTTACAGCGAACTGTTCGGGGTGCTTGATCTTCTTGGTCCAAGAGAGGTCGGAAACGTGGATGAGTCCGTCAATCCCCTCCTCTACCTCAACGAAGATACCAAATACGGTGAAGTTGCGCACCTTAGCTACGTGGCGTGAGCCAACTGGGTAACGGTTTTCGATACCCTGCCATGGGTCTGGCTTCAGCTGCTTGAGACCGAGGCTCATCTTGCGCGTCTCGCGGTCGAGCGAGAGGATCTTTGCATCGACTTCGTCGCCTACCTTCAAGAACTCGGAAGCGGACTTAAGGCGCGGATTCCATGAGATTTCGCTCACGTGTACCAACCCTTCTACGCCAGGAGCAATTTCGACAAACGCGCCGTAGTCGGTAACAAGAACGATGCGACCGTGTACGGTATCGCCGTCCTTGAGGTTCGGGTCAAGCGATTCCCATGGATGTGGGGTGAGCTGCTTGATACCGAGGGCGATACGCTTCTTCTCTGGGTCGTATTCGAGGATAACGACGTTGAGCTTCTGGTCGAGTTCTACCACTTCGGAGGGATGGTTGATACGCCCCCATGCGAGGTCGGTGATGTGTACCAAACCGTCGACACCGCCGAGGTCAACGAATACCCCGTAGGAGGTGATGTTCTTAACCACGCCTTCGAGGACTTGCCCCTTTTCGAGGTGTGCGATAATTTCGAGGCGTTGTTGTTCGAGTTCTGCCTCGATGAGAGCCTTGTGCGAAACGACGATGTTCTTGTGTTCGTGGTTGATTTTCACCACCTTGAACTCCATCGTTTTGTCAAGGAAGATATCGTAATCGCGGATGGGGCGGATGTCAATCTGCGATCCCGGTAGGAAGGCTTCGATGCCGAAAACGTCGACAATCATCCCCCCTTTGGTGCGGTACTTGATGTACCCCTTCACGATTTCTTGGCTTTCGTAAGCGGCGAGTACGCGATCCCATGCTTTGAGGGTGCGTGCCTTGCGGTGAGAAAGGATAAGCTGTCCGTGACTATCTTCTTGGTTTTCAACGTAGACCTCTACCTTGTCGCCGATGGCGAGGTTGGGTGTGTAGCGGAACTCGTTGATAGAGACGATCCCCTCGGACTTAAAGCCCACGTTGATAATCACTTCACGCTTGTTGATACCTACGACCGTCCCCTCGGTAACTTCGTTTTCAGCGATGGAGGCTAGGCTATTTTCATAGCTTTCAAGGTCGTGCTTTTTTTGTTCGGCGGGCGCTTGACTATCAAGCTCGTCCCAATTCATATTGGGGTCGCCGGTGGTTGGGACGTCGAACATCCCTTTCTTGTTCAAATCTTCAGTCATAAATACTACCTTTCTCGACGCGTTATTGGGTTAGACATTATGTGTAGAAATTGTCCCCTATTGTTCACTGTGCACAATAAGGAACAACACGAGGGCAAAGGTAATCAAAGTTTTTAGTTTATGCGGTATAGGCACTGCAGGCGGCAGGAGAAGCGACCTTCGCTGGGTGACCGATATTTAGGAAAACCGAAATGGAATTTTAAGACGAAAAGAACAATAATACTGAATATAATTATAGAATAGTGTATAGAAACAGCCCCTGTCGAGGGTAGGTAATTTTACCTATTTTCTAACGTCTGCCTAACGGCAGCTAAGCGTCTGCTAAGCGTCTGCCCTTAGGCAGCAAGGGGTGGAGGTACGGAGATTAAGGAAAACATAAAGTGTTTTTAGGTAGCCCATCTTGGGCTATTTTCCCTCTTAGCGGTGGTGTTTCCACCGTTTGTGTGACCAGAGCCAGCAGGGGGGATTTTCGCGGATGGTCGTCTCGAGGAGTTGCATGTAGCGCGTGGTGATGGCGTGTTCGGGCTCGTCGTTGGGGGTGTCGGTGATGGGCTTGAGGGTTACGGAGTAGTAACCGCGGCGGAGGCGCGTCATCTGGCAAAAGAAGACGGGGGCATTGAACTGGCGTGCGATGCGTTCGACCCCGGTGTAGACCATCGTGTCTTGGTGGAGGAAGTCCACCCAAAAGTGATTTCCCCAAGGGGGAGTTTGGTCAGAGATGAGCCCGATGAGGGTGGGTTGCCCCTGTTTCTCGAAACGAAGGATGGCACGGAGGATGTGTTGCATGGGGACGGCCGTCCCGCCGAGGCGCTCGCGTGCGTAGGTGATGAAGCGCTCTATTCGCTTGTTATGTAGGGGTTTGTAGACATTGAGCATGTGGTGGC
>CAJPTV010000174.1 GCA_905373665.1 Bacteroidia bacterium
CCGCTGCCTTCTTTGTGGCATCTGCGGTGCTGGTGGCGGTAATGGTCGCCTTGCCGGGGGCTACAGCTGTCACCTCGCCAGTGGTTTCATCAACCTGGGCTACTTTGTCGTCTGATGTGGACCACTTCACGGTGGTAGCCACCTCGCCTGCGACCTCTACGGTGGCTTTGAAGGTGCTCTTTTCTCCGATGGTAAGGGGCGTCTTGCTTTCGGTAATGGCGATGCTCTTTACGCCCTCTACGGTTACGTCTACCGCTGCCTTCTTTGTTGCATCTGCGGTGCTGGTCGCGGTAATGGTCGCCTTGCCGGGGGCTACTGCTGTTACCTCGCCAGTGGATTCATCAACCTGCGCTACCTTGTTGTCAGACGTAGACCATTTCACGGTGGTAGCTACCTCGCCTGTGACCTCTACGGTGGCTTTGAAGGTGCTCTTTTCCTCGACTTTAAGGGGTGTTTTGCTCTCTGTGATGGCGATGCTCTTTACGCCCTCTACGGTTACGTCTACCGCTGCCTTCTTTGTGGCATCTGCGGTGCTGGTGGCGGTAATGGTCGCCTTGCCAGGGGCTACAGCTGTCACCTCGCCAGTGGTTTCATCAACCTTGGCTACCTTGTCGTCAGATGTAGACCATTTCACTGTGGTAGCCACCTTGCCTACGACCTCTACGGTGGCTTTGAAGGTGCTCTTTTCTTCGACCTTAAGGGGAGTTTTGCTCTCTGTGATGGCGATGCTCTTTACACCTTCGAGAGTTACCTCGCAGCTTGCCATTTTCGTTGGGTCGTCCTTGCTGGTGGCGGTAATGGTCACTTGTCCGGGTGCAAGGGCGGTAAGTTCTCCAGTGTTTTCGTCGATAGTTGCGAGTTCGGTGTTATCACATTTCCAAGTGACCGCTAGGCTCAGAGTCCAACTATTATCGTCTACCTCAGCGATAAAGGTGTGTTTTTCATGAACCTTTAGACTGGGTATAGCGTTTTTGATCTTGACACTTTTAATCCCTTGGACACGCACGGTGCAGAAGTCCTCTACATTACTTCCTGCTTCTTTTGTCTTAGCATAGACGTAGCACTCGCCTAGCCCCTTTGCCGTCACCAAGCCGTTTTGGTCTACGGTAGCGACCTGTTCATTGGAACTACGCCACGTCACTCCTTTTTCCATAGCATCATCTGGGTGTATGGTTGCTTGAAGAGTTATCGTCTCACCCACCCTTAAATACTGTAATTTTGGGGTTACTTCAATAGAACCCACTTTCACACCCTTCACTGTTACTGTACACTCTGCTTCGCAATCCTCAAGTTTCGCTTTTACTTTTACCGAGCTGGGTTTGAGAGCCTTTATCTTTACATTACGTCCATCGTTTGAAAGAATCTCTATTACGCCGCTCTCGCCCTCAATAGTCACTGTGGGTGTGCCGTTCAGTCCTATTACTTTTATTGTTAATTCAGCTTCTTGGTTTGGCCTAAGGGGTAATGTTTCTGTATTAAAGGACAGAGACTTTTCTTGGTCATTTTCAAATGTCCAACCGCGAGCAATAAGTTTTTGGCGAGCAGTGGCCCCCTCGGCATTGTAAGTAAGTCCGTTCACATTATTACCAAAGTGAAGGTCTCGTATGTTGCCCTCCTCGGCCCATGCTGCCCAGCCGACAAGTGTGGCAGAGTAGTTGGCAATATCCATCGCAGTGTTGTTTAGGTGGCTCACCACTGTTTTTATCTTCCATGTCCCGAGCGACTGGTTGAAAGCGCTGCACTCTTGGAATATTAAGCGCATTTCCTTTACGTTGCGCACATCCCACTTATCTAGTGGCTGGTTGAACGCTCTGCAATAGCCAAACATATTCCACATGCGTTCCACATTGCCTACTTGCCAGTCATTGAGCGATTGATTGAATTTATGGCATTGGAAGAACATCTGATCCATGTAGTGCACCTTGCTTACATTCCATTTAAGGGGCTTGTTAAAGTTGCTGCAGCCAGCGAACATGAGTGTCATATCGGTTACGTTGCTCACGTCCCACGTTAGCTCTTGATTAAAAGAGCCGCAGTCATTGAACATCTCCCTCATGTTGGTGACCTTGCTTACATTCCAATTTAGTGGCTGGTTGAAGGCGCTGCAGCGACGGAACATATCCCTCATGTTGGTCACGTTGCTCACGTCCCAGTTACTGATGAAAGACTGGTTGAAGGAGGTGCAGAAGGCGAACATACCACTCATGTCGGTTACTTGCGAGAGATCGGGCGGTTGTATTCCCTCCTTGAATTTCAGGCCAGAGCACCCATAAAATGCATTATTCATGGTTTTCCACTTTACGGTTCCGAAATCTACGACCTCGGTAAAGTGTTGTGCATCAAACCCTACATCGCGCATACAGATTCGTTCTACGCCCTCAGGACCAGCCATGATAGTGTAATCGCCCATAATGGCTTTTAATTCGTCGTATATCTCGCCGTCTATATCTCGTTCCTCCACATAGCCACTTGGTTGTATTATTTTCAACTTATACTTCCCGTAGATCGGGATCTTGAGCTTTTGGATTTCACTTGCATGCCATTTTATCACGAAGGGGCGTCCTTCTGCCGAGGCATTTCCTATACACAAGCAGAGCAGTGTAGCGAGCGCTACTACAACCAGTAGATATCTTTTTCTCATTGTCTTTGTTTGTGAAACATATCTTTACACAAAGCTTGTGTAATATTCTTTTACGGGGTGTCTCAAATCCGCAAAAAGATGTTCCCTGTGTGCAATGGGTTGTCAATCATTTGGTTGTAAGAGAAGATATTGTCCTAAAAATGTCTGTAAAGGGTAATAAGG
>CAJPTV010000175.1 GCA_905373665.1 Bacteroidia bacterium
GATTACGAAGTTTAGCAAGACGACCCTTTTTAGCGGGGTGAACAACCTGAAAGATATTACGCTGCACAACGATTTCGACGCCATTTGCGGCTTCACAGAGGAGGAGCTCACCACCTACCTATCCCAAAAAATAGAGAAGCTTGCCGAGGAGGAAAACAGTACCGTGGAAGAGACCCGCGCGACGCTTAAGAAGAAATACGACGGCTATTGTTTTTCGCGTAAGGGGGTACGGGTATACAATCCGTTTAGTATCATGAATGTCTTGGCTGATAGCACTTATGACTACTACTGGTTCGAGAATGCGACGCCCTCCTATCTTGTGCACTATCTGAAACGGATGTGGATCTTCATCCCCGACCTAGATCAGGACGTAAAGGTCGGCGCACAGGTGGTGCAAGACTTCCGTTACAACGACCACGACGCGATCATCCCGCTCCTGTTTCAGTCGGGGTATTTGACTATCAAGAATACCATCGCTAGAGGGCTCATCTTTCAGCTGGGATACCCAAACGAGGAGGTGCGGTTTGGTTTCTTGCATGAGCTATTGCCGCTCTATTCTAGCCTTACGCGCACGAACATAGATATCGTAGTCTTAGAGCTCTATGAACTCTTTGATAAAGGGGATTTGGCGGGGGCTATGAAGCACGTCAGTGTGATCCTTGCGGGGATAATCTATGGCAACATCCCGAACGGAGAGGAGGGGCGTCCGTTACGCGAGCAGTATTACCAGTCGGTGCTTTATGCTGTTTTCCGCCTCTTAGGCATTCATGCGCAAGCGGAGGTGGTGTGTGCGACGGGAAGAATCGATATGTTGGTGCTGACTCGCCAGCACGTTTATATCTTTGAGTTTAAGGTCAATACTCAGGGTTCAGCACAGGACGCTATCGATCAGATTAAGGATCGGGAGTATTTCCGTTCGGTTGCTGCCGAGGGGCGTCCCGTTCACCTCGTGGGGGTGAGTTTCGACGAAAAGACGCGCAACATCGGGGAATGGAAGGAAGAGGTGATCCTCACGCCGGACGGGCGGGGGTGAAGTAGGGGCGCAACGTGATGCCCCCGCAACTCGGCACTACGTGCCGCCTTGGTCATTATCTCTACGCCTCTCCTCCACCACGGGCCGCGCGCCCTTAGGACCGTCGCAAGGCGCACAATGAATCGATGCGAAGAGTGGTGTTGTGTTTTGCCCCCCTACGAACCCCGAAGCCCCGCCGTTCGGGTGCTAACAATCGCGCCCCCCTTACTCCATCAAGAAGCCATACTCGTAGACCTTAGGGACAATCTGCTGCCGCAACCTCTCCATTGCCTCCTTGAGGTTGCCTAAGAGGCGCATATACTCCGCGTCGTCGCTCTTGGCGTTCATCTTCCCCTTATCGTTACGCCCTTGGAAGTGTGCTCTGATGTCATAATACGAAGCGTTCGGATTGGCATCGGGCTGCGCATGGTAGTAGCGCCAAAGCTCCCTCCCCGCATCAAAGACCGCTGTTGCCTCGGGTGAAAAGACGAGCGGCGCGGTGGGAACGAACGAAGTGTTTTGAAATAAACTACCGCCGCTTGTATTCTCATTGCTGACAAGCTTCCCTGCTATGAAGTCGGTCATAGAGTGGCTTTCAAAGCTGTCTTTCGCTTCCACTTCGGCTTCGGTGAAGGGTATCCAATGGTTAGTGCCCTCCGTTGCCGTAATGCGGTTTTGGGTGTGGAAAAGAGTAAAAGCTAAGCAGTTGGTCTGAAACTCGGCGTCGCTTTGCCAACCGTCGCGTGGGTAAAGGAACTGGTCTCGGTCGTTGAGCCAAGTGGGAGCAATAGCGTGACGGACAGAGATGTAAATGGCTGCGTATATGAGATTTTCTATAGTAAGCTGTGTACAGTACCGTTTTTGGGGAATAGAAAGAAGCGCTAATTGATTATTATGCTGAAAATCTGGAGGACAGCTTACTACGTGTCCTATAATCGTCTCGTTCTGAGAAATAGGTATCCATTGGTTTGATAAGCGTTTTATGTGATTGGAACTTGCAAAATGTTTAGAAGGCAATTGTTCGGAAACAGAAGTATATACATCTGCTTCAATGCTTTCAAAGCTATTCGCCATAGATGTATTCCACACCTTAAATCCAATCGGGAACGCCCCCTTTACATTATCGAAGGTATCCGCGGGAACCACAAAAATTTTTTCGAGCTTCGCTCGAAAGAAGGCACGGAAATCAGCGAAGTTGCTGGATTGGAGAATTTTCAACTTTGAAAATTCTCCAATCCAGCAAGAGGGGATTTGGTCGTAGATACGGGCTAGGAACAGCGCATAGAGCTCGTTTGCTGCCTTTTTGATGTGCGGCTTGTAAAGCTTATGCATCTTGTGCTCTGTGGTTAAACCTATCCTATTTTCGCCACTCCCTGTAGGTGTCCGTGCATTGGTAGCCTCCGCATACGGCGGATTGATATACACCACCAGCTTCCTCCGCTTCTCGGGGTCATTGATTATCTCCTGCAGTCCCGCGGGGAGCTTATCAAACTCGTCGTTCAGGAAGTCAAATTGGAAGACGTGGCTCTCCAACAGGTTCGCCCCGTTCGCGATACGGTCTTTCATCACCTGCACGTCTTGCGAGTCGAGGGTCGATGCCCAAATGTGGTACTTGTTCGTAAGCCCATTGAGGAGGTTGCCCGTCCCTGCCGCACAGTCCCAGATGTAATACTCCTCTTGCCAGTTCTCGCCCAGCACGTCGGCAATATACTGCTGCGACAGCTCTACCCACTGTTGCGGCGTGAAGAATGACCCCTTGCGCTCCCTTACGTCCTGCGGCACAAGGAGGT
>CAJPTV010000176.1 GCA_905373665.1 Bacteroidia bacterium
CCACCGCAGCCCCACAGGGAGAGGCTTACCAGTGCCACTCCGAGCGCTTTCCAAAATGTGTTCATTATTGTTATTTGTTTTTATTGGGACAATAAAAAAGTTCGTAGGGGATAAGGTTCCTTACGAACCTTTTTTCTTTATCTAGAAAGCAGTACTAAACTGCTAGTTTCCGTATGGGACGTCCCGATTTTCATCTCGTTCCTCCTCGCTGAGCTCTAGATTGTAGCCCGCCTTCTCCCACGCTTTCACAAAAGGGAGCTTGCCCGCGGGGCAATTGTGGAAGATTCCAAGCAGTCCGTCCTCCTTAAAGACCTTGCCTATTTCCCAAGCATCGAGCGACTGATTAAATGTTTTACAATCGTAAAACATCTTGTTCATGTTCTCTACCTTGCTCACATCCCACGCATTTAGGGGTTGGTTGAACGAAGAGCAACCCTTAAACATCCACTCCATGGAGGTCACATTACTCACATTCCACGACGCGAGGGGTTGATTAAATGCAGCACAATTTACAAAAAAATCGTTCATCTTCGTTACAGAGCTTACATCCCATTTGTCTAAGGGTTGGTTAAACTGTTCGCAACCATAGAACAGCCCCGACATATCTGATACCTTCCCTACGTTCCAGCCATTTAAGGGCTGATTGAACGAACGACAACCGCTAAACATACTGCACATGTTCGTCACGTGGCTTACATCCCAGTGCTCAAGAGGCGAGTTGAACGCTGCGCAATCCATAAACATCCCTGTCAAATTCGTACATTGGCTAAGGTTGGGCGCATCAATATCTTTAGCAAATTGCATGTTTGAGCATCCGTAAAATGCATCCGTGAGTTGTTTCCAGACAACATCCCCAAATTGGGCGACGGTGAGAAGGTTTGGCGCTGTCATTTCTGACAGGTCAAAGAGCATAAGCATACCTTCCACGCCCTCAGGACCTGCCTCTAGCACATAGCACCCATCTGTAGGAGGGGTAAGGATATAGGGATTGACGACGTATGCGCCGCTGTATTGTGAACCTTCGCCCTCTTCTGTCTTCACGCTCACTTGTTCAGTATGCCGTTCATCGGGTGTTGCTTCGTTATACCACGTCAAGGTATAGGTTCCCACGATAGGGATCTCAATATTTTTCCCAGCTTCGCCCTTCCACTTTATGATAAAGGGGCGCTTCCCAGGTGTGGCTTGCGCTGTTGTGGTTGCAGGGTTTTGCGATTGCGTGGAGCTATTACATCCCCACAGGGCGAGCAGCACCAAGCCGAGCCCGAGTAGTTTTTTGATGGTCTTCATGAAAATATTTTTCACTTAAATAGTTACTTTGCTAAGGGAAATAAAAAGGGCAATAACACTCGATGTTCAAGCCTTGAGGCGGCATCCCCACACCCATACAAACCTTTTTCTAAGTCTCACGGCGGAGGTTATTGACATTCTTTCTCTAAATCGTACCCCTCAGCTTCCCACTTCATAACGAAGAGAGCCGACGCCGTCGGTGTTTGATTGAATATGCCCTTCATTCCACGCTTCTTGTCAACACGACTGACATTCCAAGCCTCGAGCGACTGATCGAACGAGACACACCCGTCAAACATCTGCGTCATGTCTGTGACTTGGCTTACATCCCAATGGTCTAAGGGTTGGTTGAACGATTCGCAGAACAGGAACATATTCCCCATATTGGTCACCCGTCCGACGTTCCATGGATTCAATGGGCGATTAAACGATTCGCAAAAGTTAAACATGTTCTCCATATTCTCTACTTGGCTTACGTCCCACTTCTCCAAGGGTTGGTTGAACACCACACAACGGTTAAACAGCGCACTCATGTTCTTTATTCGACTTACGTCCCACCTCTCTATAGGGGAGTTGAATGCTTCACACCCCGAGAACATTCCCGCAAGACTAGAGCACTGGCTCAGATTTGGAGTATCGATCCCTACCTCAAATTGCATATTCACACAACCGAGAAAGGCGCTATCGAGTCGCTTCCATACCACATCGCCAAACTGCTCGACAGCAAGAAGCTTTGGGGCAAATTTTTCATACGAATGCTCAAATAGCATTCGTATCCTCTCCACTCCATCAGGACCAGCCTCTACGACGTAGACGCCATCAGTGGGCGTAGTAAAGGTGTATGGGAGGACTTCCTCATCGCCGTATTGATTTTTTTGCACGCCGACAGTTACCTGCTGCGTGTGCCTATCGTCAGGGTTTGCCTCGTTATACCACGTCAGTGTATAAGTCCCTATAACAGGGATTTTGAGCGTCTGACCTGCCTCGCCTTGCCATTTCGTAACAAAAGGACGCTTCTCAGATTGTTTATTACAGCTCCAAAGAGCAAACGTAGTCAAGCTAAATGCTAAGAATAAAGCAAGTTGATAGCACGTCGTTTTCATCCTTTTATCGTTTCTGCACCATTCTACGACACCAAGGTAACAAAAAAGGGTGAGAGACTCCTCCCAACCTTCAAAATCTACCAACAGAATAGTTTTTCTTCGTACTCCTCGATCGTCTGAGTACCATCGTCCTCTGCGAACTGAGCTTCAAAATCTCCCATTTGCACTTTCCTCTCAGCTAGAAGCAGAATATTGACAGCACCACACCGAGCCTCTTTTCCATATTACGGCGTTGCTTATATCCCATGCATCAAGCGTGCAAAAAAAACTCAAAACAAGGTTGGGAAAGTATAGCGTAATTGTTCCCCCTAAAAACAACGGGCATGACCCGAAGGCAATGCCCGTTGTTTACTACAAATTTTACTTCACGATTACCTTT
>CAJPTV010000177.1 GCA_905373665.1 Bacteroidia bacterium
GGGTAGGTAATTCTACATTACTTTACAGAGAGAATACAAAGAGAATACAGAGAGAATATAGGGAGAGTATAGGGAGCATACTGGGAGTGTAAGACAGGAGCGCCTTGTAAGGAGTAGGAGATTTAGGAAAATATAAAGACGAACGGCTGCCCCTCCTCACGCCCATCCGCCACCACTGGGCCGTCCGCCCTTAGGACCGCCCAAAGGCTGCATTTTTAGCGCAAAAACGGGGCGAGAAACAGGAAGGCGTAATTTATACCCAATTTATATACTCTCTGTACCCCAGTCTCTGCCTAGGATTGCAGAGAGGCGATGGCGCTGAGGTAGCGTGCAGTTTTGTCTTAACGTTTTTTTTGAGAACTTGCTTCATATTTTACCAATAATATAGTTATAATGAAGCAAATACTGAGAGTCGTGACGGCGGCGGTGCTGGTGGCGCTGCTGAGTTGGGGGAGCGGATTCGCCCAAGGAGGCGCAGAACGCCCGTTTATTACCAAGTGGCAGTTTGCAGCTAACAAAGAGGTGAAGCTCCCGATTGGCGGGAATGGGTATAAGCTCGTGATTACAGACCCGAAGGGGATTGAGACTAAGGTAGAAAGCCAGACTGGTGACTACACCTTTACGCCAGAGGTGACGGGCGAATATACCGTGACGGCAGGCCCCGAAGGGGTGAGCGGTATGAATATGCTCCTGACTTCTTCAAAGGTGCAAAAGGCTCTCAAAGAGGTGGTTGATTTTGGAACGGTGAAGTGGGAAAAGATGTCCGGCTTTTTCTTTGGTTGCGAGAACATGACCTTTGCTGATGGGATCAAGCCACCCGACCTTACGAAGGTGGAAGACATGAGCACTATGTTCTACAAATGCACGGCTTTCAACAGTTCCATTGCAAATTGGAACGTGAGCAATGTGACCGACATGCGCGAAATGTTCTCTGGCTGCATCGCCTTCAACCAACCATTAAATAACTGGAATGTGAGCAAGGTGACTAACATGAGCGAGATGTTCAACAGTTGCACCGCCTTCAACCAACCGTTAAATGACTGGACTGTAGGCAAGGTGACTAACATGAGCAATATGTTCAAGGATTGCATCGCCTTCAACCAGCCGTTAAATAACTGGAATGTGGGCAGTGTGACCGACATGAGCTTTATGTTCTACCGGTGCACCGCCTTCAATCAGCCGTTAAATAGCTGGGATGTGAGCCAAGTGACCAGCATGGGCAGTATGTTCTTTACTTGCAAAGCCTTCAACCAACCGTTAAATAGCTGGGATGTGGGCAGTGTGACCAACATGAAGAGTATGTTCTCTGTTTGCTCTGCCTTCAACCAACCGTTAAATGACTGGAATGTGGGCAAGGTGACCAACATGAGGTATATGTTCAATGGTTGCACCGCCTTCAATCAGCCGTTAAATAACTGGAACGTGAGCAAGGTGACCAACATGAGCAATATGTTCAACAGTTGCTCCGCCTTCAATCAACCGTTAAATGACTGGGATGTGAGCAAGGTGACTGACATGAGTAGTATGTTCGACGGATGCAGCTCCTTTAACCAACCCTTAGGGAATTGGAAGTTAAAGACTGGTATAGGAGGATTAGGAAAGACTGCCATGAGTACGGAGAATTACTCACAAAGCCTTGTGGGGTGGGCAAAGCAGACCGAGCCAGCGAGAATACTCTTGATCGTTAATGGACTCACCTACAACGATGAGGGTAATACAGCACATGCGACACTCGAAGGGCGCGGCTGGACTTTTAATGGAGATAGCCACGAGGGAAAAGGGGTCAAGATTAACGCTAAAGACCTCTCGCTTGCAGTAAACGAGGAATGCGAGATAGCGATAGAGAAGTGGGGGGTAGAGGCGGAAAAGAAAGTTGACGTTACCGTAGAGGGGGCAAATCCCAACGCGATAGAGATTGTGAAAACGTACGACGGGAAGACCATAACCATAAAGGGGAAAGAAGCGGGTAACTTCTCCCTAAAGGCGAAGATAGAGAGCGAAAGCTTAGAGAATGCGTGTAGTGGCAAGGTGAAGGTGGTAGCCGTTACCGCCCTCCACGTGACCCCTTGGACAAAGAAATTGAATCGCGGCGAGTCGTTCCCATTGCTGATCGACGTGCAGCCCGCAAATGCGTCGGACAAGAAGATTACTATAACCAATAGTAACACCACTGTAGCAACCTACGACGAGGCTACAGGGATGGTAACCGCAACGAACAAGAATGGGACAACGACCATCACGGTAAAAATGGCAGCAGCAGGGAGCACCATTCCAGCTGTGAGCTGTATAGTAGATGTGGTAACCCCTGTGTATGCGGTAGCTCTTGAAACGAATACGGAAGAAGGGGAGCTTTCCATCGAAGGTAAGGATGCAGCGGCGCTCGAGGCGGTAGATGAAGGCTCGATGCTTAAGGTGCTCGTAGCCCCCAAAAAGGGGTATAAACTGACGTCACTCAAAGCCGTGGGCGCGTCGGGAAACGAGACCGATCTTTTCGCGCAGAGTGATTATACGTTCACCGTGAACGAGAATACGACCGTAAAGGCAACCTTTGAAAAGAGGAAGCTGAAGGTCACTGTGACAAGAGAGGGGGGGAATGAGGAGTGTACCTTTGAAGTCAAGGGGAATGGGGCGGATAACCTCGATGCGGTAGAATATGGCACGAAGCTTCAAGTCAAAGTAACGGCGAAGGCAACGGGCTATCGGTTTAAGGAGCTAAAGAGCGACGATGTGGCGATAGAGGGC
>CAJPTV010000178.1 GCA_905373665.1 Bacteroidia bacterium
TAAATTTCCTCTATTTATGTCAGGAAGCCGCCTCGCAAGGGGCGGCTTTTTGATTCTATAGGTTTCCGTCTCGCTTACTACGCCCAAGTAGTGGATTCCTGCGATTTGTCATTTTACGTCATGGGTTCGTCATAAGCCGCGCAACATTGTCGTGTAGAGTTAGGTTTACCTACAACAGTAGGGCGCGATTCTTGCACTCTGCTGTATGTAGGAAAACCAAAATGGCGAGGATGAGAAGAGCTATCGGTGTACTGCTCGTGCTGTGCACGTTGTTTTCGTTGTCGGCGTGGGCAGCGCCCATATCATTGCAAGAGGCCGAAGCATTGGCAAATAAGCATTGGAGAAGTGTAACCCCTCTGCGAGGCGAGGGGCGCTTAGCGCTCTTATACACGAGTACGGGGCTTCCGCTGCGTGGAGAGACTGACAGCAAAGACTATTACGTCTTTGGTAACCGCAGCGGTGTCGGTTTTGTCGTAGTGGCAGGAGATGATGCGCTCCCCGCGGTACTCGGCTATTCTACCCAGTCTCGTTTCGAGCCCTCTGCGCTGTCTTCTGAACTGAAAGCGTGGCTTGCGGGCTATGCGCTCTGGGTACAACAGGTGCGTAAGGGCACAGTACCGCCCTCTGAGCAGCTGTTGCGCGCCCCCAATGCCGCAGTAGAACCGTTGCTGGGCAGCTTAATCTGGGGGCAAGGGTGGCCTTACAATAACAAGACTCCGGGGTTAACAGGGTGCGTGGCTACGGCTATCACGCAAATCATGCGTTACTACGCTTGGCCAAAGCAAGGACGAGGGGTAGTAAAGTTCAAAGAGAGTGAGCAGACGCTGGACCTTTCTACCCATACCTACGCGTGGGATAAGATGCTGAACTCCTACACTTCGTCTGCCACACCCGAGCAACAAGACGCCGTCGCTACACTGATGCACGACTTCGGGCGCGCCGCACAGATGAACTACTCAGGCGGAGGAAGTGGAGCAACCTCTATCAATGCGTTTACGGCACTGATTCGCAATTTCGATTACAGCAAGACGCTGCGTCGTGTGGAGCAGCTCCATTACAGCTTTCGCGATTGGCAGGCACTCCTCCTGAGCGAATTGCAGGCAAAGCGTCCTGTGTACTATTCGGGCAATACCTACAATAACCAACCGCATGCTTTCGTCTGTGACGGTTATGACGGTAAGGGGTATTTCCACTTCAATTGGGGAGGCAACGGGGCTTCGGATGGCTTCTTTGCCCTGAATGCCCTCAATATCCAAGAACTGAATCATACCAACAACAGTAATCCGGGCTATAGCTTCTCGGTCTCTGACATGATTATTGGCATCCAGCCTTCGGTAAGTGCGTCCTTGGATGAGTATCCGCTCAATTTCACCTGCGCGCGCTTCGAGGTAAAAGAAGGTACGTACTCTAGGGCAGAATCGGTAGAGTGTACGGTGCGAGGGTTGGAAAATGCCGCTTATCCGACACTGACGCTTACGGCTGGGGTGCGAGTTTTAGATGCTATGGGTAAAACCATAAGAGAGGTAGCGTCGACCGATGTACCAGAGAAGCTAGCGTCGGGGCAAATCATCCACGTTACCAAGATTCGCTTGGCATGGGCAGATCTCCCCAAAGGGAAGTATACCGTAGCGCCGTTAGCGTATATTCCCGAGGGAAAGACGTTTCATACGGCGCGTCTGAATTGGCGTTCGCCTGTGTTTGAGTTAACGGTGGACGAAAATCAACTTGTGGTGAAGGAGGTGACGCCACAACCGATGCTCGAAATGGAGTGGTTACCCAAACAGATGTACAGCGGGGTGAGTAATCATTGCACACTACGCGTAAAGAACGTTGGGACGCGAGACTACAACGCCATCGTCATGGCGCTTTTCACGAAGAGTGCTGACGAGCCTCCGTTAACCAATTTGCGCTACTCTGATATCACCTACCGCGCTACCATACGTGTCTCGCCGGGCGAAGTGGAAGAATATCGTTTCGATGCCTTTGGACCGCTCTCGGGGGCGAAATACGTACACTTCTTCTACGACAAGAAGAACAACGAAGGAGGACTCGAGCGTTTAACCCCTGGTAATGGTAGCGGTATTGTCTCGCCACAGTATTACCCTAAAGATTGGGGCGGAGTACAGGAGGTCGAGTTGGTCGATTCGTATAGTTTCGGCGAGGTGCTCAGTAAGCAAGGGCAGCAGCCGAGCACGATACATCAAAACGACTACTTGACCAGCCATTTTGAGTTCTCTGTAAAAGACCCCACAAAGGGAGCACGCCTGTGGCTGAAGGTCTATCTGCGTCAAGGGAATGAGACAAAGAGCTCGTTTGACGCGGGGACGGTAAATCTGTTACCCGGCGAGCGGCAGAACGTCTCCATCCCGCAAATCATAAGGCTCGCGCCCGGTGAGTACGAATATGCGCTCTCCATCTCCATCCCTGTCAATGGTAAGTGGCAACATCTGCGCTATGAGAAGTTTACCTTTACGGTGCTTGAGGGGACGGGGCAGTTGCCTATTCCCCCATACACGCAGCCTAATCCGAAGCCCAAGTATACCGTTCATGCGCCCGTTGTGGAAAAAGCGGAAGGGGGCTCGTGTACCATGACACGCCTAGATGGGCAGGAGCTTCGCTACGGCGAACAAGTGGAAGAGGGGACGCTCCTAAAAATCGATGTCGTTCGTAATACGGGGTGGGTCGTTGAGAAAAAAGAGCTAAAGGGCGTAACGCTTGTAGGGGGGGATACCTACAAAG
>CAJPTV010000179.1 GCA_905373665.1 Bacteroidia bacterium
CCCCTCGACCGTGTAAATCTGGTGTGGAATCGCTCTTTCCTCCAAACGCCCCACAATCCGCTCGACATTCGCGTCAACCACCTCTTGCAGCTCACTTTCGTTCACTTGAGGCAACACGAGATGCACCTCGAAAGGGAAAATCCCAGCAAAGAGATCAAGCCAAATCTGCTGACAGTCAGGCTTGTCGGTGTAGTCTACGGGGAGCAATATCCGCTGAAAGGGCGTCATTTCTTCGCAACTTTGCACAAGAAGGTAAACCCCTCGGATATGCTTAAAAAGCTTACGCGCCAAAGATTTTTTGTAAAGCTCAGGGGTGTGCAGGTGCGAAGATCCGATGACCACCATCGCCGCATGAAAGTCCCGCATTGCAGCGGTAACCTCCTTGAGAAAATCCCCTTGCGAGAGCAACCAGTTGCACTTTACAGCCTCCGAATATTCGGCTACAAGCTGCGAAAGATCTTGGCTTCTGTCAGCCTCCTCCGGCTTTGCAACGTGCAGCAACAAGAGCTCTCCCCCACTTTTGTTCGTGTAAGCTGTGGCATAAGCGAGCGCAGCGTGCACTTTTTCAGAGAAATCCGTCAGTACCAAGACGTTACGTTGTCGTGGAGGGTCGTCATTAGGGGTTTCGTCCGTAAGCAGGTTCTCTCTCTTTTCACTGGGCATAACGTCCATGTCTAGATGTATCAGTTAAAATGATAGTCTACAAAGGTAGAAATATTTTTTTGATCATCGGCGGTGTGCCAATTCAAAAACTCTTTCTACCTTTGCGGCGTGAAGTTCGGGGTGTAGCGCAGCCCGGTTAGCGTGCATCGTTCGGGACGATGAGGTCGGGAGTTCGAATCTCCCCACCCCGACTCAAAAGAGTGAAGGCTCTCCTAGTGAAAACTAGGAGGGCTTTTTTTTGTGCCTTTTCATCCCCTCCTTTATGCCTTTCCACCCCCTCCTTCAATACCACAGATTCAGGTTTTCCTAAACCTCTTTTTCTTTAAGAAAAGAACGTTTTTGCTCGAGAATAATAATCAAACAACTCTAAAATATCAATCAAAAAGGGTAGAAAAAACACCCCACTTCTCGAACGCAATGTACCCGCAATGTACCCGCAACATACCTGCAATGTGCACGCAACCCTTACTGTCCCCCCTTGCAAGGTGTACGAGATTTAGGAAAAGATAATGCGATATTGAAGAAGAAAATCCCCCCCCTTCGTAACACTTTTACACCCCCGAGGGCTGAAGGCATTTTTCGTGCTACTGTCGGCGTTTCGCAAAAATGCATACCTTTGTGGCGAGGTTCAGTCTCTGACCGCTAGAGAGAGAGAAGGTTATTCGATGTTGACACGACGCTTCATACGCATAAAGGTGTTTCAAACCGCCTATCAGTACGGGATTTTTCAAAGCGCCAATGTGGGAGATTCTCCTGTGGTTGTGGATGTTGCCATCAAACTATTGCATCAATCTTTCGAGAACTTTCAAACTCTGCAGGAGTTTCTCCTCGAGTTACTCCCCCTGTTCCAACTTCGTGCCCGTTTCTATTTGGAGGACGAAAAAGCGAAAAATTACCCGAGTTACGAGCTGATAAAGCGCTTAAAACCCTTTGTCGAAGACAGTTTTGTCGCAGCCATTGACCAAAGTGACGTCTTGGACAACGACTACGTCCGAGCCCTTCGCGAGAACGTCAGTAACGACACCTTCATCCGTGTATTCCAGCAGTTTACACACACACACTTTTACTACGACTATCTTCACACCCCAGCCGCCGATCGAAAGAACCTCTTGATGCGCAGTCAGCGCCTAGCAGAGAAATTCTACACTTGGCTATTTCAGTCGTGGTACGCTGAGCTGGAGCAGGAGGAATTGCAGCAAGAGGCCGAGCGCGGGCATCTCCCTTCGGGCGAGAGCGGTTTGTTTCAAAAGTTCTTTCTGCAGGCGCCCATCTCGTATAGTACTGATTTTGAGCTAGCTAATACGCAGTTAGTAGATCGCTTGCTGCGTCTAAAGGAGAACCCCGATCGCGACACAAAGTTGCTCTCCAAGCCTTTGCAGAGCGACGATTTGAGTTATGCCGAGACCCTGCTCTTACAGACCATTCGGCACACAGCCGAGCACCAAGAGCTGATCCGTGCGAACCTCTCCCGTTGGGAGCTAGATCGAATCAAGGTCACAGACCGATTGCTTATCGAGCTAGGGATTACAGAACTGCTTTATTGTCAGGATGTTCCGACGCAGGTCACGCTGAGTGAATATGTGGATATTGCGAACCTTTTCGGCGCAAACGAACAATTGAGCTTTGTGAATGGTATCTTAGATAACATCCATACTCAGCTCAGAGCACAGGGACGGATAGAGAAACACGCAGAGATCGTGCAGCGCGAGAAGCAATTGCAGGCCGAGCGCGCAGCTCGCGCCAAAGGAAAGAAGCTCTCGGAAGACGCCCCAGAGGCGCTCGAAAAGTAATATTTGGGAACTTTTAATACAGAGAAAAATACATTATGTTCAATCAATTGTCTTTACTGCTTGATGCAGCACCCGCGAATGCGCAGAGTCCTTGGATGTCGATCGCGATGATCGCTTTGATTATCGTGGTCTTCTACCTCTTTATGATTCGCCCGCAGATGAAGCGTCAGAAGGAGCTTAAGAAGTTTCAAGAGGCTTTGCAGAAAGGGGATCGCGTCTTGGTAGCAGGTGGCATTTTTGGCAAAGTGGCCGAAA
>CAJPTV010000180.1 GCA_905373665.1 Bacteroidia bacterium
GGCTTCGTCCCCGAAGATCACGTCGTGGGGAAAGCCGTGCTCGTCTGGTTCTCAACCGATAAGACGCGTTCCTTCCCATTCAATATCCGCTGGTCGAGGCTCTTTAGCACCATTCGCTAATGCCGCCGAGCCTGTCGCCCCAGTCGAGTGCGGATAGGGTCTGTGCTTACTTCCGCGAGGTGCTGCCCGACCCCCGTTCGGAACTGCACTACCACACCCCGTACGAGCTCCTCCTAGCGGTCGTCCTCTCGGCGCAATGCACCGACGTGCGCGTCAATAAGCTGACCCCAGCCCTCTTCGAACGCTTCCCCGATCCGCAGGCGCTAGCCGCTGCCACGCCCGAGGAGATTCTGCCCTACATAGCCTCCTGCTCCTACCCCAATGCCAAAGCGAACTACTTAGCAGGGATCGGAAAGTGTCTTATAAACGATTTTAAGGGCGCAGTTCCCGCGACACGCGAGGAACTGGAATCTTTGCCAGGGGTCGGGCGCAAAAGCGCCAGCGTGGTACTTGCAAACGCGTTTCATATTCCAGCCTTTGCGGTCGATACGCACGTGCACCGTGTGGCGGCGCGCCTAGGGCTTACCCACAATGCGCGCACACCCGAGGAAACCGAACGGCAGGTAACAGCGCTCATCCCGCGTGAGGAGTGGTGGCGTGCGCACCATTGGCTCATCCTCCACGGGCGCTATACTTGCTTAGCGCGACGCCCCAAGTGTACAGCCTGTCCGTTTGAGGCTTGGTGTCCGAAAATAGGTCTTGTTGAATAATCTAAATACATGGTACTATGACGCATACTCTACCCGAACTACCTTATGCGCTCGATGCACTCAATCCGCATCTTTCGCGTCAAACCCTTGAGTTTCACCACGGGAAGCATCACCTCAATTATGTCAATACCCTCAATACCCTCATCGTCGGAACGCGCTTTGAAGATGCTTCGCTCGAAACGATGATTTGCGAGGCAGAAGGGGCTATCTTCAACAATGCGGCGCAGTTCTGGAACCACAATTTCTATTTCGATGCCTTTGCACCGAACCCCAAAGCTGCCCCCACGGGCGAGCTTCTCAAGGCGCTAGAGCGGGATTTTGGTTCGTTCGATGCCTTCAAAGAGCAGTTCACCAAGGCTGCGGCTACCCTCTTCGGTTCGGGCTGGGCTTGGTTAGCGAAGAACGCTGAGGGAAAACTGGTGATTGTGCAAGAAAGCAATGCGGGCAACCCGCTTCGCAATGGGCTACAACCCTTGCTCACCTGCGACGTATGGGAGCACGCCTATTACATTGATTATCAGAATCGTCGTGCCGACTACATCAAAGAGTTCTGGGCACTGGTAGACTGGGCCGTAGTCGAGGCTCGCTTCTAGCCTCTTGGTCGCGAAGTATTGCCGCGGTGCGTGACGCTCTAGGAGTCGCGCACCGCGTTTTTTTATCCCCGTTTCGTCTTGTACTTGTCTTGTATTTGTCTTGTACTTGTCGTCATCTCGCCCCCGTCTCGTCCAGCATCTACTGCCCCTTATATCTACTTTATGTTTTCCTCAATTCCTTAGCTCTCCTACGCGCCACACGCTCAATGTACCTTCAAGCGTGCTTAGAGCGTACAGAGATCGTGCTTCGAGCGTGCTTGAAGTACCCTCAAAAATGTACCCTCCAAAACGACTCTATTCTCTATGTATTCCATTATTTCTCTTCTAGAATATTTTCTTTTCTATAAAAATAATAGGATTCGGTATTCCTAAATCTACCATTCTGAATGGATGAGGGCACTCCCCCAAAAGCCCTAGTGCCGAAGAACCAGATTTTTCCTTATCTTTGCCCAAATTCTAAAGGAGTATTATCATGCGTGTAAAAGGACTAGGCTTGTTGTTGCCCGTGCTTGGATTGCTTGCCGCTGGCTGTAACCCCAAGCTAGAGGTGGAAACGCCCGTGGTGAAGGAGGACGTCGCCATGGCAGATGGGCTCACGCAAGAGGAGATTGCGAATGCGAAGCTCACCCCAGAGGTGCTCTGGAAAATGGGACGCCTTGGGACAATAGCCCTCTCCCCCGATCGTGCACAGGTTCTTTACACAGTCACCCACACCAATATTCGCCAAGCGAAGAACGGGACGCGCATCTACTTGCAGGGGATTAAAGAGACCACCCCGCGCCTCCTCCACGAAGGGGGCAATTCGCCGCAATGGTTCGCAGAAGGCAAGCGTATCGCCTTCCTCAAGGCGGTCGACGGTGTACCACAGCTCTTTGAGTTAGGGCTCGAACCCGAGGCGCAACCCAAGCAGCTGACCGCTTTCCCTGATGGGATCGAGTCGTTCTGGATCTCCCCGAACGGCGCAAAGCTCCTCTATTCCCGCAAAGTGCAGGTGGAAAAAACTACGGCAGACCGCTACCCAGACTATCCCAATGCGAACGTGCGCATTATCGATAGCCTCATGTATCGCCACTGGGATTATTGGGTCGATGGGCAATATTCGCACCTCTTCCTTACCGATTTCTCCCTAGAGGGCGGTATTCAACCCGGACGAGACATCAACGAGGGTGAACCGTACGATACGCCTCTTGCACCTTACTTCGACGCAGAGGATGTGGTTTGGGCGCCAAACTCCGAGGCGATCTACTATAGCTCTAAGAAGCAAACGGGGCGTGCGTATGCCACGGGAACGAATGCGGATATTTACCGCTACACGCTCGCCGATGC
>CAJPTV010000181.1 GCA_905373665.1 Bacteroidia bacterium
TTTCTATTTTCTATAATAAAAGCAATACTTTCCCATTGATTATCGCTTTTTATTAAGAGAGCTTTGTAGAAATGCGAGGGGACGGGGATGCGTCCTATATAGCGAGGTTCGTGGATAAAGAGGGGGCCTGTCACGACGTAGAGGGTATCATAGCGGCGCGTCCAGGTACGTACCTGTTCTTCAAGCTTTTTCCAAATGCCGCGGTTAAAAGCGGGTTCTTGGGGTGAAATGTTGGTAAAATAAAACGACTCTCGCATCGCTTGCGCATCCCAACTCATATCGGCAGCGGGGGCAAGATGACCACGGTCGTATCCACTGTTTTTATAATCGTCATTGGTAGCAGCCAGCGCCTCCTCGGGGTCAGAAGTAAAGTTTCTGCTACGCTTCACTCGTTGGGTAAGTTCCTCGCTCACATACTGGTAGGCGACCCAGAGCGACTGTCGCCAGCGAGGCGAAAAGCCGTAGGAAAAGCCCTTTCGGTGACGAACCCGAAGCGTGGTATCTTGCGAACGAGGTATTTCGAGCGCTAATGTTTCTTGCGGTAAAGAAGAGGCTTCTGTTTTTGAAGAAGAGGGGCTCTCTACGTAGTGATAAGTCTGCAAATAGCGCGCACAGCCGGCTAAGAGACAGAGCAGGAGGAGTTCACAAATACAGAAGAACCAACGTTTCATGCATCGGGGGTGGTTTTCGCTCGCAAGATAGTGCTCACCTGCTCTGCTAAGCGTTCGGGCGAATAGCCACAATCATATTGTAGCTGCGCAATCGTACCGTGCGGTACAAAGAGATCGGGTATACCAAAGCGATAGAGCTGTGGCATTTGCGCGAGCCCCATCCCCTGCAGCGTTTCTAAAACCGTAGCACCAAAGCCCCCTGCAAGCACCCCATCTTCCACCGTAAAGAGGTAACGGTAACGGGATGCAATGTCGCGCAAGAGGGTCTCATCCAAGGGTTTAAGGAAACGGAAATCGTAGTGTGCGAGGGTCAATCCTTCGTTCTCTAATCTCGTTCTCGCTTCAAGAGCATTTTTATAAACTGTACCAAGGGTGAGGAATGCTGCTTCGCAATTAGAACGATCAGAGAGCACACGCGCACGTCCACGCTTCAAATCGGTCGTATCGTGTTGTGCGCTCTTTCCCAGAGCATTCCCACGCGGGTAACGCACCACCCATGGGCCACAACTCGTAGCAGCGAGGCGGAGCATCGCCTCCATCTCATATTCGTCGGCGGGGGCACAAAGCGTAAGATTGGGAATAGGGCGCAGGAATGCCAAATCGAAGACTCCGTGGTGCGTGGCGCCATCATCGCCGACGAGTCCCGCTCGGTCAAGACAGAAGATGACGTGGAGGTTCTGTAAAGCGACGTCGTGGACTATCTGGTCATAGGCGCGTTGAATAAACGAGGAGTAAATGACACAAAAGGGGATGTAGCCCTCCACGGCGAGCCCTGCGGCAAAGGTTACGGCGTGCGGCTCGGCAATGCCGACATCAAAGGCTTGGTCAGGGAGTTCTTGCATCAAGATACTCAGCGAGGAGCCAGTGGGCATGGCGGGGGTAATCCCCACGATTCTAGGGTTATTTCTAGCCAAATCGAGGATCGTACGTCCAAAGACATCTTGGTAACGCGGCGCTTCGCTAGACTTATCGGCTAGGCGGATGCCCGTCTCGTAGTCAAACTTTCCGGGGGCGTGCCAAAGGGTTTGCTCTTGGATAGCGGGCGCATAACCGTGCCCTTTCTCGGTAATACAGTGGAGGAGCTTCGGCCCCGGAATCGCTTTTAGGTCTTTGAGTATCATCGCAAGGTACTCGGCGTCGTGCCCATCGATTGGTCCGAAATAGCGGAAGCCGAATTCCTCGAAGAGGTTACTTCCCTTCAAGAGCGCCCCCTTAAGGGCTTGGTTTAGATTTTGGGTAAAGTTCCTGAGCCCTTTGCGCTTAAAGGGAGAGGCGGAGAGGAATGCCCAGACCTTATCTTTCAAGTGGTTGTAGCGTGGGGAGGTTGATATGTCTAAAAGATACTCTTTGAGCGCTCCGACGTTAGGGTCAATCGACATATTGTTGTCGTTGAGAATGACCAAGAGATCGGTATTTGACGCGCCGCCGTTGTTGAGCGCCTCGAAAGCCATCCCCCCCGTAAGCGCTCCGTCGCCAATAATCGCCACGGTATGGTTCTTACGCCCCTGGAGTCGGTCGGCAGTAGCCATCCCGAGGGCTGCGGAGATGGAAGTCGAACTATGCCCAGTGCCGAAACAGTCGTAAATGCTTTCCGAACGGAGGGGGAATCCACATAAGCCGCGATAACGTCGGTTGGTATCAAAGGCTTCGCGGCGTCCGGTGAGGATTTTGTAAGGGTAGGCTTGGTGTCCGACATCCCAAATAATATGATCTTCTGGGGGACTGTAGACGTAGAGCAGGGCAACCGTCAACTCAACCACCCCGAGGCTCGAGCCCAGATGTCCGGGGTTTGCAGCCACCGAACGAATGATAAACTGGCGCAACTCCTCCGCAATGCCCGAGAGCTCTGGCAATGTAAAGCGTTTAAGGTCGTCTGGCGTCTTAATCCGATCTAATCGAGGGGGCTGTAAAGCCATGAGGTGTGTTTTTAGTAATAACGCCGCAAGGGGGTCGTTCGTTCAAACAGGAGGGTGTTTTATCCCCTCACTTG
>CAJPTV010000182.1 GCA_905373665.1 Bacteroidia bacterium
ATAGCCATATTTCTGATGTAGTTCGATGGCTTGGGCATAATGCTGCAAATTCTTTCTACGTATCTGCATCTCTAAAAATCCTCCTGTTTTTAGAGTCAACTTTTTTCAGGATAAGACAGCGCAGGGCGTAGCATGCTGCGCCCCTACAGGACCCCACCATTCGGTTGAAAAGGGATAATCGGGAAGGCGGCACGCCGTGCCGAGTTGCGGGCGAAAGCGCGCTACGCTCCTACAGGGGACTGGTATACAATGTATTGATACGTTACGCTCCCACGACGCTCCTTCACCACGAGCCGTCCGCCCTTAGAACCTCGCTCGGCGCACCATTGACGTGGATGTACCACACGACCCCCTCGGGGGATGGATAACCGAGGGCTGCTAATACCTCGACGTAACGCGCTACTTGCTTCTTGTGAACGGAGTGCTTATTCCCAAATTTGAAGTCTATCACCACGATGCGATCAGGAAGAAAGACGACACGGTCAGGACGAAGCACCGCCCCATCCGCTGCCAAAAGGTCATGTTCTGCCCAAGCAGGATGCGCACGCTCATAGCACGCCCGTAACGCCTCGTCTTGCATAGCCGCTCGGAGCGAAACGAGGATGCGCTCTGCCTGCTCAGGAGTACAAAGTTGCTCGCGTAGCAGTTGCTCGCCGAGGGCTGGGAGGTCGGCTGCGGTGTCGACGGTGGTCATCAGCTTATGAAGCTTAGTGCCTAAACTCGCCGCCTCGCTCCGCGCGAGCTGAGTCGCTAAGTCGAGGTCTTGTCCATTGAGAACCATTCGCCCTGCCAAAGGGGCACATTGAAGGTAAACGGCGGGCTTACGGCTTGTAGCCACTCCATCTGTCGACGGGGACGGAATGGCGCATGGCGTAGGGAGCGTAGCTTCGCCGAAATGGAAGTGCCGTACGCCCTCCGCTGTCGGGGGTTCGGTCGTCGTCCAAGGGAATTTTTCCAACACGGGGAGGAGCACCGCGCTAAAGTCATGCGCAAACGTGCCTTCTTTGCGCTTCTTTGCGGTCAAATTCTCCGTTTCGGTGGTGTATTCGTGGATTAGATAGAGTTGACGTTTTGCGCGCGTAAATGCCACGTAATAGGTATTGAGCGCATCGGCAGTGCGGAGCAGGTACTCATCCACGGTGTTGGGGGCAAAGTTGGAGGCGAGGTGTTGTAGCGATACGCCGTGAGGCAATTTGCCGAGGGAGGTACTCTCCTCTTCGCTTAGTCCATTGAGGGAGGGGGCTTTGCTCCACAAGACGGTGTCGTCGTTATTGAGCAAAAGGTGGTAATTGAGCTCGGGGCAGATAACGGTGTCGAACTCCAGCCCCTTGGCTTTGTGGATGGTGAGGAGGTTGAGTGCCCCCGTGGTGTCGCCACTGCTTACGTGCCGCTTTTGTGGGTCTTGGTTCGCATAGAACGTTAGGAAGGCGTGGACGTTGTTCTCTTGGCGCTGTTGGAAGGTATAGACCTTGTCGCGCAGGGTGGCGATGTAGGGCATCTCGCCGTCGTGTGAGGGGAGTCCGAGCCCTTGCAGTATGCTGTCAAAGAGGTCAAGGAGGGGCAGGGTGGCGAGGTTGCGTAGCCACGCGAGGGTCTCTTGAAGGTGGGGCGAGAGTTGGGCTTCGTGGTGCTCTTTGTCAAAGATTTGGGTAGTCCACGCCTCGTCGGGGGCAAGGTGCTCGTTGACGAATTGTGCCACGGCGATGCGGTCTAAATCCTCTTCCACGCCAGCAGCGATACGCAGGGCAGCGAGGGCGAGCTGTACGTCGAGCGAAGCGTCGAGTAGTAAACCATCTTGGCTCACGACCGCATACGGTGTCCCCCCCTCGCGTTGGTGTTGTGAGATGGCTGCCACGAACTCTTGCGCCATGCGCCGCGTACGGACGAGGACGGCTATCTTGTCGGGCGAGAGCCCATCCGCTATCAGCGAGTCGATTAAAGCCAAGGTGTATTGTAGGGTAGGCGTCGGGGCTGTGCCCTCTTCCTCTTCGCTAGGCTCTTGC
Organism: Bacteroidia bacterium; assembly: GCA_905373665.1. GTDB lineage: Bacteria > Bacteroidota > Bacteroidia > Bacteroidales > CAJPTX01 > Bacteroides_D. Next base: position 2,004 of record CAJPTV010000182.1, read on the forward strand.
TTGTCGGGTTTGGGGAGGAGGGTTAGGTGGACATTCCCCGTTAACGTACTTTTCACCCCCTGCGCAGCATCTTGGTACGCCGAGGCGAGTAGCTTTTGGAACTCTACGATATTCTTTTTTACTGTTGCTTTGATGGCAGGGGAGGGAAGTGCCTCGGGGACGCCGTGCGCAATCTCGTCGGTATAGCGCAGTGTGGCGGGGAGGAGGTCGGCAAAGAGCTGGTTGTTAAACTCGACCACTTGGGCAGCAGAACGGTAGTTGTCGGCGAGGGTCTCTAATGAGAGGTTATTTTCATAATCTCCGGGGATCTTCTCTGCTAGGAGCTTCCAGTCGCCCCCGCGCCACCGGTAGATGGCCTGCTTGACGTCGCCCACGAGCAGCGCCTCGCCGCCTTGCGAAATGGCGTTTTTGACAAAGGGCTCGAGCAAGCTCCAGTGAAGGCGCGAGGTGTCTTGAAACTCGTCAATGAAAAGGGAGTTGTAACGCACCCCCATACGCTCGTAGATGAAAGCAGTGTCGTTCCCCTCTGCTATTTCCACGAGGAGGATGGCGAGGTCGCCTAAGAGG
>CAJPTV010000183.1 GCA_905373665.1 Bacteroidia bacterium
CCCACCCGAACAGTGAATTAAACCATGAATCCGTTCCGCCCCCCACTTACCCAACAGCGCTTGAATAATAGGTGCATACGTCCGCGTCGGACTCAACACCAGCTTCCCTGCATTGAGCGGAGACCCCTGAACCGCATCTGTAAGCCCCACCTGTCCAGAATAGACAAGCGTCGACTCCATCGCACCATCATACGTTTCTGGGTACTTCTCACCAACCCATTTTGCGAAAACATCATGACGCGCAGAGGTCAAACCGTTACTCCCCATACCGCCATTATATTCGTCCTCATAAGAAGCTTGACCAAACGAACTTAACCCGACTACGACATCCCCCGCCGCTATCCGCGTGTTATCGATAATCTGATCACGCCTCGTGCGAGCTACGACCGTACTGTCCACGATCACCGTCCGCACCAAATCGCCCACGTCCGCCGTCTCGCCTCCCGTGAGCTGAATATCTACACCCAACCTGCGCATCTTGGCACAAAAAGCCTCCGTCCCCTCAATCAATTCGCGCAACACCTCACCCGGAATTAGACGTTTGTTACGCCCAATCGTCGACGAAAGAAGAATCTTATCACAAATCCCCACACAAAGCAGGTCGTCAAGATTCATCACGATCGCATCCTGTGCGATACCACGCCAAACCGACAGATCCCCCGTCTCGCGCCAATACGCATAAGCTAAACTCGACTTCGTACCCGCACCATCCGCGTGCATCACCATACAGTACTCAGGGTCGCCCCCCAGTACATCTGGAAGTACCTTACAAAAAGCATTGGGAAAAAGCCCCTTAGAGAGGTCGGATATTGCCGCGTGTACATCCTCCTTAGTGGAAGATACACCACGTTGTAGGTAACGCTCAGAGTGATTTTGTCCCATTTACTTCCTTAAGATACTTATCAAAGAGATGCTCCTTCTCCTTGTTTACCCATCCTGCCTCCGCTGGCGAATCTACTATCCACAACGAGAAGTCAGCATCTTTCTTTTCATCAACAAATTGTAACGAAAAGTCTGCCTCCTCCCGCGTCGCTGTCTGAAACACCGTCCCGACACCTTTCAATTCCACGATATCATAGACAAAACAAGCGTTGAAGTCTGCCCCATTGGGCGACTCTGCAGCAAAGACCTTCAAATCTGGCATTTCATTCTCCTCACACTGATAGAACTTCTGAGCCTTAAGCCCAGAAGTACACAGTGCTAAAACAAAAAGAAAAAGAACCGATTTTAAGACCGACATCTCCGCCCCTATCGATTGACCACAAAATAACTTAGGGTTTAGGCAAATAATCATTACTTAATACGCGGAACTGCGTACGGCGGTTACTCTGCCATGCAACCTCTTTTTGTTCCTCCGTAGCCAAAGAGTCGATAAAGGCATCATCGAGCACCTGCCCCACTGGCAAGTAATCATACTGTTCGTGCAACGCCTGCGTAACCACAAAAGGCTCTCCCTGCGCATAACCCTTAGCACGCAAACGCTCTGCTGGAATCCCATGCTCTATAAGATAGTTCACCACCGACTGAGCACGCTTCTGCGATAGCTCCAAGTTATACTCCTTCGAACCTCGATTGTCCGTATGAGCACCCAACTCCACCACGATAGTCGGATTGTCATTGAGCACCTCCACCAAAAAGTCTAACGAAGTCACCGACTCTGGACGCAGTTCCCAATTATTGAAGTCATAGAAAATGTTAGGAAGTACTATCGGCTTCGCCACCGAATTCATCGAAACCTCTACCGTCAAGTCCTCACTGACCGACTTACCCTTGGTCGACGTCTTGAGCTTACCATTGAGGTAACCCTTGTCCGAAGTTATCGCCACATAGTCCGTATTAGGCTTCAAAATAAACTTAAACTTACCCTCATCGTTGGTCTCTGTATTCTGAATGCTCCCATCCGAACCCACAAGACGAACCTTCGCCTTCTTCAACGGCGAATTGTCCTTTTCGTCAGTCACCGCCCCAAGAAGGTTAAACTCTAGCGGTGGGAGATAGAACCAATAAATATCATCCCCCCCACGTCCTCCTGCACGCCGCGAGGTGAAAAAACCCTCCTCACGATCCTTCTGAATCGTAATCCCAAAATCATCATCAGACGAATTGATCGGGTAACGCATATTCTCTACCGAGAGCCCACCCTTCGCATCTTTATTGACACGGAAGATGTCCAATCCCCCCATCCCTGGCCAACCATTCGAGGAGAAATAAAGCGTGCCATCCGAATGCACGTATGGAAAGACCTCATCGCCCGAAGTATTGATGTCACCCCCCATATTGATCGGCTCACCCCACGAATCCCCCTCACTGTTACGCGTCACTTTCCAAAGATCCAAACCGCCAAAACCGCCCGGCAGGTCACTCGTAAAATAAAGCGTGAGCCCATCAGGAGCTATTGCCGGATGCGCCACTATGATCGAATCTGCCGCCAAGGTTAGCGGTGACGGATTGTCCCACCCCTCACCAGCCAACGAAGCTTCGTAAATCTGACACCCCATCTTGCCCTTCTTTCCCGAAAGACAACGGGTAAAATAC
>CAJPTV010000184.1 GCA_905373665.1 Bacteroidia bacterium
TGCAAAATGGCGTGAAGCAGGGTATCAATTAGATCGGATTAGAGAAGAGGAATTTGTACTCGAAGAGGAGGAATACGAAGAAGAAATGGAGGAACAATAGCGCATAAATGGTAGCGCACAGCAAAGGTTCGTGGGAGAGTAATGCCTACGAACCTTTTTATTACTTTGGTAGCGTAGATTGTAAAACAGAATAAACAGCTGAAAGCGAGATGAGAAGGATTTTTTTATTCGTCGTACTTAGTGCAGTGTTGCTCTCCTTGTGGGGGTGTAATGGGAAACAAGCTGCGCGCCCGTTTATAACAAAGTGGAAGGGGACTGCTGGGCAGGAGCTCAAAATCCCAATCTTGGGAACATATACGCTTACTTGGTACAATGAAGCAACGCCTAAAGATCGGCACTCCGAACAGGTGACCATAACAGCCTATATGGGCGAGAGTGGTTTTGAGGAAACGACACCTTATATCTTAATCCCTCCTACCGATGGTATCTATGTGGTGGAAGCTGGTCCTGAGGGAGTAGAGGGGATGTTGATGTCGTTTGAAAACAGTTTCGAATATGGGCATACGCTCCTCACAGTCGTACAGTTTGGCGACGTGAAGTGGAAGAGGTTGCAAAATGCATTTAGTTGGTGTGTAAACATGCGTTTTGATGAAGGAATTGACACGCCTAACCTTAGCCAATGTGCCAGTCTAAAGGGGATGTTCCATTGGTGTAGGTCATTCAATTCTCCACTAGCGAATTGGGATGTGAGTAAGATAACCAATATGAATAGTATGTTCGAGACCTGCCAAAGTTTCAACCAACCTCTAGAAAGCTGGGATGTAAGTCATGTAACCGACATGGCGAGAATGTTTGCTGAGTGCAGCTCCTTTAATCAACCACTGGGAAAGTGGAATGTCAGTAAAGTGAACGATATGAGTGGTATGTTTGCTAATTGCGAGAGCTTCAATCAACCTTTAGGGAGCTGGGATGTGAGCCAAGTAACCAACATGTCGGGGCTATTCTTTGATTGCGTCCTCTTCAATCAGCCCTTAGACCGATGGAATGTGGAGAAGGTTACAAATATGTGTGGAATGTTTTTCAAGTGTACCTCGTTCAACCAGTCCCTCGAGGCGTGGAAGATTAACCCCCTTGCATACACTGAAGGGATGCAAGGCATGTTTGTAGCTTCTCCTGCAGCAGAACTCCCTTTTATTGCCAAGTGGCGCGAAGCAGGCTGTCAATTAGACGACGTTGAAGAGAATATGGATTCCGAGGAGGAATATACAACCGAGGAATAATAGCAAGAGGTAGATGTTGAAAAGGTTCGTGGTGGAAACGCTACGAACCTTTTTTATTACTTTGGTGGCATTGTTAGTAAAACAGAATAAACAACTAAAAGCGAGATGAAAAGAATATTACTGCTCGTCGTACTTAGTGCAGTGTTGCTCTCCTTGTGGGGGTGTAATGCGAAACAAGCTGCGCGCCCATTTATTACAAAGTGGCAAGCCAAGGCGGGACAGGAGCTCAAAATCCCAATCTTGGGAACGTATACTCTAACGTGGTACAATGAGACGACGCCAGATGATCGGCACACCGAACAAGTGACCGTAACCTCCTACATAGGGAAATTTGACTTTGAGGAGACCTCCCCTTACAGCTTGACTCCCCCCACAGACGGCGTTTACGTCGTTGAAGCTGGTCCAGAAGGCGTAGAGGGAATGCTCATGGAGTTTGACTCGCATTACGACTATGCTAATGCGCTTATCTCTGTCGTACAGTTTGGCGACGTAGTCTGGAAGCAGCTACACAATGCTTTTAGTTGGTGCGTAAATATGCGTTTTGAGGAAGGAGTAGACACTCCTAACCTAAGTCAATGTACTAGCCTAGAGATGATGTTCCGAAGGTGTACAACATTTAATTCCTCTCTTGCGAAATGGGATGTGAGCAAGATAACCAATATGAATAGTATGTTTGAGGGGTGCGAGACTTTCAACCAAACTTTAGAAAGCTGGGATGTAAGCCATGTAACTGATATGTCCCGAATGTTTGCTGAGTGCCGCTCCTTTAATCAACCACTGGAAAAGTGGGATGTTAGCAACGTGAATAAAATGGAAGGTTTGTTTTCCAATTGTGTTGCATTCAATCAACCGTTAGAGAAATGGGATGTAAGCCAAGTAACCGATATATTTGGGATGTTCCAAGGATGCTCCCGCTTCAATCAACCCTTAGAACAATGGAATGTAGCGAGGGTAACAAACATGAGTTTCTTGTTTTACAACTGTGGAGCATTCAATCAGTCCCTCGAGGCATGGAAGGTAAATCCCCTTGCGCACGCAGAGGGGATGGAGGCTATGTTTGTAGGTACACCCGCAGCAGAACTCCCTTTTATTGCCAAGTGGCGTGCCGCAGGCTGTCAATTAGATGAGGTAGAAGTGGAAGAACTGATGGACGAGGAGTATTTGGGAAACGAATTGGAGGAACAATAGCTACATAAAAAATCGTGCATTGAAAAGATTCGTAGTGAAAAAATGCTGTGAATTATTG